>NZ_JBHWBZ010000001.1:585994-601161 GCF_042735475.1 Kitasatospora sp. NPDC059577 | reverse complement strand
CCGGGGGATCCCCCGGAGCCGGCCCGGCCCTGTGGTCATGACGCCCTCGTGGCGCCTGCGGGTGCGCAGCGGGGGGGTAGGCGAGGCCCAGGCGGGAACGTGCCGCACCTGGCTCGGGGCGCCGTTGCCGCACCGGATGCCCAGCTGGCTTGCCGTCGGCGGTTGCCCGGCCTGTCCGCCGCCCTGTCCGCCGCCCGTCGGCGAGTACCGCTCCCGTTCCTCCGCCTGACCCGACCGAACCGGGCCGGTCAGGGCCGGTCAGGGCCGGTCAGGGCCGCCCGCCGGCCCCCTCGGTCACCCCTCGGCCGCCGGCCCCCGCCGCGGGCCGGTGGCAAGCACCCTGGCGACGAAGTCGGCCAGCCGGGCCCGCAGTTCGTCCCGCGACACGCCCTCCTCCCCCATCAGGTGCTCGACGAGGTCGGCCCGGGTGGCGGCGAGCAGGGCGTGCGCGGTGAAGGCGCCGTCGGTGAGGCCGGGGATCTGCTCCAGGACAGCCCGGAGCAGCCCGTGCCACCGCTCGTAGTGCTCCGCCCGGTACGGGCTGCTGCTGCTCCCGCCCTCCTCCAGGGCCAGCGCGAGGCGACGGTTGTCGAGCTTGAAGCACAGGAGGGCGTCGAGCACGGCCGGCACCCGGTCCTGCGGCGGGGTCGCGGGCCCCAGTGGCGGCGGGCCGGTCTCGACGGCCGCCCTGATCGGTTCGAGCCGCGCCTCGTACAGGGCGCGGAGCAGCCCTGCGCGGTCACCGAAGGCCCGGAACAGCGTGCCCTTGCCGACGCCGGCCGCCGCCGCGACCTCGGCCGTGGTGACGTCCTCGGGACTCTCGCGGCGGGCGAAGAGGGCGTCGGCGGCCGCGAGGACGGCCTCGCGGTTGCGGACGGCGTCCTTGCGGGACTTGCGCTCCGTCATGCTGCTCCTTCACTTGCAAAGCGGACCCGGGGTCCGTATCTTCAAAACGGACCCAGGGTCCGGATTATAGGAGCTGGAGGATACCCATGTCCGCACCGACCTCCCCGGCGGATCTGTACCGCCGCGGCCTGCGACTGCTGCTCGACAAGAACATTCCCGCGTGGGTCGCCCTGTGGGCCGACGACGGCCTCATGGAGTTCCCCTTCGCCCCCGAAGGATGGCCCCGACGCCTGGAGGGCAAAGAGGCCGTCGCCGCCTACATGCGCCACTACCCCGACCACATCGACCTGCACGACTTCCCCGACCTGCGGATCCACGAGACCACCGACCCGCGGACCATCGTGGTCGAGATGCGCGGAGTCGGCCGCCTGGTGGAGAGCGGCGCCCCCTTCGACATGACCTACATCGCCGTCGTGACCGTCCGGGACGGGCTCATCACCTCCTACCGCGACTACTGGAACCCCCTCGCCGTCCGGGAATCCGGCACGGCCTTCACCGGGAGCACCCGATGACCACCACCGCCGCGTCGGACAACCGCACCACCGGCACCACGCTGGTCATCGGCGCCACCGGCACCACCGGCAGCCGCACCGTCGCCCGACTGACCGCGGCGGGCCACCGGGTCAGGGCCGCCAGCCGACGGGCCACCCCGGTGCCGGGCACCGAGCCGGTCCCCTTCGACTGGTACGACCCCGCCACCCACGCCGCCGCCCTCACCGGCGTCGACCGCGTCTACCTGATCCCGCCCGTGGGCTCCCCCGACCCCGCCACGACCATGCTGCCGTTCCTCCGCCGGGCCCGCGACGGCGGCGTGCGCCGCGCGGTGCTGCTGAGCTCCTCGGCCATCCCCGAACGCGGTCCGGCCGTCGGAGCGGTGCACCGGGCCCTGCCCGGACTGTTCGACCAGTGGGCGGTGCTGCGACCTTCGTGGTTCATGCAGAACTTCACCGGCTCCCACACGCACGCCCGCAGCATCCGCGACGAGGGCGTCATCCGGACCGCCGCCGCGAACGGCCGGGTCGGCTTCGTCGACGCCGAGGACATCGCGGCCGTCGCCGTCCACGCCCTCACCGACGAGCAGTCCCCCGACACCGACCTCGTCCTCACCGGGCCCGAGGCGCTCAGCCACGACGACATCGCCGCCGTCCTCACCGAGGTCACCGGCCGGCCCGTGGTCCACCAGCACCTGTCCCACCGGCAGTTGTGCGACCGCCTCAGCGCCGAGATCCCCGCCGAGTTCGCCGCGATGCTGGCCGACATGGACCGCGCCATCGCCGACGGGGCGGAGGACCGCGTCACCGACACCGTTCAGCGCCTTACCGGCCGGCCCCCGCGCACCTTCCGTGCCCTCGTCGAAAGGGAGTTGTCCGTACGGTAATTGACGGTTCTTCAGTCGATGGGCTCGGGGCGATCGCCGGTGGACACGCGCGGACAGCACCGGACAGTCCCCGCCGCCGCCCTCCCGGCCCTCGACCCGTAGCACTGCCGGATCGCCGCCGACCAGGACGCGGACAGCCGCTCCGGCATCCTCCCCCGGTCCGGCCCGTCCGCCGACCGGACCCCGCCCACGGCCTGACCTCCGGCCGTGACCGTCGGCGCCGTCCGCCGACCGGAGCGCGCACCGCCACCGCCCGTGGCCGGTGCGCGTTCCCGGTGGCGGGCGCAGTCGGGCGGGGCCGGGCCTGCCCCGGTATACCGTCAGGCGGGCGGCTGCCCCGTCGACGTGGCGTCAGCCGGCGCGGCGGCGGGTGCTGCGGCCGGCGCGGCGGCGGGTGCTGCGGCAGCAGCCGGAGCAGGAGTCGGAGCAGCCGACACCACCGCCCGGGTCCGGGCTTCCTGGGCGGCCATCACCGCGATCGGGTTGACCCCGGCCCGACGGGCCTGCTGCATCGCCGTCAGCCGGTTGACCACCAGGATCGCCGCGACCGCCGCGACCAGCCGCAGCACCGCCCCGGCGGCCTCCACCCGGATGGCGTTGCGCAGGTCCTCCAGATCGCCGCGGTCCGACGGGACCACGTGAGGCAGCATGGAGCCCGCGATCCGGTTGACGACGATCGCGCCGATCCAGGTGGCCCACCAGAGGGCGACCACGGCCTCCGACGGCGTGCGCCGCCGTCCCTCCGCGTCCAGCGGCGCGCTCGCCCGCCAGCAGTCGACCATCAGCTGCCAGGGGAACCAGAGCAGGACGACCGGCGTGATCCAGGACCCGATGGTCCAGCCGCGGCCGAGCCGGTGCCCGTTCGGCAGCAGCAGGTCGGCGTTCTGACGGATGCGGTAGAACCAGACGACGAACACCACCGCGGTGGCCAGCACCAACGGGAGGAACACGCCGTCCAGCACGCGCGCCAGCGAGTGTGTGACGTCGAAGTCGTCGGCGCTGACATTGCCCGACCCGTCCAGCGCCCGGCCCAGGAGCACGTCGGTCCAGAGGTCGACGGCGACCGCGACCGCCGACACCGCGGCGTTCAGCGCCAGCAGGGCGTAGACCGCCACGGCGAGGCCGTTCGCCGGTCGCATCGCCGCCGCCCACCCCGGAACCGCCTCCGCGCAGCCGAAGCAGCGGCCACTGTCGGTCCCCGCAGGGCGCGCCCCGCACGCCAGACACACCATCAGATCGTCAACTCCTGGAAATCCTCGCGCGCTCGACCGCGCACGCCGGTACGCCACCACCCCGACCGGGACGGGCGCGCCGACTCTAGGGGATCCACGACGTCGGCTGCCACCACGAATTCGCAGCTCAGAGGCGGTATCGCCAGATATCCGACAGATCGCTGCGACATTCCGGACCCGGGAACCGGATCGGGTGCGGCATCCCCCTCCGGCGCCAGCCCGACCGATCTTCTTGTGTGACTGGCGGGCCCTCCCGGCGAAGGCTGGTGAAGGACCTGCGGGGAACGAGCGCGCGCGACCACCGGATGACCACGACCGCCACCACGACCACGACCGGGCTACTCGTACCGTCGCCTGAGCTGCGCGACGCCGTGTTCGGCCACGGCGTCGAGCAGACCCTCCTTGTCGTCTAAGAGCCGGTACAGCGCGGGCGGTTGAAGTCCGGCGGTGTCAGCGACGGCCCGCGCGGTGACCGCATCGCGGACCCCGCGCTCCCACAGGTCGATCGCCGCTTCGATGATCCTGCGGCGGGTCCGTTCGCGCGCGGGGAGGCCGCTCTCGGCAGCAGGCCGTCCGGGGGTGGGGTCCAGGGACATGACCACCGCGGACCCCCGCCCGCGGCTTCGGCGACAGCCCCGTCGCGAAGAACCTGCACGAGGTCGGCGAGCAGCGCCTGGCCCACATGGACGACCAGGGCATCGACGTCGCCGTGCTCTCCCTGTCGTCACCCGGCGTGCAGGACCTGCCCGAGGCGGACGCGGTCCCCGTGGCCCGCGACGCCAACGACGAACTCGCCGCGATCGTCGCCTCCCGCCCCGACCGGTACCAGGCGTTCGCCGCGATCCCCACCCGGTCACCCGCCGCCGCGGCGGCCGAACTGGAGCGCGCGGTCGTCGAACTCGGCTTCCCCGGCGCCATGCTACGGCCGCACCGGCGACAAGCCGACCGACCACCCCGACAACGACGAGCTGTACGCCACCGCCGAACGCCTCGGCGTGCCACTGCACTTCCACCCGCAGACACCGGTCCAGCCCGTCCTCGACGCCTACTACTCCGACCTCGGCGCCATGGGCCCGATCCTGGCCGGGCCCGGCATCGGCTGGTACTACGACCTCGGCCTCCAGTACCTGCGCATGATCTTCTCCGGCGTCTTCGACCGCTTCCCCGGCCTGCAGGTCATCGCCGGACACTGGGGCGAGATCGTCATGTTCCACCTCGACCACGTCGGGTTCTTCGCCGAGGCGGGCGGCCTGAGGCAGCCCCTCGCCGACTACTGGAGGAAGAACTTCTGGGTCGCGGGCAGCGGCACCAACAGCCCCCGGTACCTGCGTTGGACCGCGGAGGTCATGGGGACCGACCGGATGCTGTACTCCACCGACTACCCCTTCACCTACGGCTTCCGCCCCGGCGGCTTCCCCTACGTCGACACCAGCAACGGCGCGGCCCGCTCCTTCCTGGAGAACGCGCCCTTCACCGAGGACCGGAAGGCCGACATCGGCCACCGCAACTGGGAACGCCTCACCGCCCGCGCCGAACGCCCCGCCGGGTAGGGCACGCCCACCCGGGACCGTCCCGTCAGCGGTCTCCGCCGCGTGGCCCGCGGGCGGCGGTCAGTCCGAGGTGGCGGCGCCGGAGTGGTCGTCCTGTCGCGCGACGCTCTCCGTCCACTCGGGGAACCGCGTCACGGGTATCGCGGGCGAGGCGGGGAAGCCGGGGCGCAACGACCCGGCGGGGAGGAACACCACACGGCACCGTCGGCACAACCAGGTCTCCCGCCAGACCTGTTGGAGCTGCTGCCACTGCTCATAGGTCCCCGGCCACCGGTCCGCCGTGTCGCTCCGCCGGCTCCGGTGGTCGGCGTGGACGGCGAGTCCGATGCCCAGCAGGATCGCGGCGACGAGGAACCCGCCGTAGTGGTAGCCGACCCGGTAGGCGGTGTCGGAGCTGCCGCCGTCATCGCCGGAGAGCAGCGTGCGCAGTCCCACCAGGCCTGCGAGACCGGCCAGGACGAACAGGGTGATCGCGGCCCCGGTCGATTTCCCGGGCTCGGGTCGCATCGACAGCAGTTCCCGCGTCTGCGGGTCGAGCGGGCGGTCGGCGTCCAGCAGGGCTTTGCGAACGGCGACGGTTCCGTCGGTCGCGGCGCACGTGGGACAGCTGACGCTCATCGGGACACGGCTCCGGAGTGCTGCGGGGTGGATTCGGAAGAGTACGCAGTACAGCACGGGGTTTGACGGCCCGTACGGGCGGGGCCCTGGCTCCGGGGCCCCGGCTCCGGCTCCGGCTCCGGCTCCGGATGGAAGGCCGGGCGGAGCCGGGTGGCCCGCGGGCGGTCAGCGGTGGGCGAGGACCGCGAGGTCGGCGCCGAAGGCGACCACCAGCCGGCTGTCCGGGGTGACCGCGAGGCCGCGGATGCCGGCGGGGAACGTGTACCCGCCGGTCTGCTCCCCCGTGGTGGCCTCCCACACCCGTACCGTTCCGTCGTCCCCACCGGCCGCGACGACGGGACGGCCGTCCCGCGTCCCGACCGCCCCGGCCTGCACCCGGCCGGTGTGTCCCGTCAGGGGCGGTCCCAGCGGCTCGCCGGTGGCCAGGTCCCACAGGTGGGCCGTGTCCGTCCCACGCCCGGTCAGCACGACGGGGCGGCCGTCGAGTTCCTCCAGGGCCATGGCGCCACGCTTCCGGGGCTGCACGCCGATCCAGGCGCCCGCCGTCAGGTCCCACACCCGGCCTTCCCAGGTCACGGCGACGAAGCGGCCTTCGACGGTCGCGAAGAAGTCGATGGACGAGCTGGTGTAAGCGCTGGTCGTCCGGCCGTGCAGCGGTTCCCGGCTCGCGAGATCCCAGATCCGCACCGCCTCCGAGGAGGCACGCGTGAGGAGGGCGGGGCGCCCGTCGACCGTTCCCGCCGTCACCAGGTGCACGGCCCCGGTGTGGCCGGCCAGGGGCTCCCCGAGCTGTCTGCCGTCGAGGTCCCAGATCCGCACCAGCCGGTCCGCCCCGCCGGTGACGATGACGGGACGGCCGTCCGCGACGGCCGTGGTGACCCGGTGCACGGGCCCCGCGTGACCGGCCGGCCGACCGGCCCCCGCCCGCTCGCCGTCGAGGTCCCAGACGCGCACCGAGCGGTCGTCGCCCCCGGTGACGGCGAGGTGACGCCCCTTCACCACCGCGGTCGCCACTGCCCGGACCGTCCCCGCATGGCCGATCAGCGGCAGCCGCAGGTGCGTGCGGGTGGACAGGTCCCACACCTGGACCGGCCCGCCACCGCCGGCGACCAGGGCGGTGGGGCGGCCCCGGAGTACCCGCACGGCCGCCGCCTCCACGAATCCCGGGCCCGGTCCACCGACCTGTTCGCCCGTGGCGAGGTCCCAGACCCAGGAGTCGTACGCGTTGGCGCTGACGGCCAGCGGGGACTCGAACGCCGGGTCCGTCGCCAGGACGTGCGTCCGGGCGTTGAGTTCCAGGGTCACGCAGCCGCGTCCCCCGTGGTCGTCGTCATCGTCCGTGGAGGTGACACCGGCGTCGGCGGCGTCGGCGGCGTCGGCGTCGCTGCCGACGCCCAGCTCACGCCCGGTGGTCAGGTCCCACCGCCGGACGACTCCGTCGTTGTGGCCGGTGACGGCGACGGGCCGGCCGTCCGCCACGGCCGTCGCCAGCGCGCCCGCGAAGCCGGTGCGTATGGTCAGGAGCTCGTCGCTGCCGGTGGGGGCGGCCAGGTCCCACACCCGCAGGACGCCGTCGGTCCCGGCGCTGACGACGACCGGACGGCCCTCGACCGGTACGGTGGCGAGCTCGTTGACCCAGGAGTCTTCGGCGCCCCGGTGCGTGGCGAGCGGTTCCCCCTCGGCGAGGTCCCACACCCGGACCGCCCCTGCGGCGTGGCCGGTGACGGCGACGGGACGGCCGCCCAGCACCGCCGTCGCCAGGGCTCGCACCGCGTCGGTGTCACCGGTCGCGACGGTGCCGAGCTTCCGGCCGGTGGCCGGGTCCCACCAGTGCAGCGAGCCGTCCTTGCAGCCGGCGACCGCGAGCCCGCGGTCCGCCACGACGACGGTCGCCACCACGCCCACCTCGGCCGGTGCGGGCAGGGCGTGGCGCAGCCGGGAGTCCACGTCGGTCCCGGTCGCCCACTGCACGGCCCAGGGGTCGTCGGCGTCCTGGTGACCGACCGCCACCGCGGCGAGGCTGCGGGCCAGTTCGCGGTCGCCGTGCCGGGCGGCGTCCAGCGCCAGCAGCTGCCGTCGCACCGGCGCGCCGGACTCGCGGTGCAGGTGCCCCGACGTCCGGTACACGGCGGCGGCCGCCGTCTCCTCCGGTCCGACGGCGCCGTCCAGCGCCGCGACGACCTGCTCGGGGTCGGCGTTCACCAGCCACGCCGGATCGGTCAACCGCGCACCCGTCGGGGCGACTTCGCGGCGCGGACCATCACTCGGGACATCAGCAGTCATGACCGGCACGATAACCACACCCGCACGGCCGTGCCTCACCGCGGCCGTGCCTCACCGCGGCCGTGCCTCGCCGCGTCCGTGCCTCGCCGCGTCCGTGCCTCACTCGTCGAGCAGGATCGCGGCGACCGCCTCCGGGTCCTCGTGCATCGCGTCGTGGCCGGTCGGGAGGTCGTGGACCCGCCACCCGGGATCGGCCCGCAGGCGGGTGCGGAGGTCGGCGAACGGCGTCCGGTCCTCCCACCCCGAGCAGTAGACGAACTCCCGCCGGGGGATCCGGTCGTGCGCGCCCGTGAGCCGGATGCTCTGCAGGAACGAGGCGAGCGGGTGGGGCCGGCGGCGGGGATCTCCGCCGGCCGGCGGCCCGACGGCGTGGCCGGTGGCCGCGGCGCCGACGGCGAACACGTCCCGGAAGTGGTCGTTCGTCGCCGACCAGCACGAATCGCCGTCGTGCGGCACGTAGGCGTCCAGGTGCACCAGCCGTGAGATCCGGCCGTCGGCACGGTCGGCGGCGGCCGCGACCACCATCCCGGCGTAGCTGTGGCCGACCAGCGTCGCGCCGGTGACGTGATGGCGGTCGAGGTGCCGCAGCACGTCGTCGGCGTGCGTGTCGAGGTTGGCGGTCGCGACCGTCGCGGGGTCGTCGTCCGGCCGAAGACCCGTCAGGGTCAGGGCGTGAACGGTGTGCCCGGCGCGCTCCAGCAGCGGGACCACCGCCTCGTACGCCCAGGCGCCCTTCCAGGCGCCGGGAACGAGGACGAACGTCGTCATGCGGGTCTCCTTCTCGCTCGGACCGCGGCATCGAGGCACACCGCCCCGACGCCGTGTGGCGCGTCGGGCGCTCCGGCGACCGACGGCCACGCGGCCTGAAGGAAGTCTCACCGGGCCCGGGGGTGGCGTGCGACCGGTACGATGCCAACCGATGCCTGTTCGCCGCCAACCTTCCCGGACCGCCGCCGTGACGTCACAGGTGTGGCCCTCCGCCGGGCGTCACCTCTGGCCGTCCGGTGCCGCGAGCGCAGCGCAGTCGCACGACCGGGGGCACCTGGTGTACGCGGCCGACGGCGTCCTGACGGTGCACACCGAGCGCGGCACGTCCGTCGTCCCCGCCAACCGGGTCGCCTGGACCCCGGCCGGGTTCACGCACCACCACCGCGCCCACGGCGACACCGACATGCGGATCGTCTTCCTCCCGCCGTCCCTGGCCCGGCTGGTACCGGACCGTCCCGCCGTGTTCCTGGCGTCCGCCCTCGCCCGCGAGGTCCTGCTCGTCCTCACCCGGCCCCCCGGCAACGCAGACGCCGCGCCCGATCGCACCCGCTCCGCGCGCTCCCGCCTGCTGCGCGTCCTCGTCGACGAACTCCACGAGGCGGACGAGCAGGCACTGCACCTGCCGGAGCCCCGGGACGACCGGCTGCGGGCCGTCTCCCGGTTGCTCTACGAGGACCCGGCGGAGAACTCCACGCTGGCCGAACTCGGCACGAGGATCGGGGCGAGCACCCGCACCCTCAGCCGGCTGTTCCGCACCGAGCTCGGCATGACGTTCTACGAGTGGCGCACCCAACTGCGCGTCCACCACGCGCTCGTGCTGCTCTCCGACGGCCACGACACCGTCCGCACCGCCTACGCCTGCGGGTGGGCCAGCCCCAGCAGTTTCATCGCGGCGTTCACCGACGTCATGGGCACGACCCCGGGCCGCTACCGGTCCGGTCACCGGACCGCCGCCGGCGCCCCCGGCCGCCCGGCGGCGGTCGAGTCCTGAGATCGACCGGTCGCCGACCGTGCCCGAGATCGGCGAACTGTGTTTCCCTGCGGCCGACTTGTTCACCACCGCCGTCACCCGTCGCGCCGGCACGGGCCGTTGGTCCAGGCCGGAAGCGGGCCGGCGCCCGGACCGGGCCGGGCGCAGGCGGGCGGCCGTACCCCCGTGACGGCCGCCCGCCGCCGCACCGGGCCTACGGGTGGTAGACGACCTCCGGGAAGGCCTTCGACGGTCCGTCGAGCAGGTCGCCGCAGTGCCGGTTGCGCAGGTGGAGGTCGAAGAAGGCGCGCGGGTAGGCCTGTTGGATGCGGGTGCCGCGGTCGGGGTCGAGGGTGCCGACCTGCGCCTGGATCTGCTCCTCGGTCATCCCGATCAGCCGGCCCGCCTGCGGGATCAGCGTCATGTTGTCGCCGTACGAGGTGTGCATGGCGCCCGTGGCCTGGACGTCGAGGCGCCAGCCGCGCAGGTGGCCCCAGAAGGTCTCGACGTACGGGCTGGCGGCCCGGGTGTAGGCGGCGGTCATCAGCATGAACGGCCGGTCGATGTCGGTGGTGATGGCGGGGTTCGACTCCATCCGGCCGTCGAAGGTGAGGCCGGCGCGGATGCGCGGGTCGGCGACCATGGCGAGGGCGGCGGCGGTGCCGCCCTTGGACCAGCCGGAGACGCCGATGTTCCGCGCGTCCAGGGCGCCGAGCAGGCCGGCCGGCAGGGCGCGGCCGTCGACGTCGGGGTTGCGCCCGTTGGCGAGGTCGATGGCGCGTTCGAGCAGGAACAGCAGGTCGGCGGCGTAGTCCTTCGGAGCCAGCCCCGGGGCGACGCCGTCCCGGGTGACCACCGTCCCGTCCGGGAACTCGGTGATGCCGTCGTGGGTGTGGTCGACGGTGACGACGGCGAAGCCGTGGCTGGCCAACTCCTGCACCACGATGGTGTGGTCACCGCGGTGGCCGCCCGCGCCGTGCGAGTAGAGGACGACGGGCAGTGGCCGGCCGGTCCGGTGCACGGGCGCGCCCTGGTGGCCGGCGGTCAGCGGGACGAGGGAGGGGTCGAGCGGGAATCCGGTGTCGTCGAGGAAGGCGCGCAGCGCGCCCGGGGTCATCCAGGGGGCGAGCGGGTACGCGTCGGCGTTCGCGGCCCGGGCCGGGTACCAGACGCTGGCCATCAGCTCGCGGAACTTCCCGGGCCTGGCGTTCGGGTCGAGCCGGGACTCGTCGCGCAGGTGCAGCGGCACCATGCCCACCGGGAACGGGCCGGTGGGCGCCGTCAGGGTGAGCCGCGCGGGGGAGCCGGTACCGCCGGAGGCAGGGCCGGCGGGGGCCGGAGAGGCGGGAGCGGCCGAGGCGGTGCGGGCAAGGCCCAGCGGCGCGGCGGCGCCCAGGGCGAGGGCGGCGCCCAGCATGCGGCGGCGGCTCGTTCCGGTACGGCGTGCGCCCGGCGCGGTGTCCATCGGTGTGTTGTCCGTCGACCTGGTGTCCATCGGCGTGGTGTCCATGCGCAAAACGCTGTCACGCGGGGCGGGCGGGCAGCATCAGTCCACCGATTGATCCTCCGTCAGTTGCCATTGGCCCACGGGTTTACATCCCCGGGCTGATGCGGAACGGCCGCGGACGGGGTCCACCGCGCCCCCCGGCCGACCGCCGGCGGTACGCCGCCCCGGCCCGGTCCCGCACTCGGCGCCGGCGCCCCGGGTGTGCGGACGTCGCCACGCGGGGCCCTGGTGCACGCCGGTCCTGCTCCGTACGATCGCGGCGGACACCTACGAGGGGGAAAACACCGTGGACGGACAGGAGTTGGCCGCAGCAGCGGTCGAAGTGCTGATCGGATCCTCCGCCCACGCGGGACCGCCCGGAGCGCCGGGAGACGGCCTGATCCGGCTCCTGCGCGAACGGCTCGGCCGGACCACGATCGGCACCGCCGTGCTCCACCGGCTCGACACCGAGGGCGGGGGCGGTGGCGCGGCGGACATCGCCCGCAGCGTCCTGGCCGACGAGATCGCCCGCGACCCCGCGTTCGGGCACCAGGTGCACACCGCGCTGGGCGCCCGCGGACCCGTGCCACCGGCCGTGCCCACGGGCCCACCGCCCCAACTCACGCCCCCACCCCCGTCGTACGCGCCCACGCACGCGGCGCCGTACCCGCCCGCAGCGCCGTACCCGACGCCCGCCGGGCCGGCCGCACCCGCCGGGCCACCGCAGTCCCGCCCGCGCCCGACCAGGGCCAGGACCCTCGCCGTCTGGCTGCTCGGCCTGCCGCAGTACCTCCTGCTCTACGTCGCCGCCTCCCTCGGCGAGAGCCTCCTCCCCTCAGGACTCCCGGCCGCCGTCTCGGTCCTGATCGTCCTCGCCTCCCTGGGACTCCTCGCCGCCGGCACCGTCCTCGGCGTCACGGCGCTGCTCCGGTCGAGCAGCCCCATGCTGATCGTCGGCACCGTGATCGTCCTCCTGCTGCTGCTCGACGTGCTCTGGATCCGGGTGCATCAGCTGACCGGCTGACGTCGGCGCAGGACGGGAACACGCGACCGGGTGAACCCGTCCCGAACCGGTGGCGGATCCCCGGCCGCGCGCGTCCCGCTCCTCGTCCCGGCTCCCGGCTCCCGGCTCCCGGCTCCCGGCAGAACCGTGCCGACCTGCGACGTCGGCCCGAACCGGCCCTGGCAGACCCAGGAACGGCAGGGCCCTGGTTCGCCGTCGCGGCCGGACGGAGAGTGGTGCGCAGCGGCCCCGCCGGGGGATCAGCCGGTCCACCGGGACCGGTCCGCACAGCAGACCCAGGAGCACCCGTGAGCTACCCCGCCCTCGCCGACCGCACCGCCGTCGTCACCGGAGCCGCCAGCGGCATGGGCGCGGCCACCGCTCGGCTGTTCGCCGCAAGTGGTGCCCGCGTCGTGCTGCTCTCGCGGCGCACCGACCGGCTGGAGGTGCTGGTCGCGGAACTCGCCGCCGCCGGGGGCCGGGCCCTCGCGGTCCCCGCCGACATCACCGACCAGGGCTCCGTCGACGCCGCCGCCGAGGCCGTCCACGACGCGTACGGCCGGGTCGACCTGGTGGTGAACAACGCCGGTGTGATGCTGCCCAACCCCCTCGCGGACGGCCGGCTCGACGAGTGGACCCGCATGATCGACACCAATCTCACCGGAGCCCTGCGCGTGATCCGGGCCTTCGCTCCGGACCTCACCGCGGCCGCCGCCGACGGCCGCACCGCCGACCTGGTCAACGTCTCCTCCATCGCCTCCCACGTCCTCTTCCCGGACTACGCCGTGTACGGCGCCACCAAGGCCGCCCTCACCCAGCTGTCCGCCGCGCTGCGCACCGAGCTGGGCCCACGTGACGTCCGGGTCAGCACCGTCGAGCCGGGCCTGACCGACACCGAGCTCGCCGAGCACATCGACAACCCGGCGCTGCGCGAGCAGCTCGGCGGGATGTTCACCGCGATCCCCGCCCTCACCGCCGAGGACATCGCCGACCTCGTCGCCTACACCGTCAGCCGCCCCCGGCGCGTCAACCTCCGCCAGTCGATCGTGCTGCCGACCCGTCAGGCCTGACCGCGGGGCCAGGAGCCTGGTCCTGGCAGGGCCAGGCTCCGCACCGGCGCGTACGGGCACAATCAGCCGTATGAGTTCAACGACCGGCCTGGGCGCGTTCCTCCGGACCCGCCGCTCCCGCCTGCGCCCCGAGGACGTCGCCCTGCCGGACTACGGCGGCCGGCGCCGGGTCCGGGGTCTGCGCCGCGAGGAGACGGCCCAGCTCGCCGGCGTCAGCGTCGACTACTACACCCGGATGGAACAGGGCCGCGTGCCCAACCCCTCCACGGCCGTCCTGGACGCGCTCGCCCGCGCCCTGCGCCTGGACGAGGACGAGACCCGGCACCTCCACCGCCTCGCCCAGCCAGGCCCCCCGGCACGGCGCACTCCCCCTCCCCCGTCCGACCGCCGGCAGGTACGCCCCATGTTGCGGCGGCTGCTGGAGGAGCTGCGGGACATCCCGGCCGTGGTGATGGGCCGGCGCATGGACGTCCTCGCCTGGAACGCGGCCGCCTGCGCCCTCCTGGGCGACTACGCGGCGCTGGAGCCCGCCGAGCGCAACATCGCCCGGATCACCTTCCTCGACCCCGCCTCCCGGGAGCTCTTCGCGGACTGGAGTGCCTGCGCCCGCGAGAACGTGGCCTACCTGCGCCTGGAGGCGGGCCGCCACCCGGACGACCTGCAGCTGGCCGCCCTCGTCGGCGAACTGTCCCTGAAGAGCGAGGAGTTCTGCCACTGGTGGGCCGAGCATCCGGTACAGGACAAGACCTCCGGGACCAAACGGTTCCGCCACCCCGTCGTCGGGGAGCTGGAGTTGACGTACGAGACGCTGCGAGCCGCGGACGATCCCGGCCAGGCCCTGATCACCTACGCCGCCACCCCGGGCACCCCCTCGCACGACGCCCTGCACATGCTGCTGGCGTGGGCCGCTCCGCCCGCCGCCACCGCCCCGCCCGGCGCCGACGGCCGGCACCGGGCGGTCCGGAACGACTCCGGGCCGGCGTCGGCACCGGACGGTCGGTAGCCCGACCGGCGCCCCGGGCCCGGGGCGCGCCACGCCCGGCGCGGCGGCCGGCGGCGGCGAGGTGGCGGTGCCGGGTCACCGGTCGGAGTGCACTCTTCCGCGGCCCCGCGCGTTCGGCCGAGCCGGGCGCCCGGCACGCCCTACCGTGCCTCGGGAACGACCCGGGCGGACCGCCGCCCGGGTCCAGGCCCCACGGAGGAACCTTGACCACGACCAGCGGCCTCGCCGACCTCACCGGGGACTACGTCCTCGACCCCGCCCACACCCGGATCGGCTTCGTCGCCCGCCACGCCATGGTGACCAAGGTCCGCGGCGCGTTCCACGCCTTCGAAGGCTCCGCCCACCTCGACGGCACGGACCCGTCCCGCTCGTCCGGCCAGGTGGTGATCAAGACCGAGAGCATCGACACCGGCGTCGAACAGCGTGACCAGCACCTGCGCGCCAACGACTTCCTGGACGCGCCGGCCTTCCCCGAGATCACCTTCCGCAGCACCGCGGTCGAGGCCCGCTCCGACTCCGAGTACCGGGTCACCGGCGACCTCACCGTCAAGGACACCACCCGCTCCGTCACCATCGACTTCGAGTACACCGGCAACGCCGTCGACCCGTACGGCAACCTCCGGGTCGGTCTGGAGGGCTCGGTCACCATCTCCCGCAAGGACTACGGCGTGACCTGGAACGCGGCCCTGGAGGGCGGCGGCGTCCTGGTCGGCGACAAGGTCGTCCTGGAGTTCGACATCTCCGCGATCAAGCAGAAGTAGCGGCGGCGGCCCCGGCCGGCGGCGCCACCGTACGGGAGACGGTCCTGGGGGGCGGGGCCCCCCGTGCGGGGCGCCCCCCCCCCCGGCCCCGGGGGGGCGGCCGGGGGCCGGCCCCCCCCCCCGGGGGGGGTTAAAAAAA
>NZ_JBHWBZ010000001.1:568798-585984 GCF_042735475.1 Kitasatospora sp. NPDC059577 | reverse complement strand
TTTGTTGAATACTACACACAGCATTCGTGGGGGCGGCGCCCCCGCCCGGGGCCCCCACCGGCGGGCCCGGGGCCGGCCCCCCCCCCCCACCCCGCCGGGCCCCCACCCCGCGCGTCACCGGGAGGAGCAGCGGCGGCCCGTACCCGCCGCCGCGCCGGCGATGTCGTAGCCGCAGGCTACTCTCCGCCCCGTGAACGATCAGGTGTGGGTGGGCGTGCGGGAGCGGGTACGGGCGCTGGCCGCCGCATCAGGGGCGGGGTCACGTCCCGTGTTCGGGGCGGCCGGCCACGGGTTCCGGCTGGACCCGGTGCTGTCGCCCGCGGAGCTGGCCGAGTTGGAGGCGCAGATCGGCGTCCGGCTGCCTCAGGAGTACCGCACGTTCCTGCTGACGGTCGGCGCGGGCGGGGCGGGCCCGGCGTACGGGGTCTTCCCCGCGCAGCGCGAGGACGACGGGTGGCGGTGGACCGGCGACGGCGCCGACCTGGCCGACCGGTCCCGGCTCGCCGAACCGTTCCCGGTGCGGGGCCCCGACCCGGCGGTCCTGGAGAAGCTGTCCGGGGAGCGCCCCGAGGAGGAGGAGTTCGACGACGAGGAGGACTTCGACACGGCCTACGAGGACTGGGACCGGCGGTGGGCGGACGTGCTGTGGGACCCGGAGCGCACCGTCGGCGCGATCGCGATCTGTCACCTCGGCTGCGCCGGCCGACAGTGGTTGGTGATCAGCGGACCGGAGCGCGGCCGGATCTGGTCCGACGACCGGGTCGACGACGTCGACCTGGCCCCCCTCCTCACCGAACAGGGGCAGCCCGTGACATTCGCGCGCTGGTACCTGGACTGGCTCGACCGGGCCGAACAGCAGATCCGGTGACCACGCGCAGCCGGTGGCACCCACCCCGGCGCGCGCCCCACCCGCCACCGAACGGGCGGAGCCGAAGCGGCCCTTGACGGACGATCGGCCCCCGGTCGATCGACGAGCCGCCGGGTGGCACACCTCACACCGGAGATCCTTCCGATTCCCGCTCGGCCCGGCGCCCGGCGTGTCAGCCTGTGCGTCGCACGTAGTTGATCATCTGACGCATGAACGGGGACATCGAATGCCGAACAAGAAGGCCAAGTCGGCGCTGGTAGTGGCTGCGGCCGGCATGGCGCTGGTCGTCGGGGGCGGTACCGCCAGCGCGAACCCCAACGCGGCGTACATCGGGTACGGGCACGTCACCTCCGGGACCCCGGTGTGGTGCGTCCAGCAGATGCTCAACTTCATCGCCGACGCTCCGCACCCGGGGCCGTCCGCGCCCGGCAGGCTCGATCTGGACAGCTCCTTCGGTCCGGCCACCTACGCCATGGTCGAGTGGCTGCAGGCGGCCAACAACGCGCAGCCGAACGCCTCCCGGCTCGACGTGGACGGCGTGGTCGGCCCTGCCACCGGCACCGTCATCCTGAACTGGGCCGGCCAGGACCACTTCCGGGACTACTGCAAGGCGTACGTCCCCTCGTACTCGTAGCCGATCCGGCAGTGGCGGGGGCCCGGTCGCCGCGCGAACCGGACCCCCGCCACCCGGGCCTCGGCGGGCACCCGGGGCGGCCCTCCGTGCGCTCGTGTCACATCCCGCCCTGGCTCTCGACGGCGTCGGCCACCGCGATGGCTATCCCGAGTGCCTCCGTGATGTGGGTCGCGGCCGACATCACGCGTGCGGTGCCGACGATCGGCGCGATCGCGACCAGCACGTCCTGCAGTTGCTCCGCCGTCATGTGTTCGCTCATCGCCGGTTCGAGGTGGGCGAGGTAGGAGACGGCTGGTGCGTCCATCGCCACCAACGCCGCGATCCGGGTGAGGATCAGCGTGTCGGGGGCCAGGCCACAGCGTTCGATCGAATCGGCGGTCATCGCCGCGAGGGTGTCGAGGACGGGGGTCTCGGATGCGATTGTCATGTCAGACCATCTCCGCGGATTGTTCGGGTCGGTACCGGCTCATGTCGTGGACTCGTGCGACGCCGGCGGCCTCGCGGACGGCACGCCCCCGAACCGGGGGAGGCCGGGGGCTCCGGGGCCGGCGACGCGGTGGCTCCGGGTCGACGCGTGCGGCATCGGGGGCGACGCGTACGCTTCGCGGGCGGCGCGGTGGTGGCGTCGAGTTCGCCGCCGGTGACACCACGGCGGCGCCCCCGCGCGGCCCCGTCCTGGTGTGGAGCAGGTCGTCGGCTCGCATGACGACCGTCCGGGATCTCGTTCGAGGGGGATCCGGACCGCAAGCCCCGCCTTCACCGTAGGGCCGGCTCCATCGGCGGGTCATGGGCCGGACGGACCGCCGTCCTGGGCCGGACGGACCGCTGTGCTGGACCGTACGGGCCGACGTCCTGGACCGTACGGGCCGACGTTCTGGACCGTACGGCTCAATCCGGGCGCCCCGGGCGGGCGCCCCGGAGTCGCCGGGCGGGCCGCGGCGGGGGCGGATGTGCCGCCGGAGCGTTCACGGAGGATCGTTGAAGGCAGCGGACCGACCCGCACCGGTCTCCTCCGAACCCGCCGGACCGGGCGGGGCCGCGGTCAGGCCGCACGTCCTGGAGGTCCCCGTGAACACCACTCCCGCATCCGGTCCCACCGGTCCGGTCGTCGTCGGTACGGACGGCTCCGAGCCCGCCCGCAAGGCCGTGCTCTTCGCGCTCCGCGAGGCGCAGATCCGTGGGGTCGGCGTGCGGGCCGTCTGCGCCTTCGGCGGCCGGCACGCCGAGGCGGCGGACCGGTCCATGACCGGCTGGGGCGGGAGCGGCGCGGCCGCGCCGCACCTGGAGGAAGCCGTCGCCCGCGACGTGTCGGACACGGTCGAGGAACTGCGGCAGCAGGTCGGCGAGCCGTACGTCGAGGTCGAGGTGCGCTGTGAGCGCGGCCGGCCCGCCGAGGTCCTGCTGGACGCGAGCCAGGACGCCGGCCTGCTGGTGGTGGGGTCCCGCGGCGCCGGCCGCTGGGGCCGGCTCTCCCTCGGCTCGACCAGCACCGAGATCGTCCATCACGCCCACGTGCCCGTGGTCGTCGTGCCGCACGACACGCAGGGCTCAGCCGGGTGAACGGGTGCGCCGGACCGTGAGCCGGCCTGTGAGCCGGACCGTCCGTGCCGCGTCCCCCGCCGGGGCCTCCGGGGCCCGGGGCCGCTCCGTCCCCGGGCCCGCCGCCCGCAGGGCACCGGCTGCCCGAGGGGCACCGGCGGTCACCACCCCGCGATTCTCCCCACGGCGAATCCCACGCAGCACACGACCATGACGGCGATCACCAGCAGCGGGATCCAGCCGGGCCAGGCCGTGTGCAGTTCGACGGACTCCGGCGTCGAGATGCCCGCGCACGTCGAGGCCTCGCACTCGGGCGTCTCGGTGGGAGGGCTCACGGGTACGGGGCGCTCGTGGGTGCGGCTCTGCTGGTCGACGGTCATGACGTGCTCCCGTGGTCGGGGATGTCCGGGGCGTCGGCGGTGAGGTTCCCCGGCGCGCACGCACTCGGCAGGCCGGGCCTCCCGGACCCGCCGGTGGCCCGGTGGATCATCGGCTCCCATGGTCGCTCCGCGAGCGCCGTCCCCCCAGTCGCACCGTTTCCGCAGCGTCATGCACCTCCGGCGGAGGGCAGCGCGCTCGGTCGGGTGGCACACCGTGACCCGCCGACGGCCCACTGCCCGCGCCGCCTGGACGGCGTCCCCGAGCTGCCGGCCGCGGACCGCGCCCGCCTTCCCACGCCGACCGGCCCGCTCCGACCGGCCCGCCGTACCGCTACGCGCCGTCCAGCGTCTCCACCAGCGCCGCCAGGAACTCCTTCGGCCGCTCCAGCTGCACGCTGTGCCCCGCTCCCTCGATCACCGTTTCGCCGACCCGCCCGCCCGCGACGGCGTAGCGCTCCAGGACGGCGCGGGTCTGCGCCACCATCGGCTGCGCCGGGCAGGTGTCGGCGCCGGGCCACCCCGGAACCGCACCGAGCGCGCCCAGGTGGGCCAGGTCGAAGAGCGAGGTGTCGGAGACGATCACGTCGGCCGAACCGCGGATCCACCGGATCGGTGGCTTCGGCTCGACCAGGTCCAGGTCGTCGATCCGGAAGTGGGTCGGCGCCAACGAGTTGAGCACCCCTCGGTCGCCGGGCCCGAAGCCCGGCCAGGTGTCGCTCGGGCGGACGTCGCCCGGGTAGTGGTCCTCCCCGACCCGGGTGGCCAGCATCGCGGCCAGGTAGCGGTCCGGCTCGGCCAACGGCCGGCTGACGTAGGCGGTGTCCAGGACCGAGCGCGGCGCGAACGGCGACCCGGCGCCGAGTTCGCCCTCCCGCAGCAGCCGGACGAACTCCGGGGCCGCGCCGCCCGCGCCGGAACCCGCGCCGTCGGGCGAGTTGAGCCGTCCGTCCGCCCCGCGGGTGCCTCCGAAGCCGTACGGGGAGACCGGGTTGACCAGGGTGAGCGAGCGGACCAGCTCCGGCCGGTCGCGCAGCAGTTGCAGCACCACGCCGCCGCCCATGCTCCAGCCGACCAGGTGCACCGGGCCGAGGGCCAGCGCCGCCAGGAAGGAGAGCAGGTCCTCGCTGTGGTCGCGCAGGCCCCGGGTGGCATCGACCGGCAGCGGTTCGGTGCCGCCGAAGCCGCGCAGGTCGGGCGCCAGCGGGCGGTAGCGGGCGGGGAGTTCGGCCATGGTCGGGTGCCAGAAGACACCGGAGGAGACGTTGCCGTGCACCAGGACCACGGGTTCCCCTGTGCGGCCCTCGATCTCGGCGTAGTTCACGGTCAGTCGGTCGGTGGCGATCAGTCGGTCGGCGATCGTACTGTCGGTGCTCATCCGGGACGTCCTCAGTTCAGCCAGCCGGCGACCTGCGCGCTCGCCGCGCCGTCCCAGCCGAGTTCCAGGTGGTTGGCGAGGGTGATGAGCGCGGTGCCGCCGACGGTGCCGAAGCCGGTGGTGTCCAGCGCGCTGGACACGAAGACCACGCCGTCGCTGGGACCGCGGTTCTCGTTGAAGATCCCGAGGATGCCGGGCGTGCCGCCGGCCAGCAGGTACGCCGTCACCGAGGAGGGCACCCCGGCCCTGCGCAGCGGGGCGATCAGCGAGCCGGCGTCGATCGCGGCCTGGATGCCGCCGCCGTCGGTGTAGAAGCCCTGGCCGCCGTAGTAGGTCGTGTACCAGTCCTGCTGGGTCTGGTCGACGCCGAAGACCGAGTCCCAGCGGGCCAGCATCTGCCGCTGCCCGGGGTAGTCGTCGTAGCCGCCCGTCGGGGTGAAGGAGAACTCCGGGTGCGCGGTGTAGGTGCCGTAGCAGGTCATGTGCAGGTGCGGGGAGGGGGCGTTGACCGCGCCACCGCACTGCGGCCAGATCGAGAAGTCGTGCGCCCACCCGTGCGCGAAGGGGTAGTCGTAGCCGCCGTTCGGTCCGCCGAGGGTGATCAGCTTGCGCACGTCGCCCGCGTACGGACGCCCCCAGGCCGGCTTGACGGAGGACACGTACGCCCGCGTCGACATCTCGCCCTTGCTCCAGCCCACCAGGTCCACCTGGGGGACCCCGAGCTTGGCGCGGATCAGTGCGACCGCGTCGCCGACCTCCTGGGCCTGCATCAGGTTGTCGCCCTGCTTGTGCGCGAAACCGATCGCGAAGACCCGGTAGCCCCGCCCGGCCAGGTACTGCATCAGACCGGTGTTCGGGCAGGAGGCGGCGCCGCAGCCGTAGCCGCCGGACTCGCCGGGATTGGCCCAGGCCCGGTCCGGGTTGTCGTTGGCGCCGTGGACCAGCAGGACCGGGACCTGGTGCGCGCCGGTGTTCCAGCCCGGGGCCGAGTAGAGCAGGAAGCGACCGGAGTACGGCTGCTTGACGCCGCCGAAGAAGGTGAGCCGTTGCCCGTCCTGGTCGCCGCGGCCGTCCGGTGGGTACTGCTCCTGGCGGAAGCCGGGCGTGGTGTCGAGGTACCGCTCGACGTGGTCCCAGCCGTTGGCGACGCTGCCGTAGCTCCCCTCCAGGCTCAGGTTGGACGGCACCGCCGCCGCGGCCGGCCCTGACGGGACGACCGCGCCGATCAGCGCCAGCACGCCCGCGAGCAGCAGGCCCAGGCCTCTTCGCATACCCCGTTCACTCCTTCACGCCGAGGGTCCAGTGCGCGACACGCTACGGACGCCGGAGCGTGCGCCCCATGTCGGCGGCGCACACCCCGGGCGCCGAGGTGTGGCGGTCGGCCACCTGGCAAGGCCCCGTACTGCCCTCTCCCCCACCCCGGGCGCGGGCACCGCCGCGGGCCCGCCGCCGAGCGGGCCCGCTCGCGGGGTGCGGGATCGTTCCGGTCCGCCGCCCCGGCGCGTACTATCCTCGGATCCATGTCGAACTCTGATGCGCTGCTCGTCGACATCGCCGCGATGGTGGAGTCCGAGGGCAGCAACCAGATGCCCCTGACCGTGGTCGTCCCCGGGGCGGTCATCACCGGCCGGCTGGCACCGGAAAGCCTCTGGCACGAACGGGTGGCCGAAGTCCTCGCCGCCTCGGACCACTTGAAGCCCTTCGCCGCGTTGTTCCGGACACCCGCCACCGCCGACGGCGGGGACGCGGCACCACCCGACGTACGGCCCACCCACCTGCACCTGCACCTGGCCCGCATCCTGCAGGGCAGTTACGGCCTGCCCCACACCGGGGGCATGTACCGGATCGCCATCGAGGACATCAGCAGCTGGACGGTGGGAGACCTCAGCTACTCCGACCAGTGACACCCCGGCCACGCCCCACCCGTACCCGCGCCTGCACTCCGGGCGCGGGTACGCGCACGGGCACGGGTACGCGCACGGGCACGGCTGAGGCGCACCGGGGTGGGGACGTGACCGTCGCCGCGCACCCGCGGCTCGGCGGAGTCCGGCCCGTGGGTGCCGCGCCGACGCCCGGGGCGTTCACCCCGTACCGATCCGGCGGCCGGTGACCTCACCGGGCCGGATCCGCACCCACAGCGGCCGTGCGCCGCCGGCCCACGGTGCGGCGCCCGGCAGCGCCGCGAGGCGCTGTTGCTCCTCGGGGTCGTCGATGTGATGGGCCTCGCCGAGGATCAGGACGCTCCAGCCGCGGCTGCGGTGGTCGTCGACGTGGTCCACCTGGAAGGAGGCGGGCGAGCCGTCGTCCGGGGCGGCCGCGCCCTTGGGGGAGGTGCGGTAGACGATCGTCGCGGCGTCCACCGCGTAGTTCACCGGGAGGACCACGGGGGCCGGCCCGAGGGGCAGGCCGACCCGGCCGACGCCGTGGGTGCCGAGCAGTTCCCAGCACTGGGGCCCGGTCAGGTGGAGCAGCAGCGGGCGCGGGCCGGGGTCCGCCTGTCCCGGCGGCGCGTCCGGGCGGTGGCCGCCGGACAGCAGTTCCGGCCGGGTCACCCCGAGCGCGGCGGCGATCCGGGCGAAGGCGGGCGGGTCGAACTCGGGCCCGGACCCGAGGAGTTGCCGCAGGTAGGCCGGCGCCATGTTCGCCCGGTAGGCCAGCATCCATTCGCTCAGGCCGAGTTGGTCACGGCGTCGGACGATCCGGCGGGCGACGGCGGCGGGATCGGGGTGTTCGGTCATGGCGACGGCTCCTCCGTGGACGGGGGTCACGGCCGGCAGGGCGCGGTCCTTCGCGTCGGCCGCCTGCCGGGGTGGCGGGCCCCCGGGTCCGGCCGGACGGCCGCCCCGCGGATCACGTCGGCCCCTGACACCGTGCCGAGCGGCCGGCCCCGGTCGTCGACGACAGGGACGACCGGGACGGCGGGGACGGCGTCGCGGTGGGCCGGCGCCGCGGCCTCCTCGACCGGTGTGCCGGGCCGGGTGGCGACGACTTCGCTGGTCATCGCGTCCTGGACGTTCCGGTGCTGCACGCTCCTCGCTCCTCCTGCGGTACCCCCGCCTTCACTGTCCGTCCGCCCGAGGGCTGCGAACAGGGCCGTACGGTCCTTGCCGCCGGGCCGGTCCGGCCCAGGACGGCGCAGCCCGGTCGGCACACCACGGGGCGGGGGCGCCGCGCGGCCGTGGTGCCCCGCGCGGGCGGGTGCCGGTCCGCCGAAGCGGGCCCGGTGGCGCGGACCGGCCCGCCGGGCGGCGTCGGGCGAACCGGCGTGCCCGTCCGCAGACTGGAGGCAGACCGGTCGGCACGGAGGTCACGTCGTGGCAGCAGACCCACCTGCGGGGCATCCCGACATGCCCGACCCGTGGACGCTCCGGTACGAGGGCTTCGACCCGGCTGCGGAGGGGCTGCGGGAGGCGCTGTGCGCGGTCGGCAACGGGTACCTGGTCAGCCGGGGCGCCGCACCGGAGGCGGTGGCCGACGGGACGCACTATCCGGGGACGTACCTGGCCGGATGCTACGACCGGGCGGAGTCGACGGTGGCGGGCCGCGCGGTCACCAACGCGGACCTGGTGAACTGCCCGAACTGGCTGCCGCTGACCTTCCGGCCGCCCGGCGGGACGTGGTTCACGGGACCGCCCGCCCGGCAGACGCTGGAACTGGACCTGCGCCGAGGCCTGCTCACCC
Source organism: Kitasatospora sp. NPDC059577 (assembly GCF_042735475.1). Classification (NCBI taxonomy): domain Bacteria; kingdom Bacillati; phylum Actinomycetota; class Actinomycetes; order Kitasatosporales; family Streptomycetaceae; genus Kitasatospora; species Kitasatospora sp. NPDC059577. Next base: position 577,507 of record NZ_JBHWBZ010000001.1, on the reverse strand, counting down.
GCACCGCCCTCGTGGTCGACGAGCAGGGGCGGCGGACGCGGCTGGTGCAGCGCCGTTTCGCCAGCCAGGCCCGGCCGCACCTGCTCGCCCTGGAGACCACCCTCACCCCGGAGAACTGGTCGGGCCCCCTGGAGGTCCGTTCGGGCCTGGACGGCGACGTCGCCAACACCGGGGTCGCCCGGTACCGGGGGCTCGCCCGGCGCCACCTCGTCCCGGCCGGCCAGGGGACGGACGCGGCGGGGCTGCTCTGGCTGGAGGTCGACGCCGTCGGCTCGCCGTTGCGGATCGCCCTGTGCTGCCGGACGGCCGCCGGCCGGGCGGAGGTGGCGGCGGAGGCGGAGGCGGCGGTGACGGCGGAGGTGGCGGCGGAGTCCCGCGCGGGCTGGACGGCCCACCTCCTCACCGTGGACGCCGGGCCGGAGCGGCCCGTGACCGTCACGAAGACGGTCGCCGTGCACACCTCCCGCGACCGGGCGATCGAGACCCCGCTGCGGGCCTCCCGCCTGCTCGCCGCCGAGGCCGGCGACTTCGAGCAGCTGCTCGGCGAACACGCCCTGCGCTGGGCGGAGCTGTGGCGCCGCTGCGGGATCGAGGCCGACTTCGACGGCGCCGGCGCACTGCACCTGAACCTGTTCCACCTGCTGCAGACCCACACCGAGCACTCCGTCGACCTGGACGTCGGCGTCCCGGCCCGGGGACTGCACGGCGAGGCGTACCGGGGACACGTCTTCTGGGACGAACTGTTCGTGCTGCGGCTGCTCGACCTGCGCTTCCCCGACCTCGCCCGCGCCGTACTGCGCTACCGCCACCGCCGCCTCGACGCCGCCCGCCGCGAGGCCCGCGCGCTCGGCCTGCGCGGGGCGATGTACCCGTGGCAGAGCGCCGGCGACGGCCGGGAGGAGTCCCAGCAGGTGCACCTCAACCCCCTGTCCGGCCGCTGGCTGCCCGACCACAGCCACCTCCAGCGGCACGTCGGATCGGCCGTCGCCTACAACGTGTGGCAGTACTACCAGTCCACCGGGGACCGGGACTTCCTGGCCACGGCCGGCGCCGAGATGCTGCTGGAGATCGCCCGCTTCTGGTCCTCCGCCGCCGACTACGACCGGGACCGGGAACACTGGTCGATCCGCGGCGTGCTCGGCCCCGACGAGTACCACGACGCCTACCCCTGGGAGACGCGGCCCGGCCTGGACGACAACGCGTACACCAACGTGCTGGCCTCCTGGGTGCTGGCCCGCGCCCAGGACGCCCTGGACGTCCTGCCCGGCTACCGCCGCGACGAGCTGCGCGAGCGCCTCGCCCTCGACGCCGCGGAGCTCGACCGCTGGCAGGACGTCGGCCGGCGCCTGCACGTCCCGTTCCACGAGGGCGTCCTCAGCCAGTTCGACGGCTACGAGCGGCTCGCCGAACTCGACTGGCCGGGCTACCGGCGCCGCCACCCGGACCTGCGCCGGCTCGACCGGATCCTGGAGGCCGAGGGCGACACCGTGAACCGCTACAAGGCCTCCAAGCAGGCCGACGCGCTGATGCTCTGGTACCTGTTCTCCGCCCGGGAGGTGCGCGACCTGCTGCGGCGCCTCGGCCACCCGGCCGGCCACGAACTGCTGCGCCGCACGACCGACTACTACCTGCGGCGCACCGTCCACGGCTCGACGCTCAGCTCGGTGGTGCACGCCTGGGTCCTCACCCGCTCCGACCGCCGCGCCTCGTGGCACTACTTCCGGGACGCCCTGGTGGCCGACCTCCGGGACAGCCAGCACGGCACCACCGCGGAGGGCGTCCACCTGGGCGCCATGGCGGGCGCGGTCGACCTGCTGCAGCGCTGCTACACCGGTCTGGAGGTCCGCGAGGACGCCCTCTGGCTCGACCCGCACCTGCCCTCCGCCCTCCACCGGCTCGACCTGGACCTGCGCTACCGGGGCCACTGGGGCCTGGCGATCACCGTCGAGCGCCGAGCGGTCACGGTTGCCCTGCGCGAGGACCGGCAGGAGCCCGTCCGCGTCCGGCTGCGCGGCACCGAGGTGACGATCCGGCCCGGCGAGACCCGGATCCTGCACCTCTGACGAGCCCGAACCGTGACGGGCCCGGGCTCGGTGCGCCGTCCCGGACGCCGTCGGGACGGCGTCCGGGAGCGGGGACGCCGCTCGACGGTCCGGCGGCTCCCGGCGGACACTGGCAGGAACGGAGCCCCCGGCGCGCCCGGCACCGCCGGGTCACCCCGCCGGCGCCGCCCGGAGGCGGCTCCGCCGCGGAGAGGACCACGGTGGCCGACGCCGAACCGCGCCGCTGAGACGCCCCCACGGAGGTGAGTGATGAGCGAGAGTGCCGAACGACCGGCCCCGGTCGTCGGGGGAGTGGGCGTTTCTCCGGCCGCCGGGACCGCCTCGGGCCGGGCGGTGCGGCACACCGGGGGCGGCGGGGCCGGCGCGGATGCCGTGACCGGCCCGGCGGCCGACTACCGGGCGGTGTTCCGCGCCCTGCCCGGCATGGTCGCCCTGCTCTCGCCGGACCTGGTGTACGTGGACGCCAACGAGGACTTCGTCCGGATGTCGGGCCACAGCCGGGACCGGCTCGTCGGCCGGTACCTGTTCGACGTGTTCCCCGACAACCCGAAGGACCCGACCGCCACCGGTGCCCGCAACCTGGAGGCGTCGCTGCGCAGGGTCCTGGCGACCGGTGAACGCGACACCATGGCCCTGCAGCGCTACGACGTCGAATCGACCACCGTGCCCGGCGAGTGGCAGGAACGGTACTGGAGCCCGGTCAACGAGCCCGTCCTCGACGCCGACGGCCGGGTGGTGCTGCTCGTCCACCGGGTCGAGGAGATCACCGAGCTGATCCGGGCCCACGGCCTGCCGGAGGGCAACCGCGCCCGCGTCCTGGAGGCCGAGCTCTACACCCGTGCCCGCGAACTGCAGGAGGTCAACGAGCGCCTGCGCGCGGCGCACGCCCGGGAACGGGAGGTCGCGCTCGCGCTCCAGGAGGCCATGCTGCCCGCGCCCAGACCGCTCGGGCACCACGACGCCGCGGTCCGCTACCGGCCGGCCGTGGGCACGCTCAACGTCTGCGGCGACTGGTACGACCTGGTCGAACTCCCGGGCGAGCGCATCGCGGTCGCCGTCGGGGACGTGGTCGGCCACGGGCTGCTGGCCGCCGGTGTGATGGGCCAGCTCCGCAGCGCCCTCAGCGCCGCCTCACGGGTCGCCGCCGGACCGGCCCAGGCCCTGGAGGTCCTCGGGCTGTACGCCCGCTCCGTCGACGGCGCCGAATCCACCACCGCCGCCACCGCCTTCGTCGACTGCGCCGCGCGGACCGTCACCTACAGCAGCGCCGGGCACCCCCCGCCCGTCCTGGTCCGCGGCGACGGCACCGTGGAGTTCCTCGACGGCGCCACCGACCCACCGCTCGGCGCCCGCCCCGAACACCGGCCCCGGCCGGAGGCCGTCACCGGCTACGCCGAGGGCGACACCCTCGTCCTCTACACGGACGGGCTCGTGGAACGCCGCCGGGAGGACATCGACACCGGCCTGGGCCGGCTCGCCCGGGCGCTCTCCGACAACCGCCACGCCGACCCCGGCGCGCTCGCCGACCGGGTCCTCTCCGCGCTGCTGCCGCCCGGCGGCGCCACGGACGACGCCGCGCTGATCATCGTCCGGCTGTGACCCGGGCGCTCCGGCGGGTTCGGACGGCGTACGGACGGTGGGCCGCGAACACCGAACGGGCCCGCTCCACCTGGTCCACGGTGGGTGCGCGGCGGCGTTCGACCGCTCCCCGGCGCAGGAGGCGCCGTCACCGGAGCCGAACAGGTACCGCGCAAGCGCTCACCCGTGTCCCGGCGCTGCGGCCGGACGTCGCAACAGTGTCGATCCGCTCGGTCGACGCCGCTCGGACCCGCGGGTCGGACCCGCGGGTCGGACCCGCGGGTCGGGCGGCACTCGCGGCCCGCAGCAGCCCGAGGCGGTCCTCACGGCCCGGTGCCCTCACCCCCACGATGCGCGTCGACGGCCCCGACGGACTTCGGCGGCGACCCGCGGCACGGCATCGACGACAGCCTGGCCCAGGCCCTCACCGATCGAGACGTCGGCACCCTCGACCGCGACGATCCGCAGTTCGTGCGGCAGTCTGTCGAGCGCCGCCGCCAGTGCGACTCCGTGTCCGAGGCCCAGACCGTGGGTGCCGGCCGCCCGTCCCCCGCCCGCCGGCGGGTCGGCGAGCGGGTGACACCGACCTGCTCGGCGGCGGACGGGAGGCGCCGCCCGGCCGGGCCCGCGCCAACAGCCGGGTGCGGACCGAGGAACTCGACCCGGCGGCTTGCTGGGCCAAGCTCAACCCCGGCGGCGTCGGCCGCGTGCTGTTGACGGCACCGCGCGGCCTGGTGGCGCTGCCCGTCAACTACCGCGTGCTGGACGCGTCCATCCTGTGCCGCACGGCCGAGGAGGGCACCCTCGCCCGGTCCGCGGGCAGTGAGGTCGCCTTCGAGGTCGACCGGCTGGACGAGGTTTTCACCACCGGCTGGAGCGTCCTGGTGAACGGCATCGTCTCGGCCGTCCCCGAGCAGGAGGCCGTGCGCTGGTTCGAGCGGCACGCAGATCCGCGCCCCTGGGCGGGCGGCGTCCGTGACACCTGGATGCGCATCAAGCCGACCGGCATCAGTGGCCGGATCATCCGCCCGGAAGGTCCCCCCGTCATCGGGTCCGAGTTCGAGCCATAGGGGCTTGACGGCCTTCGGTCGACCTCGGCACCGTCCGGTGGGGCCCAGTGGTGGGCCGAACGGCCCTGCCGCCCCGCGCCCGGCCGCAGTCTGCTGGGAACAGAGGCCCGTTCCACCGCCCCGTACCTTCCGCCACACCGGCGTCCGCGGGCTGCCCGCGGGCGACGACGGCCGCCCGGTCGGCCAGGCCACCGTCGACCACCTGCCGCGCGGCGCCGTCCAGCGGCACGACGGCCTGCCGGTCCCGGTATCCCGAAGTGCCCTGCGGGACACAGTCGCGGGACTGCGACCCCATCCGACACCACACCCTCCGGAGGAGACCATGGCCGGCGAACCCCACAGAAGACTCCCCTTCGGGAACCGATGGCCCTCGCTCCCCGACCTGTTCGAGGCGTTCCCCACCGAGTTCCGCACGCCGCGCGGCGAGCACGTGATCCACATCGAGGAGTCCGGGGCCGACGGCGTCTACCAGCTCGGGGCCGAACTCCCCGGCGTCGACCCGGACAAGGACATCGCGATCAGCATCGACGACGGCGTCCTGACGGTCCAGGCCGAACGTACCGAGGAGAAGAAGGACAAGCAGCACTCCGAGTTCCGCTACGGCTCGTTCAGCCGCAGCATCCGGCTCCCCGCCGGAGTCCGCGACGAGGGACATCACCGCCTCGTACGACCAGGGCGTCCTGACCGTCCGGGCGCCGATCGGTGAGGTCGCGAAGCCCGCTCGCACGATCCGGATCGACCGGGGCGGTTGAACCCCGTGGCCGGGCCCGGACACCCGCCCGGGCCCGACGAGCGCAGGAGGCGACGATGACCACGAACACCCCGACACCGATGCGCACCAAGCGGTGGACCCTGCGTCTCGACCTCTTCGAGGAAGGTGACACCACCAAGGTCCACGCCCTCCTCGACACTGGCGACAACACCTTGAAGACCCGCACCACCGCCCACCGCAATCCCCACGACCCGCCCGTCCCCGAGATCGGTCCTGCGCGCCGGCCGCGTCGACTCGGCGGAGAACGACCGCTCCGGCGCGGGCTGAGCCGACAGTGCCCCGCAGCGGGGAAGGAGATTCGGCCGTGACGGCCCCGGCCGCCTATCGCCCGGTCCGGCTGACAGGGATTCCGGACACTTCCCTGTCACGCTGGCTGTGGCTGGTGAAGTGGGCGCTGGCGATCCCCCACGTCCTCGCCCTGCTCTTCCTGTGGATCGCGTTCGTCCTGGTCAGCGTGATCGCCTTCTTCACGATCCTCGTCACCGGGCGCTACCCGCGCCCCCTGTTCGACTTCAACCTGGGCGTGCTGCGCTGGACCTGGCGAGTGTCGTTCTACGCGTACGGCGCGCTGGGCACAGACCGCTACCCTCCGTTCAGCCTGAGCGAGGAACCGGACTACCCCGCCGTCCTCGACGTGGCCTACCCCGGGCGGCTCTCCCGCGGGCTGGTCCTGGTGAAGTGGTGGCTGCTCGCCGTCCCGCACTACCTGGTGATCAGCGTGCTCACCGGCGGCTCCCACGGCGGATGGACCGAAACCGGCTTCATCGGGCTGCTGGTGCTGATAGCCGCCGTCGCCCTGACGTTCACCGGCACCTACCCCCGCGACCTGTTCGACCTGATCATCGGCCTCGACCGCTGGGTCTTCCGGGTCGCGGCCTACGCCGCCCTGATGACCGATGAGTACCCGCCCTTCAGACTCGACCTGGGCGGCCCCGACCCCGGGGGCCGCGGAAACGCAGACGGGAGACCGTGATGAACGCGGCGCAACCGGTGCCGGCCGAGACCGGGGCCTGGGTGGTGGCCCGCCCCGGGCCGGTCGACGGAACCCGACCGGGCCCGTTGGCGTGGGAGCGACGGCCGGTGGACGCGCCCGGACCGCACGAACTCCTCGTGGAAGTGGAAGCCTGCGGAGTGTGCCGCACCGACCTGCACCTCGCGGAAGGCGACCTCGCCCCTCACCGCGCGAGGTGCACGCCCGGGCACGAGGTGGTCGGGCGGGTACGGGCGGCCGGCCCGGAGGTCCAGGGGTTCGCCGTCGGGGACCGCGCCGGAGTCGCCTGGCTGGCCGGGACCTGCGGCAACTGCGCCTACTGCCGCAACGGGCGCGAGAACCTCTGCCCCGACTCGCGCTACACCGGCTGGGACCGGCACGGCGGCTACGCCGGACACCTGACCGCCGACGCCCGCTTCGCCTACCGTCTGCCCGAGGGCCCGCCCGCCGAGGAACTCGCCCCGCTGCTGTGCGCAGGGATCATCGGCTACCGGGCCCTGGAGCGGGCCGACCTGCCGCCGGGCGGGACCCTGGGCATCTACGGCTTCGGGGCGTCCGCGCACCTGACCGCGCAACTCGCCCTCGCCAGGGGCGCACGCGTCGCCGTGTTCACCCGGACCCCCGCGGCGCGACGCCTGGCGCTGGAACTCGGCGCCCACTTCGCCGGCGACTCGTACGACCCTCCGCCGCGCCCGCTGGACTCCGCCATCCTCTTCGCCCCGGTCGGCGAACTCGTGCCCGTCGCCCTGGCGGCCCTCGACCGCGGCGGCACGCTCGCCGTCGCCGGGATCCACCTCACCGACATCCCGACGCTCGACTACCGGCAGCACCTCTTCCAGGAACGCACGCTGCGCAGCGTCACCGCCAACACCCGGGCCGACGGCGTGGCCTTCCTCGCCGAGGCGGCCCGGATCCACCCGGTCGTCCACCTGACCCGCTACCCGCTGCGAGGGGCCGACGCCGCGCTCGCAGACCTCGCCGCGGACCGGGTCACCGGTGTGGCCGTACTCGTCGCGGAGTAGCGGACGACGGAACAGAGGCACAGCGGAACAGCGGAACAGCGGAACAGCGGATCAGCGGAACAGGCGAACGGGCCGACGCCGCCGGGCGGTTCCGGACCGGGATCCGTCAGTACGGGAGGTTCCGAGCGGGCCGCCCACTGGTGTGCGACGCGGTGTTCCCGTCGTGCCGGGCCGTCGACGGCGGCGGCACCCGGCCGTCGCGGGCACCCGGGGCGGGACCGGCACCCGGGCCGGGACCGGCAACCGGGGCGGGCCGCCCCTGCAGGCAGGCGCGGGCGCACGCCAAGAGCAGGGCGGCGCACCGCAGATGGTGGTTGACCACGGGGACCGGGGTGCCGCGCAGGCGGTCGGCGGTGTGCAGCGCGGCGGCGGCCTGCTGCAGCAGCTCGCCGGTGCGGTGTATGGCGTGGCCCCGGTCGCTGGCCCGGTACTCCTTGGCCAGGGCTTCGGCGGCGTGGGCGAGTTCGCCGACACCCGGGTCCTCGACCGGTTCGGCACCGAAGAACTCCAGCGCGTACGCCAGTTCTGCCAGCCGGGCGCTGCGGCGCCTGTCCCACCACGTGCTCACGCTGCGATCATGCACCACGACGCGCCGTGGTGGGTGCGGAATCGGCCAACTCCCCCGCACCGGCGCCGACTCGGCGGCCCACTCCCCCGTCGCCCGGACGGGACGCCGGCTGCGGCCCACCGCCCCCGGCGATCACCGGTGCGGCGCCCCGGTGGTACGTTCACCGACACTGCACCGGAGGGGAGCGCAAGCCGATGGACAACGAACTGCGGCAGGCAGCCGTCGCGGCGCTCGGCGCACTCGGGCGAAGCCACGACTACCGCGACCGCGCGGATGCCGGGCAGGGCCTGGCCGGGTTCGCCGAACTGCCCGAGGCCGTCGGGCCACTGCTGGAGCTCGTGCTCGACCCGGGTGACACCTTCGTCACCCGGCAGACCGTACGGGCCCTGCTGCGCCGAAAGGACCAGGCCGGGCTGGCCGTGGTCGTCTCCGCGCTGGCCGTCGCCGACGAGAACCACGCCGACTGGATCCACACCGCCGTCGACGACGTGTTCGGCGTCTTCGCCGACGACCGGGACGCGGCGATGCGGCTGTGCGAGGAGATCTCCCGGGACGCCGTCGGGGACGAGGGGGGGGGGAGGGGGGGAGGACGCCGGGTGTTATAGCGATCGAGGGTACCACTAGACAATCACCCGGGGGCGAACC
>NZ_JBHWBZ010000001.1:562608-568788 GCF_042735475.1 Kitasatospora sp. NPDC059577 | reverse complement strand
TGCTCGGTGGGGGGGGGGTTCGCCCCCGCCCCCGGGGCGGGGGCGTGGGGGGGGGGCGGGGATCCCCCCGGGCCCCCGGGGGGGGCGGGCCCGGGGGGGGCGGCCCGTCGACTGCACCTGATCCTGGCCGAGATCGACCCCGTCCTCGGGCCCGCGCGGCACCCGTAGGCCGCGGGCCGGTCGGAACGGCGGAACGGCGGGACTGCGGTGTTCGGATGCCGGTGATGAAGACGTCGAGGGCCTGGGTCACGATGTCGATCGGGTGCGCGAACGACCTCTCGTCTCGGCGTGCTCGCCGGACTGCGCGACGTCCTCCGACGGCGGCCGGCTGCCCGGTGCGGTTCCAGCGGCGCGTCACGGGCACCGACGTCCGCGTGCACACCGTCGCCGACGAGGTGTTCGCCACCCGGATCGACACCGACCGGGTCGACTACCGCTACGCCCGGCACGACGGCGGCCGGGTCCCGGCGCACTCGCCGTGCGGCCGGGACCCGGGGCGCCGTGGTCAGCTCAGGGTGCGGACCGCGGCGGCGTCGTAGGAGCGCAGGTCGGCGAAGCGGCCGGAGAGGACCTTCTCCGCCCACTGTGGGTCCTGGAGGAGGGCGCGGCCGACGGCGACCAGGTCGAACTCGTCGCGCTCCAGCCGGTCGAGCAGGTCGTCGATGCCCTGGACCGGGGCGCCCTCGCCCGCGAAGGCGCGGATGAAGTCCCCGTCGAGGCCGACCGAGCCGACGGTGATGGCGGGGCGGCCGGTGAGCTTCCTGGTCCAGCCGGCCAGGTTGAGGTCGGAGCCGTCGAACTCGGGGACCCAGTAGCGGCGGGTCGAGGCGTGGAAGGCGTCGACCCCGGCCTCGGCGAGCGGGGAGAGGATCGCCTCCAGCTCCTGCGGGGTCTCGGCGAGGCGGGCGTCGTAGTTCTCCGACTTCCACTGCGAGTAGCGGAAGATCACCGGGAACTCCGCGGAGACGGCCCCGCGCACCGCGGCGACGAGCTCGGCCGTGAACTTCGTCCGGGCGACCGGGTCGCCGCCGTACGCGTCGGTGCGGCGGTTGGTGCCCGCCCACAGGAACTGGTCGAGCAGGTAGCCGTGGGCGCCGTGCAGTTCGACACCGTCGAAGCCGATCCGCTCGGCGGCCGCGGCGGCCTCCGCGAACGCGCCGATGACGGCGTCCAGGTCGGCCCGGGTCATCGCCCGGCCCGTCCCCTCGGTGCCGTCGAGCCGGATGCCGGACGGGCCGACGGCAGGGGCGTCGGCGAACGGCGGGTCGCCCTGCTTGCGCACCATGCCGATGTGCCAGAGCTGCGGCACGATGGTGCCGCCCGCCGCGTGGACGTCCTCCGCGACGCGGGCCCAGCCGGCCAGCTGCTCCTCGCCGTGGAAGCGCGGGATGCTGTCGCTCTGCCCGGCGGACTCGTGGCCGACGTAGGTGCCCTCGGTGACGATCAGGCCGACGCCCGCGGCGGCGCGGCGGGCGTAGTAGGAGCGCACGTCCTCACCGGGCACGCCGCCCGGGGAGAACTGGCGCGTCATCGGCGCCATCACGATGCGGTTGGGCACGGTCAGCCCGTTGATCGTGACGGGCCGGGACAGGATCTCGGCCGCGCGGGAGGCGGAACGGTCGGCGGCCGCGGCGGGCTCGGTGACGGTCATGGGGGTTTCCTCGCGGGTAGCGGTGGTGTGCGCCGGATCGAAACGGTTGCCCGTGCCAACCGCCCCGGCGGCCTCCGCATTTCGCCGACCGTGCCGACCTCGCCGTGATCCGTGCCACACCGGCGCCGGGCACCCCCGCCGGCCCTGGCAGGGCGGCGTTCCGTCCCGCCGGTCGCGCGGCGGGTCAGCCGCGCGCGGTGGTGGAGCCGGTGCGGGTCCGGGTGGGTTCGGTGGTGCGCAGGCGTTCGATGTGCTGCCGGGTCAGGTCGCGGGCGCGGTCGAGGAAGTCGGTGATGACGTCGAGCTGCTCGGGGCCGAAGTGCGCGAGCACCTCGCTGCGGGCGCCGTCGACCAGCGGGCCGATCAGTTCGTGGGCGCGGGTGGCGGCTTGGGGGGTGGCCCGCACGACGGACTTGCGCCGGTCGGTGGGGTGGGCGGCGCGGGTCAGATAGCCCGCGCGTTCGAGCCGGTCGAGCATCGTGGTGACGCTGCCGGTGGTCAGCCCGAGCCGGTCGGAGAGGTCGGTGGGGGAGGATTCCTCCACCTCCCGCAGGAGGATCTCCAGGCACCGCAGGTCGGTCTCGTTGACACCGAGAACGCGGGCGCATTCGCGGTCGAAGTCGTCGACGGCCGCCTGGTAGGCCTCGACGCTGTCGTTGAGCCGGGTTTCCCCGGCGGTGCGCTCGTCGTTCAAGGCGTCGTGTCCCCCGGGGCCGGTTTTGCTGGACATTCAAGATACCTGGCTTCCGTGATGGCCCGTGGCCGCGTGCCGGGCCCCGGCCGGGCGGGGCGGGCACCCGGGCCGGCGGGGCGGGCACCCGGGCCGGCGGGGCGGGCACCCGGGCCGGCGGGGCGGAACGGGCACCCCTCGGGCGGGCGGGGCGGCTACGCGTCGCCGCGGTAGGCGGACAGCTGGTCGAGGAACCTGTTCCTCAGCGCCGGGACCCTGCTCGTGACGCTGAAGTAGCTGCGGGCCCCGAACAGGGCCAGGCGGCCGATGCCGGGCCGGTAGAGCGGGTCGGCGGCGGTGGTGCCGTTCTGTCCGAGCGAGTCGGCGACGCGCCGGAAGCCGTAGGGGATCATCTCGGCCTCGTAGTCGCCGACCGCCTGCAGCAGGGGCTTGTGGCCGTTCGCGGCGGCCGTCACCTGGCGGCACAGCAGCGCGGCGTCGCGCAGCGCGGTGTTGGCCCCCACGCCCTGGCCGGGGGTCATGGTGTGGATCGCGTCGCCGAGCAGGGTGATGTTGGTGGTCTTCCAGGGCTCGACCGGCTCGGAGGTCGCGATCTTGAGCGGGAAGGCGGTCTGCGGGTCGGACAGCTCGAAGATCCGGCGCAGACCGGGGTGCCAGTTGCGGGTCGAGGCGAGGATCGTGTCGATCAGCTCCCTGCCGCGCTGCCGGGTGACGTCCGCAGGGAAGCTCTCGTGCCGGCTCCAGACCGAGAGGTTGAGGTAGTCGCGGGTGTTGTCGAACTGCAGCCCGGACCAGTCGTCGAGCAGCGCCCGGTCGGCCGGGTCCTTGGGGTTGCCGTCGGCGTCCCACTTGAACTCCATCGAGTGGAGCATGCCCATCATGCCCTTGGTCCCGAAGATGAGGGATATGCCCTCCAGGGCCTCGGGCGGGACCAGTGCGCGGGTCTCGGGGGTGAGCGCCGTCTTGGTCGCCAGCGCGGTGATGCCGGTGTCCTTGACCCGGGCGTGCGGCAGGAACTGCTCGCGCACCTTCGAGCGCGAGCCGTCGGCCGCGACCAGGAGGTCTCCGGTGGCACTGGTGCCGTCAGCGAAGTGGGCGCGGACCCCGCCCCCGGGGATCCGGTCGTAGCCGATGAACTCCTTGCCGTAGTGGACCACGTCGTCCATCCCCGTGAAGAGCACCTGGCGCAGGGTGGAGCGGGAGACGGAGCGCTCGGCGTCGACCGCGTCCTCGGCCTCCGGCAACCGGAAGGTGGCGGTGGTGCGCATCGACTGCGTCAGCACGTTGAAGCGCCGCGGGTCCCTGGCGCAGGTGGCGACGAAGGTGTCGAACAGCCGGGGCGGCAGGCAGTCGTGCAGCGCCCGGCTGCCGGTGGGGTCGATTCCGACCCGGTAGCCGTACAGGCCGTCGCTGCGCGACCCGTAGCGCTCGTAGACGGCGACCGACACGCCGGCCTTCTTCAGGCCGTGGGCCAGGCACATCCCTCCGGTGCCGCCACCGATGATCAGTACGTGCACGGGCAAAACTCCTTTGAAAGCCATGCCTCTTGAAGTTCAAGATAAATATAGCTTGGAGTCCGAGACACTTGATTGTCAAGCAATCTGGCGCGGCGCCTGCCGACCGGGGACGGGAGCGGCCCCCGGATCGGCGGCATCCCGCTCGGCGCGATCGATCAGGCCGCGTACGAGGAGCACGAGGCCCGGCTCGAAACGGGCGACACCCTCGTGATGTCCACCGACGGGCTCGTCGAACGGCGCGAACCGTTCAGCGGGCCGCGGCGGGAGGGGGCAGGCGCAGGTCCGCCAGGTCCGGGGGGACGGGCGAGTCGAGGCGGAAGAACGGCGCGGACTCCCCGTCGGTCGCGGTGGCGGGTGCGTCGGTGAGCCGGAAGCGGTCCCGCAGCCGGCCGTAGAAGTCCGTGGGCCGGAGACGGATGAGCCGCACGCGCTGCGGGGCCCGGTAGACGCCGATCCAGTCACCCGGGTCGATGATCCCCCGCGGCTGCCCGTCGATGCTGACCGCGGCGCGGCCGGAGTGCGGCAGGATGCGCAGCGCAATCGGTTCGTCGGGGGCGGCGACGACGGTGCGGTTGAAGGTCATGTGGGCGGCGATCGGGGTGAACACCACCGCGTCCATGTGCGGGGAGAGCACCGGGCCGCCGGCGGCGAAGCTGTACGCGGTCGAGCCGGTGGGCGTGGCGACGACGAGGGCGTCGGCCGAGTAGGCGGCCAGCAGCCGGCCGGAGATGTAGACGCCCGCGCTGAGCTGGTGGTCGCGGGCGAGCTTCTCCACCACCACGTCGTTGAGGGCGTTGACGTCCAGGGCCACGCCCCAGCCGTCGCCCGCGGTGTCCTCCGGCCGCACCTGCGGCGGCGGCAGGGCGGGGCCGCGCCCGTAGCAGAGGAAGGCCTCCATCTCCGCGGGCATCTCCGGCGGCCTGGAGGCGCGCATGGTCAGCGTCATCCGCTCCTCGACCGGGGCGTGCCCGGCGTGGACGGCGTCGAGGGCGACGGTGATGTCGCGGGCCGGCACCTCGGTGAGGAAGCCGACCTTCCCCAGGTCCACGCCCAGCACGCTGGCCCCGGTCGTCACGGCGATCCGGGCGCCGCGCAGGAAGGTCCCGTCCCCGCCGAGGGTGACGACCAGGTCCGGGTCCCCGGCGGCGTGGGCCTCCTCCCGGCCGGAGCGGAGCCGCCCGTCCGGCGACCGGACGTCGGTCTCGGTGCAGGGGACCCCGTGCGCCGCGCACCAGGCCCGCACGACGCGCGCACCGTCCCGCGCGGCGTCACGGCCGTGATGGACGACCAGTCCGACGCGGTGCACGGACATGGGGACCTCGCCTTGTCGCCGCGGTGCCGCGGTCCCGCCCGTCGGGGTGCGATGGCCGCGCGCTCCTACCCGACCCATGGTGGCGCCTCGACGGGCGATCGGCTCGCCGGGGCGGGTGCCCGGGGGGCGCGGGGCGCCCCGCGGGCCGCGGGCGCCGGGCCGGTCCTGCCCCGGGGCGGGCCCCCCGGCGGCGGGGGGGGGGGCCCGCCCGGGGGCCGGGGGCGCGCGGGGGGGGGCCCCGCCGCCCCGGGGGGCGCGGGGGGGCCGGGGGGCGCCGAGCAGGTCCTGCCAGTCGGCGGGCACCCGGCCGGCGGGGCCGGGAACCGGCTGGTCGACCGGATGGTTCCGCGGTGGCGCCAGCTCGGGCCCGGTCTCGAAGTACTCGGACGTGGCGTAGTTCCAGAACCACGCCTCGTCGGGTTCGAAGCTGCGGATCACCGGGTGTCCGGTCGCCCTGGCGTGGGCGGTGGCGTGCTTCGCGAGGGAGTCGTCGCAGCAGCCGATGTGCCCGCACAGGGCGCACCGCCGCAGGTGGACCCACCAGCCGTCGGCCGCGTCGCACTCGACGCAGCCGGTGCCACTGGGCGGTACGAGCGGGCTGACGGCGTTCTCGGGGATCATGGGCGTTCCTCCGGTGGTCGTGCCTTCACGGTAGTCGCCGCCGTCCGCACGGGCTTGCCGGGTGCCGCCCGTACCCGGCTCTCCGCGGGTTCGCACCGGGAACGCGAGCACCTGCTCGTCGACCTCGTCGGCGTAGGTCCGGCGGCGGCCGTGGTCGGCGCCCTCGACGGGCACGAAACGGCCGGGACGCGGTCCGCGGTGCCGTGCAGGACCAGCACCGGGGTGTCGGTCCTGGGCAGGTCGGCGCGGAAGTCGGTGCGCCTGGTGGCCACGCAGGCGACCTCACCCGTCCGACCGTCCGACGGGGGGGCGCGCCCCCCCAGCGCGCCGCGCGCGCCCGCGCCCGCGGGGGGCCCCCGCCCGCGGGGCACGCGCGGGCGGCGCCCCG
>NZ_JBHWBZ010000001.1:561169-562598 GCF_042735475.1 Kitasatospora sp. NPDC059577 | reverse complement strand
GGTTTGGGGGGGGCCCCTGGGCCCCCCCCCGCCCCCCACCGCCCCCGCCCCTCCGGCGGCCCCCGCCGCCCCCTGCGGGCGGGGGCGCGCCCCGGCCCCGGGTGGGCCCCCGGTCAGGCGTTCCTGCCGCGGGCGGCGACGCGCCAGCGGTCCACGAGTTCGCCGTCGCGGACCACGGCGACGTCGTCGACGAGGTTCACCGCCACGCAGACGTGGTTGGGGATCACCCGCAGCCGCTCGCCCAGCGCGGGGAGGTCGCCGTCGGCGGGCCAGACCACGGTGGCGTGGTGCTCGGACAGCGCCGTGATGCGGGCCTCGGGGTGGTCGATGAGCCGGCCGAAGCCCGTCGCCCAAGCGGGCCGGTCGCCGCCGAGGACCTTGCTGCCCGCGTCCACGACCACCCGGCGGGGTGTGGCCCCGTCCCCTTCGTGCCGGCTGACGACGGTGGCCGCGACCGTCAGGGCGATGTCCTCGACGGCGCACCGGCCGAGTTCCCACTGCTGGGCGTCGCCGAACACGTAGACGCCCGGCCGTGCTTCGGTGATGGCCGAGGTCCCGGTCAGTTCCGCGGTGGGCGTGGAGCCGCCGCTCACCCGGGTGACCTCGAAGCCCGCGGCGGTGAGCGCCTCGGCGGCCTCGCCGAGGGCCTGTTCCTCCTGCGCGGCGGCCTTGGCGGGCATCTGCGGTGCGTAGCCGTGGCCGGGGAAGGTGAACACGCCGGCGACGCGGAGTCCGGCGCGGGCCGCCGCCCCTGCCACCTCCACGGCCCGGGCGGGGCTGACGCCGCTGCGGTGGTGTCCGCTGTCGATCTCCACCAGGACCTCGATCCCGCCGGCCGCGTCCCCGAGGTGGCGGCCCGCCGTCTCGGCCGCTTCGACGGAGTCCGTCCCGATCGCGATCCTGGCCGTCGTGGCGAGTCGGCGCAGCCGTTCCGCCTGCCGGGGCCCGATCCAGAGCGGGTAGGCGATGAAGAGGTCGGTGGCGCCGTGCTCGGCGAAGACCTCGGCTTCGCCGATGGTCGCCACCGTCAACCCGACCGCCCCGGCGGCAAGTTGCCGCGCGGCGATCTCCGGCATCTTGTGGGTCTTGGCGTGCGGGCGCAGCCGCAGGCCCTTGGCGCGGAGCGCGGCCGCCATGCGCTCGATGTTCCGCTCCAGCACGTCCAGGTCGACCATGACGTCCGGGGTGTCGACCTCCACCGGGATTCTGGGCATCTGCTTCCTTTCGGCTCGAATCGCGCCCCCATTCTCGCCCCGGCAAGATCGGCCCGGGCACACCCCCCCTGGGCCGGGGACGCCCACGGTCCCGGGACGCCGTCGGGCGGCCCCCCCCCCCCGCGGGGGGGGGGGGGGCGCGGGGGGCGTGTGAAGAGGGGGTGGGCCCCGGTGGATGGGTGTGATGAAGAGGAGGGGGTGGCGGGGAGGCGCTG
>NZ_JBHWBZ010000001.1:551633-561159 GCF_042735475.1 Kitasatospora sp. NPDC059577 | reverse complement strand
GCGCGGCCGGCCCCCCCCCCCCGGGGCGGGGCCCCCCCCCGGGCCGGGGCCCCCCCCCCCCCCCCGCCCCCGGGGGGGGGGGGGGGGCCCCGGGCGGTGTCCTGCGGCCGCGGCGGGCGGCCCGTTACTGCGGCGTCACGTAGGCGCCGGAGATGCCGCCGTCGACGAGGAAGGTGTTGGCGGTCATGAAGGACGAGTCGTCGGAGGCGAGGAAGGCGACCGCGGCGGCGATCTCCTCGGGTTCGGCGAAGCGGCCGAGCGGGATGTGGACCAGGCGGCGGGCGGCCCGCTCCGGGTCCTTGGCGAACAGTTCCTGCAGCAGCGGGGTGTTGACCGGGCCGGGGCAGAGCGCGTTGACGCGGATGCCCTCGCGGGCGAACTGCACGCCCAGCTCGCGGGACATGGCCAGCACGCCGCCCTTGGAGGCGCTGTAGGAGATCTGGGAGGTGGCGGCGCCCATGACGGCGACGAAGGAGGCGGTGTTGATGATCGAGCCCTTGCCCTGGCGCTGCATGTGCGGGATCGCGTACTTGCAGCACAGGTAGACGCTGGTCAGGTTGACCTCCTGGACCCGCTTCCAGGCGTCCAGGCCGGTGGTGAGGATGGAGTCGTCGTCGGGCGGGGAGATGCCGGCGTTGTTGAAGGTGATGTCGAGCCGGCCGTACTCGTCGACGGCCCGCTGGAAGAGGTCGCGCACCGCGTCCTCGTCGGTGACGTCGGCCTGGATGAACAGGCCGCCGACCTCGTTCGCGGCCTTGGCGCCGGTCTCCGCGTCGAGGTCGACGCAGACCACCTTAGCGCCCTCGGCGGCGAAGCGGCGGGCGGTCGCCAGGCCGATGCCGCTGCCCGCGCCGGTGATGACGGCCACCCGGCCGTCGAGTCGCTGGGTCATGGTGATCATTCCTCCGTGGAGATGAAGACGTTCTTGGTCTGGGTGAAGGCGTCGAGGGCGTCCGGGCCGAGTTCGCGGCCGAGGCCGGACTGCTTGAACCCGCCGAAGGGCGTGGTGTAGCGCACCGAGGAGTGCGAGTTGACGGAGAGGTTGCCGGCGTCGACGCCGCGCGAGACCCGCAGCGCACGGCCGACGTCCCTGGTCCAGATGGAACCGGACAGTCCGTACTCGGTGGCGTTGGCGATGCGCAGGGCGTCCTGTTCGTCGCGGAACGGGACGACGGTGACGACGGGGCCGAAGATCTCCTCGGTGAAGGCGGGGTCGTCGTGCCGTACGGGCGCGAGCACGGTCGGCGGGTACCAGAAGCCGGGCCCGTCGGGCGCGCTGCCGCGGATGGCGACGGCGGCCCCGTCCGGGACGTAGGCGGAGACCCGGGCCCGGTGGGCGGCGGAGATCAGCGGGCCCATCTCGGTCTTCTCGTCGGCCGGGTCGCCGACCCGCACGCCGCGCACGGCGGGCTCCAGGAGCGCCAGGAAGTCGTCGAGGACGGATGCCTCGACCAGGATCCGGGAGCGGGCGCAGCAGTCCTGGCCGGCGTTGTCGAAGACGGCGTAGGGCGCGGTCGCGGCGGCCTTGGCGAGGTCGGCGTCGGCGAAGACGATGTTGGCGCTCTTGCCGCCGAGTTCGAGGGTGACGGGCTTCACCTGGGCGGCGCAGCCCGCCATGATCTCCTTGCCGACCCGGGTCGAACCGGTGAACACGACCTTGCGCACGTCGGGGTGGGTGACGAAGCGCCGGCCGACGACCGGGCCGCGGCCGGGCAGGACCTGCAGCACGCCTTCCGGGATCCCGGCTTCCAGGGCGAGTTCGCCGAGGCGCAGGGCGGTGAGCGGGGTGAGTTCGGCGGGTTTGACGATGACGGTGTTGCCGGCGGCCAGCGCCGGGGCGAGGGCCCAGGCGGCGATCGGCATGGGGAAGTTCCACGGCACGATGACGCCGACCACGCCGATCGGTTCCTGGAAGGTGACGTCGATGCCGCCGGCGACGGGGATCTGCCGGCCGAACAGCCGCTCGGGCGCGGCGGCGTAGTACTCGATGACGTCCCGCGCGTTGCCCGCCTCCCAGCGGGCGTTGCCGATGGTGTGGCCGGCGTTGGCGACCTCCAGGGCGGCGAGGTGCTCGCGGTCGGCGTCGACGGCGGCGGCGAAGGCGCGCAGCAGCCGGGCCCGGTCGGCGGGGGCGACCCGGCGCCAGGTGTCGAAGGCGGCGCGGGCGCGGGCGACGGCGGCGTCGGTCTCGGCGAGGCCGGCCAGTTCGACGGTGGTGATCACCTCCTCGGTGGCGGGGTTGACGACCTCGTGGAGGTCCGGTTCGGTCATGGAGCTGTCTCCCTGTGCGTGGAGGTGGTCTGGCCGGCGGCGACCAGGGCCTGGAAGAGGCGCAGGTCCTCGGGGTTCGCCTCGGGGTGCCACTGGACGCCCAACGCGAAGCGGTGGCCCGTGAGTTCGATCCCTTCGACGGTGCCGTCGGCGCTGCGGGCGGTGACCTGCAGGCCGGCGCCGAGCCGGTCGACGGCCTGGTGGTGGTAGCAGGAGACCTCGGCGGTCGGCCCGAGGAGGCCGGCGAGCCGGCTGCCCGCCACCAGGGTGACCCGGTGGCGGACGTAGCGGGCGGGGACGATCTGGTGGTTGCCGTCGGGCAGGTGCTGCAGGAGGGTGCCGCCGAGTTCGACGTTGAGCAGCTGCATGCCGCGGCAGACGCCGAGCACCGGCAGGTCGCGGGTGAGGGCGGTGTGCAGGAGCAGGCTCTCCCAGCCGTCGCGGGCGTGGTGCGGCGGGCCGGTGCGCGGGTCGGCGTCGGCCGCGTACCGGGCCGGGTCGATGTCCGGTCCGCCGGCGAGGACGAGTCCGTCCAGGGCGTCGAGCAGGTGGTCGGCGCCGCCGGGTTGCGGTGGCAGTAGCACCGGGGTGCCGCCGGCGCGGACGACGGCGTCGACGTACGTCTGGGGCACGAGGGAGGCGCGCTGGTTCCAGACGGACCAGGCGGCGTCGTCCTGGTAGCTGGTGATGCCGATCAGCGGTCGGCGGCGGTCGTCGCGCGTCACAGCCGCTCGAATCCGCGGCGCCGTTCCCAGTCGGTCACCGCCCTTTCGTAGGAGGCCAGTTCGGTGCGTCCGGCGTGGGTGTAGTGCCGGACGACGTCCTTGCCGAAGGCCTCGGTGGCGACGGCGCTGCGTTCGAAGGCGTCGACCGCGTCGCGCAGGGTGGCGGGCACCCGGGGCGCGGCGGAGGTGTAGGCGTTGCCGGTGAACTCCGGTTCCAGTTCGAGTTGTTGCTCGATGCCGTGCAGTCCGGCGGCGATCAGGGCGGCGACCGCGAGGTACGGGTTGACGTCTCCGCCGGGGACGCGGTTCTCGAAGCGCAGCGACTGGCCGTGGCCGACGACGCGCAGGGCGCAGGTGCGGTTGTCGCGGCCCCAGGCGATGGCGGTGGGCGCGAAGCTGCCGGGCACGTAGCGCTTGTAGGAGTTGATGGTGGGGGCGAGCAGCAGGGCGAAGTCGGCGAGGCAGGCGAGCTGTCCGGCGAGGAAGTGCTCCATGGTGCGGGAGAAGCCGTGCGGGCGGTCTCCGGCGAACACCGGGGTGCCCTGGTCGTCGCGCAGGCTCAGGTGGATGTGGCAGGAGTTGCCCTCGCGTTCGTCGTACTTCGCCATGAACGTGAGGCTGCAGCCCTCCTGGGCGGCGATCTCCTTGGCGCCGGTCTTGTAGACGGCGTGGTCGTCGCAGGTGGTGAGGGCGTCGGCGTACTTGAAGGCGATCTCGTGCTGGCCGAGGTTGCACTCGCCCTTGGCGGACTCGACGGTGAGGCCGGCGCCGGCCATGCCGTTGCGCAGCCGGCGCAGCAGGGGCTCGATCCGGCCGGTGCCGAGGATGGAGTAGTCCACGTTGTACTGGTTGGCCGGGGTGAGCCGGGCGTAGTCCTTGTCCCAGGCCTGTTCGTAGCTGTCCCGGAAGACGATGAACTCCAGCTCGGTGGCGGCGTGGGCCTGCCAGCCGTAGCCGGCCAGCCGGTCGAGCTGGCGTTGCAGGATCTGGCGCGGCGAGACGGCGACGGGGCTGCCGTCGTGGTGGACGACGTCGCACTGGACCATGACGGTGGCGGGGTGCCAGGGGATGGTCCGCAGGGTGGCGAGGTCGGGGCGCAGCGTCAGGTCGCCGTAGCCGTTCTCCCAGGAGGAGACCTCGTACCCGTCGACGGTGTTCATGTCGACGTCGACGGCCAGCAGGTAGCCGCAGCCCTCCGCGGCGCCGGGCACGACGTCGTCGAGGAAGTACTCGGCGGCGACGCGTTTGCCCTGGAGGCGTCCCTGCATGTCGGTCATGGCGAGCACGACGGTGTCGACGGATCCGTCGGCGACGCGGGTGCGCAGCTCGTCGAGGGTGAGCCGGGGGCTGGTCATCGGACCTCCAGTTCGGTGTCCAGTGCGTCGGGGTCGGACGGTGCGCCGTGGACGTGCGGCCCGGTGAACCAGTGCCGGGCGGAGGCGAGCCACCAGATGCCGGCGAAGCCGACCACGACGGCCACGGCGATCGGGGTGTAGTTGAAGCTGTCGACGGTGATCGGGCTGGCGGTGGGGAGCATGAACAGGACGGTGATCACCGCGGTCCAGGCGACCGCGACGATGCCGATCGGCCGGCTCCACCGTCCCAGGTGCCAGGGGCCGCGGGTGAAGGCCTCGCCCTGGCGCAGCCGCAGGTACACCGGGATGACGTAGGAGATGTAGAGGCCGATGACGGAGATGGAGGTCACGGCGGTGTAGGCGGTGGTGTTCCAGAGCGCGGGCAGTCCGAGCAGCAGCGCGCCGCCGGTGGCGAGCCAGACCGCGTTGGTCGGGGTCTGGGTGCGCGGGTCGATGCGGTGCCACAGGCGGGAGCCGGGCAGTGCGCCGTCCCGGGAGAAGGCGTAGATCATGCGGGAGTTGGCGGTGACGGAGGCCATGCCGCAGAAGAACTGGGCGCCGATGACGATCAGCAGCAGGACTTCGGCTCCGCCGGCGCCGATCGCGTCGATGAAGATCTGCGCGGGCGGGACCTGGGTGTCGCTGTTGAGCGCGCCGTCGTAGTCGCGGATCGCGAAGGTGATGCCGAGCAGCAGGATCCAGCCCGCCGCCAGGGAGACGGTGATGGCGTTGACGATGCCGCGGGGGCCGGAGCGGGCGGCGTCGTGGGTCTCCTCGGTCATGTGCGCGGAGGCGTCGTAGCCGGTGAGGGTGTACTGGGCCATCAGCAGGCCGAGCATCGCCACGTAGAACTGGTTGTGGAAGCCGGTCCCGTTGACGAACTCGGTGAGGACGAACGAGGCCGAGGCGTGCTGGTCGGGGAGCACGGCGAGGGCGCCGACGATGATCGCGACGCCGATCAGGTGCCACCACACGGACACGCTGTTGAGGACGGCGACCAGGCGCACCCCCAGGGTGTTGAGCAGGCCGTGCGCCAGCAGGATGACGGCGAAGATCTCCATGGTGTGCGCGGGACTGGCCTCGATGCCGAAGCGCAGCGTGAGGAAGGCGTTGGTGAAGAAGGCGGCGCCGAAGTCGACGCCGGCGGTCACCGCGACCTGACCGAGGAAGTTGAACCAGCCGGTGAACCAGCTCCAGGCCGGTCCGCGGCTGCGGCTCAGCTTGGCCGCCCAGTAGTAGAGCCCGCCGGCCGTCGGGTAGCTGGAGCAGATCTCGGCCATCGCCAGCCCGACGCAGAGCGTCAGCAGGCCGACCACCGGCCAGCCCCAGATGATCAGGGCCGGGCCGCCGGTCTTCATCCCCGTCCCGTACAGGGTCAGGCAGCCGGAGAGGATCGAGACGATGGAGAAGGAGACGGCGAAGTTGGAGAAGCCCGACATCGAGCGGGCCAGTTCCTGGGTGTAGCCCAGCTCGCGGAGCCGTTGTTCGTCGGCGGAAACGGGGGCGGTGTCCGCCGGAAACGGTTCGGGGGCAGGGTGGTCGGGTGAGCGTGCGTCGGTCATGGGCACCCCTGGGGGTTGAGGGTGTGCCGGGGAGCACGCGGCCACGACGGCGTGGCACGGGTCGCCCCGGCGGGTTCGACGGTCTGACGGCTCTTCAATGGTCTGGAATCAGTCCATTGGGTGGGTGAGCAGCATCGTTCCGGCTGCATCGGGGCCGCGTCAAGAGCGACGGGGGAACACGTCCGGGAAACCCGTTCGTAGGTACGATTCCGGCGTGGACGTGGACGAAACGCGTGAGCGGGCCCGGCTCGACTGGCAGGCCGGGGCGATCTTCCGCCCGGTCCGGACCGGCAACGCCTTCGAGGAGACCGTCGAACGGCTGCTCCAGGCGATCAAGCTCGGCGTCTTCGGCTTCGGCGACCGGCTGCCCGCCGAACGGGACCTCGCCACCCGCCTCGGCGTCAGCCGGGAGACCCTGCGCGAGGCCCTGCGCACCCTGCAGCAGGCCGGCTGCGTCGAACCCCGCCGCGGCCGCTACGGCGGCACCTTCGTCACCTACCTGATGCCCGCACCGGACGTCGACGACCTGCGCCGCGCGGCCCGCGACCTCGGCGGCGCACTGGAGGACGCGCTGACCTACCGCCAGGTGCTGGAGACCGGCGCCGCCGAGGCCGCCGCCCGCCACCCCCTCACCCCCGACCAGCGCGCCCACCTGGAGAGCCGGCTGGCCGAACTGGAGGAGGCACCTCCGGAGCAGTACCGCCAGCTCGACTCGCGCTTCCACCTCGCCATCGGCGAACTCACCGGCTCCCCCACCCTCGCCGCCGCCATCGCCGAGGCCAGGATGCGCCTCAACGACCTGCTCAACGCCATCCCCATGCTGGACCGCAACATCGAACACGCCGCCGAGCAGCACCGGGCGATGGTCCGGGCCATCCTCGACGGCGACGGCGACGCCGCCCGCCGGGCCACCGAGGAACACCTCGCCGCGACCGCCGCACTGCTGCGGGGCTTCCTGGCCTGAGACCTCCCGGGACGCGCGGGGAATCGCCGGGGCTCCTGACCGACAACGTTCAAGTAATCAACGGACTCCGGCTTAAGAGCCGCTTATGGTGACAGACATTGACGTGTCCGGGTCCGGGCGGGAGGGTGATGGGCAGCCGGCGCAGCGCGCGCCCGCGGCCCTCCCCCCACCTCCCCCACCGCCCCCCGGAGCCCCCGTGATCACTCGCAGGACCCTGCTCGGCGCCTCCGTCGCGGCCCTGACCGCGCCCGCGCTGTTCGCCCTGTCCCAGTCCGCCGACGGCAGCACCACCCCGCAGCGGCTCGACGTCGACCTCGTCAACACCGTGTCGTCCCAGCCGGTCCACGCCTACGTCCTCGGCCTCGACCCGGCCCAGGGCAACAGCTGGGCCTTCCTGCGCTCCGACGGCAGCACCCTCTACCACCCGCCCTCCCCCGGTGCCCCCGGCGCCCCGCTCGGCGCCGACTGCGCCATCGCCCTGGGAGCACCCGGCGACACCCCGCGGCGGATCCACCTTCCGTACCTCTCCAGCGGCCGGATCTACTTCTCCGTCGGCCGCGAACTGACCTTCCTGATCAACCCGGGCCCGGGCATCGCGCTGCCCTCGGTGAGCAACCCCACCGACCCCAACATCGCCACCGCCTACGGGTTCTGCGAATTCACCTACGGGCCCGACCAGTTGTACGCCAACATCAGCTACGTCGACTTCGCCGCCGTCCCGATCGCCTTCGACCTCACCACCGGCAGCGGGCGGCAGAGCGTCAGCGGACTGCCCGTCGGCGGCCTGGAGTCCGCCGCGGACGCGCTGCGCACCCAGGCCGCCGCCGACGGCGGCGACTGGGCCCGACTGATCGTCCCGGACTCCGCCGGCCGGACCCTGCGCATCCTCAGCCCCAACACGGCGATCAGCGCCGACCCGTCACTGTTCGACGGCTACCTGGACAGCTACCTCACCGCCGTGTGGCAGAAGTACCGGAGCACCGACCTGGTGATCGACACCCAGGCCGGCTGGGGCACCGTCACCGGCCGGGTCGGCAACGGCGTTCTCACCTTCCCCGGCGTCGGCGGCTTCGCCAAACCCTCCACCGCCGCCGTCTTCAACTGCAGTTCGGCACCGTTCACCACCGGCAACGACCTGATGGGCAACCTGAGCGCACGGCTCGCCGCCGCCCTCAACCGCACCACCCTGCTGGACGACCCGCACCAGCCCGACGGCGAGAACCCGGCCGCCTTCTACACCGCCGCGCGCACCAACCACTACGCCCGCGTCCTGCACGCCACCAACCCCGACCACCTCGGCTACGCCTTCCCGTACGACGACGTCCACCCGGCCGGCGTCGACTTCGAGGGCAAGGTGCAGTCGGCGAACCCGACGCTGCTGTCCGTCACCGTCGGAGGCGCCCAGGGCCCGGTCGGCCCCGGGCCGTCACCCCAACCCGGCGGCGGGACCAGCGCCTTCGCCACCATCCGGGCAGAGTCCTGCAGTTCGCAGTCCGGCACCGCGCTGGAGACCTGCGGCGACACCGGCGGCGGCCGCGACGTCGGCTGGATCGCGAACGGCGACTGGCTCGCCTACACCGGCGTGGACTTCGGCAGCTCCGGCGCGACCCGCTTCCAGGCCCGCGTCGCCTCCGGCGCCGCACCCGGCGTCAGCGGACTCGTCCAGGTACGGCTGGACAGCCCGACCGCCGCACCGGTCGGCAGCTTCGCCGTCGGCACCACCGGCGGCTGGCAGACCTGGCGGACGGTGCCCGCCGACATCGCCCGGACCACCGGCACGCACACCGTGTACCTCACCTTCGCCAGCGGGCAGAGCGCCGACTTCGTCAACCTCAACTGGTTCACGTTCGGCTGATCGGCACGGGCCCGGCCGGTCCGGGTCCGTCCGACTCGGTCCCGCCGAACCGGACGGACTCGGACCGGCCGCCACCGGCGGTCCTCCATCCCGACGGCCGCCGGCGCGTCCCCCTCGCGGGCCGGGCCGACGGCACCACGCGGCACGCCTTCGTCCACGGCCTGCTCCACGGACACGAGCGGCACACCGCCGACGCGGCGCAGCGACGGCCGCCGGAGCTGCGCCGCCGCGCGGACCGGCGCAAACTCACCCGGCTGCCCCGGGCACCGTCGTCCGGCCCCCGCGGCCCTCGGCACCTCCGAACACCCCCCGCAACCCCGCGACGACCGTCGACCGGTTGCCCGCCGCGCAGGCGGGCAGCGGGCGGACAATGGACCCCCACCCGGTTTCGGTCCGGGACCGGATGCGCGCTGAGGACGGGATGTGGTCGTGGTGGCAGGGGATGCGGCCCGCTGGATGCTGACGTTCCCCGGACCCGTGGGATCCCACGGCGAGCAGGACACGGTGGTGGTGGAGCGCCAGGCCGGGCACGGGCCCCACGGGCACCCGGTGTACACGGACACGGACCGAAGGGTGCGGGTCGAGATCGACGAGGAGGGCCTGGTCCACGTCCTGGAGTGCCTGGACCGGCCGGTGCCGGACACCCCGGTCCATGCCCACCCCTTGCGCTGACCGGGCCGCGGCGCGGGGGGGGGGGGGGGGGGGCGCGCGCCGCGCGGGGGCGCGCCCCGCCCCCGGGGCGGCCGCCCCCCCCCCCCCCCCCCCCCCAGGGGGGGGGGGCCCCCCCCCCCACG
>NZ_JBHWBZ010000001.1:522413-551624 GCF_042735475.1 Kitasatospora sp. NPDC059577 | reverse complement strand
TGCCGGGAGGGGCGGGGGCCGCACCCCCCGGCCCAGCCCCCCCCGGGCCGGTCCCGGGGCCGGGGCGCGGGGGCGGCGCCCGCGCCCGGCCTGCCGGGGCGCGGCCCCTCGGGCCGGGTGAACGCCCGCGACCCGCGGCCCGTACTGAGGGGTGCGCCGCCCGCAGGACCACCGCACCGGGGCCGGCGCCCCTCAGAAGGAGCCCCTCTCATGCGACGTCTCGCCTGGGCAGCGGCACTGCTGCCCGCCCTCGCCCTCGGGGCAGCGGCCTGCGGCAGCAGTGGTGGAGCCAAGTCCGCCCCCGCACCGGCCGCCCCCTCCCCGCCCGCCACCTCCTCACCCGCTCCCGCCGGCCAGCCGCCCGCGCAGTCCGCCGCCGGTGGGACCACGGTCGCGGTGCACGATTCGAAGCTCGGCACGATCCTGACCGACGGTCAGGGCCGCACGGTCTACCTCTTCGAGAAGGACGGCCCGAGCATGTCCGCCTGCGACGGCACCTGCGCCGTCGCCTGGCCCCCGCTGACCACCACCGGCACCCCCCAGGCGGGCAGCGGGGTCAGCGCAGCCGACCTCGGCACCGTCACCCGTGCCGACCACAGCATCGAAGTGACCTACCACGGCCATCCGCTGTACTACTTCGCCGGTGACCACGCTCCCGGCGACACGAACGGCGAGGGCTCCAACGCGTTCGGCGCGGGCTGGTACGTGCTCGGCCCGAACGGCGGCAAGATCGACAACAGCTGACGGGAGCGGCCTGCACCGTTCATCCCTGACCGGGCGCACCTCACCCCTGACCGGGCGCACCTCGGTCACGACCGGACGCACCTCGGCGCCCCGGGACGACTCGCGTCGTGGAACCCGGGGCGCCGAGGTGAGTGTGCGGTCAGTACGGGAGCGGACGGCCCGAGGGCGTCCGCAGATCGAGCGGTGGCCGCGGGCGTAGTGGCGCGGGGCGCTTCTTCACCGTGATCGTGGTCATCTCCGTCACCTCCTTGAGCCCGGAGGACCCACCGGGAGTCTGCCCAACCAGCGGGATTTCTACCGGATCCGGCGGCATCGGCTCGGGCGCGCGCGGGGTCACGCTCCCCACCACCGCCGGCGCCCCCGGCCGGCCGGTTCCGCCGATCGGCCGACACCCGCCAGGGCTAACCCCGGCGGCGCCGCCCCGCCGGGGCCGCAGGTGCGTGGTTGACTGGGGCCCAGCGCCCCGCGATCGGATCCACATGAGTCAACTCGACCTGGCCAGGCTTCAGTTCGCCATGACGTCGGTCTACCACTTCCTGTTCGTTCCGGTCACCATCGGCCTGGGCTTCCTCACCGCCCTGCTGCAGACCGGCTGGCACCGGACCGGCCGACCCGAACTCCTCAGGCTCACACGGTTCTTCGGCGTCCTCCTGGTGATCAACATCGCGGTGGGCGTGGTGACCGGCCTGGTACAGGAGTTCCAGTTCGGCATGGACTGGTCGCAGTACTCACGCACCGTCGGCGACGTCTTCGGCGCGCCGCTGGCGATGGAGGGCCTGGCCGCGTTCTTCCTGGAGTCGACCTTCCTCGGGCTGTGGCTGTTCGGCTGGGACCGCCTGCCGCCGAGGGTGCACCTGGCGACGATCTGGGCCGTGGCCGTCGGCGGGGTGCTGTCCGCGGCCTTCATCATGGCGGCCAACTCCTGGATGCAGCACCCGGTCGGCTACACGATCGACCCGTCCACCGGCCGGCCCGTCCTCGACGACGTGTGGGCGCTGTTCACCAACCCGGTGTTCCTGCGCGGGTACCTGCACGTGGTCCTCGCCTCGGTGGTCACCGGGTGCGCGGTGATGCTCGCGGTCTCCACCTGGCAGCTGCGCAAGGGATCGTCCCCGCTCGCCTTCCACGCAACCGCCAAGCTGGCCCTGGTCGTCATGGTCCCGGTGCTCCTGGTCGCGATGCTGGTCGGCAGCGAACTCGGCGTCACCGAGGGCAAGTACCAGCCGATGAAGATCGCCGGCGCCGAGGCCCAGTGGGACACCTGCCAGCCCTGCTCGTTCTCGCTGTTCCAGATCGGCGGGGGCAGGAACGACATGACGCCGACCCGCATCCTCGCCGTCCCGCACCTGCTCTCCCTGCTGGCCACCAACCACTGGAACGGGCAGGTCCTGGGCCTCAACGCCGTCCAGGCCCAGTACGAGCAGCAGTACGGGCCCGGCAACTACGTCCCGAACATCTTCATCCAGTACTGGTCGATGCGGGTGATGGCCTACCTCGCCGTCGTGCTGCTCCTCGTCGGGCTGTGGGGCCTGTGGCTGCTGTGGCGCAAGCGGCTCGGCAGCGCGCACCGGTTCCAGCGGGTGGCGGTCTGGGCCTCGGTACTGCCGTTCCTGATGAACACCGCCGGCTGGCTGCTCACCGAGAACGGCCGCCAGCCGTGGATCGTCCAGGGCATCCAGCTCACCCGCAACGGCGTCTCGCCGTCGGTGAGCACCACCACGGTCGCCATCAGCATCCTGGTGTTCCTCCTGCTCTACGCGGCGCTCGCGATCGTCGAGGCCGTCCTGATCACCCGGTACGCCCGCAAGGAGCTGTCCCCGCCGCCCGCCGAGGACGCCCCGGTCCCGGCCCTGAGCTACTGAGGCCCTCGATGGCGCTCGCCACGTTCTGGTTCATCGTCACCGCCGTCCTGTGGACCGGCTTCTTCGTCCTGGAGGGCTTCGACCTCGGCGTCGGCATGCTGCACACCGTCGTCGCCCGCGACGAACCCGGCAGACGGGCGGCGATCAACACCATCGGCCCGCTCTGGGACGGCAACGAGGTGTGGCTGATCGTCGCCGCCGCCGCGATGTTCGCCGCCTTCCCCGACTGGTACGCCACCGTGTTCTCCGGGCTCTACCTGGTGATGATCCTGCTCCTGGTCGGACTCATCGTGCGCGGCGTCTCGTTCGAGTTCCGCGGCAAGGTCGACGGCGTGCGCTGGCGCCGCACCTGGGACACCCTGCTCACCGCCGGCAGCCTGCTGGTGCCGCTGCTGATCGGGATCGCCCTCGGCGACCTGCTGCACGGCCTGCCGATCGACCAGAACCACGAGTTCACCGGCTCCTTCGGCGACCTGTTCTCCGGGTACTCGGTGTTCGCCGGCCTCACCCTCGTGCTGCTCTGCCTGCTGCACGGCGCGACGTTCATCGCCCTCAAGACCACCGGCGCGGTGCAGGCCCGGGCCAAGCTCCTGGCCCGCCGGACCGCACCGGCGACCGCCCTCGCCGTGCTGGCCTTCCTGCCGTGGACCCACTCCACCGCGGGCAAGGGCGTCCTGCCGGACATCCTCGAACTCGTCGCCGTCCTCGCGGTGGTCTCCGCCGTCTGGCTGACCGTCGGACGGCACGACGGCTGGGCGTTCGTCGCCACCGCCGTCACCATCGCGACCACCGTCCTGTCGCTCTTCGTCGACCTCTACCCCCGCCTGCTGGTCTCCAGCACCGACCCCGCGTTCGACCTGACCGTCCAGAACAGCGCCTCGGGCAACTACGCGCTGAAGGTGATGAGCGTCGTCGCCATCGTCTTCCTCCCCCTGGTGCTCGCCTACCAGGGCTGGACCTACCACGTCTTCCGGCTGCGCATCTCCGCCGAGGACTTCGGCCCGTCCCGCACCGCGGAGTGACGGGGCGGGGCGTCGACGGTGGCCCCGGCCCACACTGCCCGACCCGCGGACGGCCGGCACCTCGTCCTGCAGCCGTCCGGATGCTCCGCCCAGGACCTCGACGACCTCAGGAGCCTCAGCGCGGACCGCGGGTGACCGGGGGCCGGTGGGCGGCACCGGCCCCGGTGACCGGTGCCGTCACCCGAGGACCCAGGCGACCGCCGCGTCCCGGTCGTCGAGGGCGAACACCCTGGTCTCCCCGGGAGTCATCCAGCCGAAGAGGGACGTCATGTGGTGCACCCAGTCGATGTCGGTCACCACGGCGATGCGCTTCCACGCCTTGAGGTGGCCGAAGCCGACCTTGAGGTCCTGCCACAGCGCCCCGCCCGACATGCCCTGGAAGTCGCGCATGACGATCAGGAACCGGACCTCGCCGGCCTCGGCCGCGACCTCCAGCGTCGGGAGCACCACATCGCGGTAGTCCTCCGCCGCGAGCTTGCCGCTCGCCTCGAACCCGATGACCCCCGCAGGCATGCCATCCAACAGCTCGATCACGACATCTCCTCTCCGCCCCGCACGCGGGAACGCCCAAGAAACCGGGACCTTCACACCGTCGGTCGCCGTGGCCGCAGCGTAGGCCCTGACCGCCGGGACGGGCCAACGAACCGCACGACGGCCGTGACCGCGCTTCCGGGCGGCCGGGACGGTGTGCGAGTCCCGCCCGGATCGGCACCCTCCGGCGCCGACGGCTGCGCAGGCGACGATCCGGAACCGCGCCGGGCCGACGAACCATCACCGCATCCCCTCCGGCCGGTGCCGCTGACGGCCGACGCACGTCCCCGCGCGCGGGAGGAGTCGACGCGCGGACGGCCCCGGGCCGTCGGTGAACGACGACCCGGGGCCGCCCGCCGTCGGTTCGGGCACGACCGTCCGGTCGGTGGATCCCGTCACCGTCCGGTCGGTGGATCCCGTCGTGCCGTCCGGCCGTCGTGGGTGCCCGGGGCGGCCGGTCAGCGGCCGCCGTCCGGGTGGTGGACGGTGAGGTCGCCGTAGGCCCGCAGGGCGCCGGCCAGGTCGCCGGGTTCGCCCCGCAGCGTGGCGTCCAGGAAGGCGAGGGTGGCTGCGGCGACGACGCGCGGGCTCCCGGTGCGGCCCAGAGAACCGACGATCGTGGGCACCGGCGGCAGGTACAGCGGGCCGTCCATGAAGGTGAGATGGGCGGCGCCGGGGACGGTGAGCCGGTAGCTCGTCGCGGTGCCGGCGTCGAGCGCCTCGGTGAGGCGGGGCAGGTAGCGCGGATCGGTTCCCGG
This sequence comes from Kitasatospora sp. NPDC059577, assembly GCF_042735475.1. Classification (NCBI taxonomy): domain Bacteria; kingdom Bacillati; phylum Actinomycetota; class Actinomycetes; order Kitasatosporales; family Streptomycetaceae; genus Kitasatospora; species Kitasatospora sp. NPDC059577. The sequence goes on along the minus strand of NZ_JBHWBZ010000001.1, from coordinate 546,707 downwards.
GGTGATCGCCTGGGTGAGGGCGAGCGTCGGCTGGTCGAGGGCGGGCGAGGCGGGGCCGTGGGGGTAGCCGTCCAGGTCGATGACGGCGTCGAACCGGCGGTCCTGCCGGGCCGCCTGCAGGGCGGCGGCACCGCCCATGGAGTGGCCGGCCACCGCGACCCGGCCGGTGTCCAGGCGCCCGGTCAGCGGGTCGGCGGCCTCGCCCCGGTCGAGACCGTCCAGCCGGGTGAGGACGAAGCCGAGGTCGGCGGCCCGAACAGCCGTCCAGCCGGCCGCCAGCTCCTCGTCCTTGTCCGCATCACCGGACGAGGAGGTCTCGCTGGTGATCGTCCGGCCGTCGGCGAGGACGACGGCGGCGGAGTCGTACGGGTGGTCGAGCGAGGCGACCACGTAGCCGTGGCTGGCCAACTCCTCCGCCCAGGCGGTGTTCTGGGTGCGCACCCCGCCCGAACCGGGCGAGAACAGCACGACCGGGAACCGCCCCGCGCCGCCGTCCACCGGGGCGTCGAACACCGACCGGCTACGGGCCCGCGGGACACCGTCGACCAGGAAGCCCGGCAGGCCGACCCCGCGGGCGAGGGCCTCGGCGACGGTGCGCGCCTCCTGCTCCGTCCGGCCGAGGTACTGGGCCAGCTGCGCGCCCGCGGGGCTCTTCTGCGCCGGGTACCAGAGCTGGACCACGACCGTACGCCGGTCGTCCGGATCGGCGGTGAAGGTCTCGGGGCGGCCCGGGTCCGTCCACTGCAGCACCCGGGTGCCGACCGCGAACTCGCCCGACGGCTCGGGGAACACGGGCACGGGAAAGGCCCAGGCGGCCACCGGGCCCGTGGCGATCAGGCCGACGCAGGCCACCGATCCCGACAGCGCCAGCCACCAGCGGGCCCGCCACGCCGGCCGGCCGGAGCGGCGTCGCAGCAGTGGGGAGAGGGCGAACGGCAGCGCGAACGCGGCGCCCGCCAGGACCGGCAGCATCTGCCAGCGGATCCCCGCCACCGCGAGCACGATCGCGGACAGGACGAGAACCGCCCCCGCCGCGATCGTGACGCGTGGACGGGCGGCGGGGGGAAGCCAGCGCGCCACCACCAGCGCGACGGCACCCAGCAGGGCGAGGATTTCCAGGGGGGACATCTGCGGTCCCGTGATGATCTCGGTCACGTGGCCATGCTCGGCGCCGGGCGTGCACGGCCACATCGCTCCCCGGTCGCCGTCGTCTGCAACCGGGGTCGCAATCCGCGGCGGTCCCCGTGCGACCGGGGCAGCGATCGAGCACACCGGATCAGCGTCCGCCCTGCGACCACGGGAGGTAGCGGCCTCCTCCTCAGGTCGCATTCCGGCGTGGTGCCGTCAGACGGTGGGGTCATGTGCGCCGCGGGGCCCGGGGTCTACCGTGACAGGGCCGCGGGACGGGCCGGGCAGCGATGCGGGCCGAGCAGCGGGACGGGCCGGGCAGCGGCAGGTGCCGGGCGGCGCGACGCGTACGCGCCCGACCCGACCCGGATCCGGCTGTACGCGGTGTGTCGGCCCCGGCCGGGGTCGGCATGACGCCGAATCGACAGGGACGTGTGATGACCGAGGCGGCCGCGGAACCCGGCCATGCCCACCGGGCAGGCCGACCGGACCGGGACCGGGTGCGGGACCGGGTACGCCGTCTGGACCGGGCCCGGTGGGCGGGGACCGCGTCACGGCCGACGAGCCGCGCCGGCAGTCCGGCCGCCGCCCGCGCGGCACGGCTGCTGACGGCCGTCGGGCGCCGGAGTTCCCGGCTGCCGCCCGTGCTGTGGGACTCGCTGCTGCCGGTGCTCCTCCTGCTCAACGTCATGACCACGCGCGTGCCGCACGAGCTGCCGGTGGCCGTGGCCCTCACCGCCGCCCTCGCGGTGCCCCTGCTGTGGCGGCGCCGGGCCCCGCTCGCGGTGTTCGGCGCCGTGGCGGCCGCCGCCCTCGTCCAGTGGCTGACGGACGTCCAACTGCCTGCGGACGTCGCCCTGTTGGTGGCTCTCTACACGGTGGCCGCGCACACCGGCCGGCGCGGCGCACTCGTCGCCGGTGCCGTCGTGGAGGCAGGGGTCCTGCTGGCCTGCCTGCGCTGGGCACCGGAAGGCGCGTTCCTGACCCCCTTCGTCGCGGTCACCGCGATGGCCGTCGCCGCCGCCGTCCTCGGGGTGAACACGCGCACCACCCGCGCCTACCTGGCCGCCCTGGTGGAACGGGCCGCACGCCTGGAGCGGGAACAGGAACAGCAGGCCCGACTGGCCGTCGCCGAGGAACGGACACGCATCGCCCGGGAGATGCACGACATCGTCACCCACAACCTGTCCGTCATGGTCGCGCTCACCGACGCCGCCGTCTACGCGCAGCACCGGTCACCCGACAGGGCCACCGCCGCGATGCTCCAGATCTCCGAGACGGGCCGCCAGGCCCTCACCGACATGCGGCGCTCGTTGGGCATCCTGCGGACCGACGAACCGGACGCGCAGCGCCACCCGCTGCCCGGCATCGCCCAACTGGAGGCACTCGCCGACCAGATGTGCGCCGCCGGGCTGCCGACCCGCCTCGACGTCCACGGCGGCCACGCCCACGTGCCCGCCACCGCACAACTCACCGTCTACCGCGTGGTGCAGGAAGCCCTGACCAACACCCTCAAGCACGCCCCCACCGGCACGCGCGCGACGGTCCGGATCCACTGCTCGACCGGGGCCCTCACCGTGGACGTCACCGACGACGGCCCCTGCCCGCCGCCCCCCGGCACCGCACCGTCCGGCCACGGCATCCCCGGCATGCGCGAACGCTCGGCCGCCTACGGGGGGACGTTGCGCGCCGGACCGCTACCGGGCGGCGGCTGGGAAGTCCACACCCGTCTCCTCCTCGACAGCAGCGGAGCGGCGTCCGCATGACGATCCGCATCCTGATCGCCGACGACGAGGCGCTGCTGCGCATGGCCTTCGGCACCGTCCTGGAGGCCCAGCCCGACATGACACCGGTCGGCGAAGCCGCGGACGGCAGCCAGGCCGTACGCCTCGCCCGGGAACTGCGCCCCGACGTCGTCCTGATGGACGTCCGGATGCCCGGGACCGACGGGATCGAGGCGACCCGACAGATCGTCAGAACCGCCCCGCGGAGCCGCGTACTGATCCTCACCACCTTCGACCTGGACGAATACGCCTTCGCCGGACTCGGCGCCGGAGCCTCGGGCTTCCTGCTGAAGAACACCAGGCCCGAGGAACTGCTCACCGCGATCCGCAACGTCGCCGCGGGCGACGCGGTGCTCTCCCCCCGGATCACCCGCCGCCTCCTGGAGGACCTCCGCCCGCACATCCCCGACGGCGCCGGCGCCGGCCCCGACGAGCGGCTGGGCCGGCTCAGCGCCCGTGAACGCGACGTACTCGTCCAGGTCGGCCGGGGCCTGTCCAACACCGAGATCGCGGCCACCCTGCACCTCGCCGAGGCGACCGTGAAGTCCCACCTGGGGCGGATCCTGCACAAGCTCGAACTCCGCGACCGGATCCAGGCCGTGGTCTTCGCCTACGAGAACCGCCTCGTCCGCCCGGCCTGACCGGGCTCCACCGGAGCCGACGGCCATGTCCTCGGCCCGGGTGCCGACGCGCCGCACCGTCGGGTACCGGATCACCCCGCACCCCGCCGGGCACGGCGCCGCCCCGGGCCTGTACCGCCGGGTCGCGGACCGAGCGACCGCGCCGCGGCACCGGTTCCGCCGCCCGCGCATCCGCGGGGAGATCCGCGACGACAGCCGTCAGGCGTTCGTCACCCTCGACTGCGCCGTCATCCGCCGGCGACGGCTGCACACCGCACCCTGCCGGGAGCAAGGGCGGGCGATGCGCCGCGGGGACGGCCTGTCGACGCGTCAGAACGCATACCTGGCGGTCGGGCCCGCGCGGTCTCACATCCGGGATCTCAGCACGTCGACCTCACAGCCCGGCGCGTAGGGGTCGAAGCCGTGCTCGGTCAGCCAGCGCACCACCAGCAGGCTTCGCAACGACCACCACGCGTGGATCACGTCGAGGTCGACGTCGGCGCCGTAGCCGGCGATGACGTCGCCGAGGTGCTCCTCGTGTCCGAGCGTGAAGGTGGCGAGGTCGTAGAGGGCATCGCCCTGGCCGGCCTCGGACCAGTCGATGATGCCCGTGACCTCGTCGCCGTCGACGAAGACGTGCGCGATCTGCAGGTCGCCGTGCGTGAAGGCCGGAGTCCACGGCCGGAGCGCGGCCTCGGCGACCTGACGGTTGCGGGTGACCAGGTCGGCGGGCAGCAGGCCGTTCGTCACGAGCACCTCGCACTCGTCGTCGAGTTCCGCCGCCAGCGCGACGATGCTCCGGCCGGCCCGTCCCGGCCAGGACGGCAGCGGCGCGTCATGCAGCCTCCGGATGGCGGTGCCCGCCGCGGCCCACGCCGCCGGCGACCCGGTCGACGGCCCGCCGAGGCGCCCGAGCGTCGTCCCCGGGAGTGCGGCCAGCGCGAGCACGGGCGGTCTGCACCACAGGACCTCCGGGGTCGGGACCGGCGCGAGGGACATCGCCTCGACCTCGACGTCGATGCGCGCCTGGTCGGCGTCCACCTTCAGGAACACGTCGCCGACGCGCAGAGTCGCACGCTCGGCATGGGCGACGACGACTTCGACCTCATCCATGGGCGACCAGTATCCCGGGGATGACCGCCGACGTCGCCGGGTTTGTCACGTGCGAGGAGGAGTCCTCCGTGCGTGTCCACGGTTCCTCCCAGGTCAGGGGACCGGTGGACCGTCTCGGCTCGCCGTTCCGCCACATGGCGACGATCCGGCGCATCCCGTCGGGTCGGCGGCCCGGTGAACCGTCCGTGCCGGGAGACCGTCAGGGTGGGTAGCGGGATTCGATCAGCCCGGCCGGAAGGGCCGAGGTGATCCGCAGCCGTACGGGTCGGAGCGTCACGGCCCGCAGCGAACGGCCTGCAGCAAACGGCCCGCAGCAAGCAGACCGCCCAGTCAGGAGCAGAGCAGATGACCTCAGCGGAGACCTTCTCGGCCTTCTACGCCTCACTCGACGCCGCCGCGGGGGACGCCGGGCACCCGGCAACAGGAGAGCGGCCGGCCGTGCCGGCCTGGCTGGCGCAGGTGGCGGAGGTGCTGTTCGACGGCCTGGACGCCGACGCGGCGGCGGGTTGGGCGCGCCGTGTGCGCCGGGAGGTGCGGCGGTCGGACGGCGGGGTGCCGTTCAGCGTGGTCCATGACTGGTACTGCTCCGCGGTCGGCCCGGTGCTGGCCGAGGCGACCGCGCGCCGCGGCGGGTCCGCCGCACCGCAGCAGGTCGTCCTGGCCCTGCACACACGGGCCTTGGGGGGCGGCCGGGTCGACGAGGGCACGTGGCGGGCGGCGCTCGAACCGGAGCTGCGGGAGCTCTTCCGGCACGCGTACCCGTACGCCGAGGCCTACGCCACGGCCGCTGCCGCCGCCGGTTCCTACGCGCTGGCCAACGGCTACGACGAGGCCGAGGCCGCCCGGTACGGCGAGACCTACGCGGAGCTCAACACCACGGCCAACGTGCGCGCCCACGCCGACGCGAACGCCCTGGCCAACGCCGCCGCCGTGGCGGCCGCGTACGCGGCGGCGGACCCGGACGCCTACGCCGAGACGTATCCGTCCGCCCGGGTCCGCGCGGTGGTGCGGGTCCACGCCGACGGGCAGGGCGAGCGCGGCGAACGTGCCGCCTGGGCGCGGCTGGCCGACGGTCTCGCCGCCGCTCTGGCCCGGGCGGCGGCGAGGACCGAGGACGGTACGGAGCCGAGGACGGCGGCGCACCCGGGCTGAGCCCGGGCCCGCCCTCCCGGTCGGCTCAGCCCTTGAGCGGTCCGCCGTCGATGGCGACCCGGCGGCCGTACCGGGTGTGCGGGTAGTAGTCGTACGTGGCGTGGTGCTGGACGCAGCGGTTGTCCCAGAACACCAGCGTGTCGGGGGTCCACCGGATGCGGCAGGTCAGCATGGGCCGCTGGGCGGGCAGGGCGCACAGCAGGTCGAGCAGGGCCCGGCTCTCGTCGGCCGACAGCTGGGGGATGCGCGCGGTGTAGGCCTTGTTGACGTAGAGGATCCTGCGGCCGGTCTCGGGGTGGCGCACCACCAGCGGGTGCTCGTTCTTGGGTATCACGTACCCCGGGGGCGGGGTGTAGCCCTGGAAGGCGACGAGGCCGTCGTGGATCGCGGTCAGGCCGTCGAGCAGTTCGCGCATCGTCGGGGAGAGCATCTCGTACGCGAGGTGCATGTTGGCGAACAGGGTGTCGCCGCCGCTGCCGGGTTCGGGGACGCGGGTGATGTGGAGCATCGACCCGAGCGAGGGTTCGGCGTCGGCGGTGCCGTCGGCGTGCCAGCCGTTGCCGGCGACGTTCTCCGCCTCGGCGCTGGTGCGGATCTCCAGGACGTACGGGTCCGCGTCGACCGGGGGCGGGTTGACCGGGCGCAGTTCGCCGAAGTGCCCGGCGAAGCGCTTGTGGTCCTCGTCCGTGAGGTGCTGGTCGCGGAAGACGAGGACGTGGTGGTCGAGGAACGCCCGCTTCACCTCGGCCAGTTGCTCGGCCGGCAGCTCCTGGGAGAGGTCGATGCCGGAGATCTCGGCGCCGATCACCGGGGTGACCGGGTCGACCGTGATGGTCCGGTACGGGTGTGCGGGCCTGGTGGTGACGGCCTTGACGGCGTCCAGTTCGTACTGCTCCATGGCGTGCTCCTGCGGTGGGGGGTCGAGGTCGTCACAGGCCGCGGGCCAGCAGATCCGCGAGGATCAGCCGGCCGAAGGCCAGGTTGCCGTGGATGGCGTCGTCGGTCTCGCAGAACTCGGGGCGTTGGAGGCCGTCCGGTCCGGTGGTGCGGGCGCGCAGGTCGACGAGTTCGACGCCGAGGGCGTCGAGCGCGCTGCGGACGGTCTCCTGCGCGGCCGTGAACACCGCCGGGTCGGACTGCTCCGGCACCCGTTGCGGCGGCAGCACGGCCAGGACCCGCAGGCCCAGGCCGAGTGCGTGGCGGTAGAAGGCCAGCGCGTCGCGGACGGTGGCACGGACGACGGCGTCGAACAGCGGCCCGGACAGGAAGCCCGGGGCGAAGCCGCCGTCGCGGTGGCGGTAGAGGCGCCAGTTCTCCCGGGTGGCGACGAAGTGCGCGCTGAGGCCGAAGGTGGACACCAGCGGGACCGTCAGACGTCCGAGGCCGTCGACGTCCAGGTCGGCCAGGAAGCCCCGGTAGTACTGTTCGGCCTCGGCCTTGCGGAACACCACGTCGTGTTCGCGCGGCTCGAAGAAGTCGTCGGTGAACTCGCGGCCGGCGCCGATCGGACCTCCCTGGAAGGGGATCCGGGCGGCCTTCGCCGCCCGGCCGATCGGGCCCGCGTGCGAGTCGCCGAGCAGCAGGAACCTAGCGGGGGCGGTAGTAGTCGAGGACGGCGTCGTCACAGGTGTCCCCTCCCTTCGGCTCCGCCGACGGCTCGCCGGTCCGGTCCGGTCGCGGACCGGCGGTGGGCCGCGACAGTGCGGTCATGAAGTGGCGCATGACGAAGTCGACGCCCTCGGGCGTCACTTCACGCAGGTTGGGGGCGTAGAACCGGCTCCGGAACGGGATTCCGGTGATGAGTTCGTAGGAGGGGAAGTAGTCGACGTCGTCGAGGTCCAGGGTGAGTTGCCCGGCCACCGTCCGCAGCAGCGACTTGGAGTGGGTGTTGGCGGTGAGCACGTGGTCGCCGGTCGCGGTCGCGGTCAGCGGGTGCGGGGACACGGTCAGCAGGACGCGCAGCCGCGGATTGGCCTCGCGGGCGAGTGCGACGGCCTCCGCCAGGTCCCGGTACACCTCGTCGAAGGTGAACCGGTGGAGGACGTGGCGCTCCGGGTCGAAGGTGCCGCGCACCGTACCGGGGCAGGACGGGAGGACGGTGCCGTCGGCGCGGTCCCGCCAGGCCTCGGTCAGGCCCAGGGTGAAGACGAGGCAGCCGGCCTCGGTGACGGCGTCGCGGATCGCGGCGAGGGTCGTCCCGCGGGCGGCCAGCATCTCCTCGGCCGAGGCGTGGCCGCCGGGTTCGACGGACGGGCGGTAGGGGTCGTAATAGCGGCCGTCCTCCGACCACGCCCCGGTGGGCGGGGTCGTGCGGCCGAAGGCCCAGGAGAGCCACTGCCGCAGCACCGCGGCGGTGTAGATCGTCCCGGTGCGGAACGAGTACACCCCGTAGTGGCGCGCCCGGCGCTCCTCCTCGGTCAGCCCCGGCGGGGCGGGCTCCGCGTCGTACCAGTTCATGCCCCGCTCCAGCAGGGCGCGGCCGATGTGGGCGGCGAAGCAGGACCCGGCGGTGAGGACCGGGTCGTCCTGCCCGATCTCGAACGCGGGCGTCCACAGCTCGTCGATGGCGAGCGGGTCGGGCTCGGCCACGGCGGACCGCCAGAACGAGCGCGCCGGTAGGGACTGGTAGGGGTTCACGGGGGTGGTCTCCGATGGTCGGACGGTGGTGGGGGTCGGACGGGACCGCCGGTGCGGGGAGCGCGCCGGGGTCACGGCCGGGGACGGTCGACGCCGCCCCCGGGCGGGTCGTCCGTCGCCGCGTCGATCGCCGCCGCCACGGCGTGCACGTGGGGCGGGCGGACGATGCCGTAGTGCGTGGTGTCCAGCCGGTGCCAGGTGCTGGGTTCCGGCAGGTGCGGGCGCCACAGCTCCCGCTGCTCCTCCGGGGACGCCGGTGCGGGCAGTCCCTCCACCGGCCGCTCGGCCAGCCACAGGTGGCTGGGGGTGGCGCTCAGCAGCGGCATCCGGTGGTCGGCCATGCTCCGCAGGTTGGCCCGGCAGCACCGCACCAGGCGGTCGGCGTAGCCCTGCGCCTCGGGACCGGCCACCGCGGACCCGCCCTGGCTCAGCTCGTTCGCGAACACCGCCTGGAGCCGGCCCTCGTCGTAGTCCTGGAAGCGCACGCCGGCACCGGGCGCCGGCGGATCGATCAGGTGGAGGCCGTGCACCGGACGGCCGATCGCCTCCGCCTGCGCCGCCATCCCCATCGCCGCCCAGGCGCCGAAGGACCAGCCGGCCAGGTGCAGCCGGTGGGTGTCGTCCGCGAAGCGCGCTCGCAGGGCGGCGGCGTAGCGGCGCGCCCGCTCGGCCAGGCTCCAGTCCGCCGTCCCGGGCCGCGCCAGCGCGGGGTCGGCGATCAGGCAGACGGTCAGCCGGGGGCCCAGGGCCGACACCAGGGACCGGTAGGCCTGGATGTCGCCGCCGACGGGGTGCACCAGGCAGAGCACGTCGTCTCCGGTGCCCTGCTGCCAGACCTCGGGGACCACGTCGTCCGCACCGGCACTGCCGACGGACGCCGCCTCCGCCAGCCGGGTCAGGATCTCGGAGAGGGAGACCCGGTGGCTGAGCCGGGTCAGTTCAAGCTCGACGTCGAAGTGACGTTTCACCAGGCCGATCAGGTCGAGCAGGGTCAGCGAGTCGACGCCCAGGTCGTAGAGCGGGGCGTCGGGGTCGACGTGGTCGAGGTCCAGCCAGTCGCACAGCCAGTCGCCGAGCAGGACGGCTGCGCTCCCGCGAGCCGCCTCGGCCGCCGCGGTACCGCCGCCGGCGGGCACCGGCGTGGCTCCGGTGGTCCCGGTCCACGCCGTGGGCGCCGTTCCGGTGGTCCCGGTCCACGCCGTGGGCGCCGTGGTCGCGGGCGGCACGACGGCCCGGGCGGGCGCCGCGTAGAACGCGCGGGACTCGTCGAGGCCGGTGGTGGAGACCAGCACCTGCGGCAGCTGCAGTCCCACGGCCCGCGCGAACACCTGCTTGCCCTCGGCCACCGTCAGCCCGACCGACAGGTGGGCCCGGTGGCGTGCGTCGGCCGGCGGCGCGTGCAGCGCCATCCCGGCCTCGCTCCACACGTCCCAGTTCACACCCAGCCGGACCGTGGTCTCGGCCTCGCCGGACCGGTACTGCGCGAAGCCGTCGAGCAGGCTGTTGGCGGCCGCGTAGTCGAACTGGCCGACGCCGCCCAGCTCAGCGGACATCGACGAGCAGTACACCGCCACCGACGGCCGGTAGCGCTCGATCAACTGCTCGACCAGCAGGGCGCCCTGCAGCTTGGCGGCGGAGCCGCGCCACATCGCCCCGGCGTCGCGCCGGGCGATCAGGCCGCCGTTCGCGACCCCGGCGGCGTGGACCACGCCGTCGAGGCGGCCGGTGCGCCGGCCGATGCGGGCCGCGATCTCCTCGGGCGCCGACTCGGCGAGATCGGCGTCGACCAACTCGACCCGGTCGACCCAGGGCATCAGCTCCTCCGGCAGCCGGGGCCGCCGCGCCAGCAGCAGCACCCGCGCGGCGCCGCGCTCCAGCAGCCACGCGGCGACACTGCGGCCGATCCCGCCGGTGCCGCCCAGGACCAGGTGCACGCCTCCGGCGGGCAGCCCGACGGGGCCGGGGCCGGTCGCGGAGACCGGCAGCGCGACCTGTTCCCACCAGTGGCCCCGGCGCAGGGCCAGCCGGCGCGGGAGTCCGCCCGCGGCCGCGGGCGGTGGTCCGGCCGTCACCGCGTCCGGCGCCGTCGTGGCGGCCCCGGCCAGCAGGGCGGCCAGCGGCGCGGCCCAGTGGGCGGGGTCGGCGTCAGGCAGGTCGATCCAGTGGCCGTCCGCAGCGCCCTCCTGCGGCGCCACCTCGGCGGCGCCCGCCAGCAGGCCGGCCTCCGGCCGCCGGACCGGGCCGTCCACCGGCCGCGCCCCGTACGACAGCCACCACGGCCTCAGCCGCAGCGGCCCGGCGGCCTCGGCCACGGCGCGCACCAGGGCGGCCGGAGTGTCCAGACAGGCCCAGCGGGCCCGGGCCAGGCTGTCCCGGCCGACCGGACCGCCGATGCCCAGCGGCAGCGCGTGCAGCCAGTCGATTCCGGTGTCGCGCTCGGAGCCGGTGCCCGCGGAGCCGGTGTCGCCCGCACCGAGGGCCGCGCCCACACCCGCGCCCGCACCCGTCAGCGCGTCGAGGAGCCGGCCGAGCGAGGCCGGATCGGCCGGATCGACCTCGTAGACGTCCTCACCGCGCCGGGCGAACGCCCCGGCGGCGCTGACCCGCACCACCCGGGCGTAGGCGGCCTCGAAGGCGCGGACCGCGTCCGGGGGTGCCGGTCCGTCGGTGAGCAGCACCAGCAGCCGGGAGCTGCGCGCGCCGATCGCGGTGCCCGCGCGGCGCAGCCGTGCCCAGTGCGGCTGGTGCAGCCAGGCGTGCTCCGGGAGGCGCGACGGAACGGCGGCGGCCGGACCGGAGCGGTCCGGTGCCGCTGCGGCGCGGGGGAAGTCGAACTCCGTCAGCTCGAAGGCCGGTGGCGGGAAGTCCCACGGCGCCTGGGCCGGGCCGGCGGGACGGCCGATCCGCTCGCCGGACAGCCAGGCGGCGGCCGTCTCCTCGGCGGTGAGGCCTTCGCCCGGGACCGCCGGCCCGTACCGGGTGTGGCCTGTTCCGCTCGGGGTGTCCCCCGTTCCGGTCCGGGTGTCCCCCGGTCCGGCGTCGGTGATCGGGCCCGCGTCGCGCAGCCAGGCCACGGCGGTGGAGGCGTCGGGGCAGACCGCCGCCAGCCGGCGGCGGCGCGCGGGACGGCCCGCCCGGAGGTGGCGCAGCACCTGCGGGTAGGCGGCCGGACGGGCCGCCAGGTAGTCGGCGATCCGGGCGGCGTCGGCGCGCAGGCCCGCTTCGCTGCTGCCGGAGAGCACCAGGCAGGGGAGCACGGAGGTGTCCGCTGCCGTGTCGGCCGCCGTCAGGCCCGCTTTGCCCGCCTCGGGGCCGGCTCCGGCTTCCTCCGCCGTCCCCGGGGCCGGTCTGTCGGCCTCCAGCACCACATGGGCGTTGGTGCCGCCGATCCCGAAGCTGCTGACCGCCGCGATCCTGTCCCGGTCGGTGGGCCAGGGCCGGGCCTCGGTGGGGACGTAGAACGGCGTCGGGTCGGCGCCGAGCTGCGGATTGAGGGCGTGGAAGCCGACGTTGGGCGGGATGACGCCGTGGTGGACCGCGAGCGCGGCCCGTACCAGTCCGACCACGCCCGCCGCCGCGCCCAGGTGTCCTATCTGGCTCTTGACCGAGGTCAGCGCGCAGTGGCCGGACCGGTCCAGGTCGAAGGCCTGGCGCAGGGCGCCGACCTCGACCGGGTCGCCGAGCCGGGTGGCGGTGCCGTGGGCCTCGACGTAGCCGAGGTCGGCGCCGCTGCGGCCGCTGCGGCGCAGGGCGGCCCGGATCACCTCGCGTTGCCCGGCGAGCGAGGGGGCGCTGTAACTGAGCTTGTCGGAGCCGTCGTTGTTCACCGCCGAGCCGGTGATCAGGGCGTAGACGGTGTCGCCGTCGCGGCGGGCCAGGCGGAGCGGCTTGAGCACCACCACGCCGACGCCGCTCGCGCCGATGGTGCCGCTCGCGTCGTCGCTGAAGGGCCGGCAGAGGCCGTCCACGGAGAAGATGTGCTGCGGCTGGTACCGGTATCCGCCGGTCAGGGTCGGGTCGACCAGGACGCCGCCCGCCAGCATCACCTCGGCATCGCCCTGGCGCAGCAGCCCGGCGGCGACGTGGACGGCGACCAGCGAACTGGCGCAGGCCGCCTGGGTGGTGAAGGCGGGACCGGTCAGCCCGAGGTGGTAGGCCGCCTTGGTGGCGAGGTAGTCCTTGTCGTGGTGCAGGGCCAACTGGAAGACGTCGGGCAGGCGTTCGGGGTCGGCCTCGCGGAGCATGGACTGGAAGTAGGTGTTCTCGCCGGCCCCGGCGACCAGGCCGACGCGCCGGCCGGACGGATCGGCGATGCCGGCGTGTGCCAGTGCCTCGACACAGCTCATCAGCAGGTGTCGTTGCTGGGGGTCCATCAGCCGGGCCTCCTGCCGGCTGATGCCGAAGTGGTCCGGGTCGAAGGCCAGCGGGCCGTCCAGCTGGCTGCGCGCCCCGACCAGGCCGTCGGCGGCGTCGAAGTGCTCGATGCCGATGCCGCCCGTGGTGACCATCCGCCAGAACGCGGCGAGGTCGGCGGCGCCCGGAAGGCGTACCGCCATCCCGACGACCGCGATCGGCTCGTCCTCGGCGATCGGCCCACCGGCGGCAAACGCTTCCTCAGCGGCGACCGGTGCGTCGGCGACGAGCCGTCCGGTGGCACCGATGTATCCGGTGGCACCGATATATCCGGCGACGCCGGCCGGCACCACGGTCACCACAGAGGTCGACACAGCGGTGTCGGCGGCCGGTGCCGAGCGGTCCAGGAAGTCGGCCAGCGCCCGCACGGTGACGTGTTCGAACAGGTCGGCGACGGTGAAGCGCAGGCCCAGTGCGGTGGTGCAGTGGAGCTGGAAGCGCATCAGCCCCAGGCTGGAGGCTCCGGCCTCGAAGAAGGTCTGTCCCGGGTCGATCGCCGCACCGGTGACCGTCTCGAACGCCACGGTCAGCTGGGCTTCGCGTGCGGACAGGCCGATGCCGCGGGCCGTCGGCCGGAGCAGTTCCCGCCCGGCGGAGCGCAGGGCGCCCCGGCGGTCGAGCTTGCCGCTGGGGGTCCTGGGCAGTTCCCCCAGCACGCGGAAGCGGGCGATCCGGACGTGGCCGGGCAGGATCGGTGCCAGGTGCGCGGTGAGCTCCCGAACCGTGGGCGCCTCCCCGCGGCACTGCAGGCAGGCCACCAGGTCGTCGCCGTCGCGGACCACGACGGCGTTGACGACGTCCGGGTGCCGCAGCAGGGCCGCCTCGACCTGGCCGAGTTCGAGGCGGTGTCCGCTCAGTTTGATCTGGTCATCGTCCCGGCCCAGGAAGTGCAGCAGTCCCTGCCGGTCGAAGCGGGCCCGGTCGCCGCTGCGGTAGCACAGGCCGAGGCCGGGCAGCTCGACGAAGCGGGCGTCGTCGAGCGCCGGGTCGCCCAGGTAGCAGCGCGCGGCCATCGTGCCGCCGATCAGCAGGGCGCCGGGGCGGCCGGGCGGGACGGGCTCATCGGCCTCGTCGACCACCGTGAGCACCGCGTTGGCCACCGGCCGGCCGATGGCGGGACGCTCCGGCCAGCGGTCCGGATCGCCGTCCAGGCACAGGCTGCTCACCACGTGCGTCTCGGTGGGGCCGTAGTGGTTGAACAGCCGGGCGCCCGGCAGGCCCGCGAACCAGCGGCGGATCGCCTCGGTGCACACCAGCTGCTCGCCGGCGGTGACCACGTCCTTCAGCCGCGACGGATAGCGGCCCAGGTGGACGCCGTGTTCGGCGAGGAGTTGGAGTGCCACGTAGGGCATGAAGACGCGCTCGACGCCGGCCGTCTCCAGCTGCTCCAGCAGCGCGGGGGCGTCCTGCCGCCAGCCGGGCCGCACGAGGTGGAGGAGGCCGCCGCCGCACAGCGTCCCGAAGACCTCCTGGAAGGACACGTCGAAGGAGAGCATGGAGAACTGCTGGGTGACCGCCGGGCCGGCCAGCCCTCCCGCTTCCGCCTGCCACTGCACCAGGTTGCACAGGGTGCGGTCGGAGACCTGAACGCCCTTGGGAACGCCGGTGGAGCCCGAGGTGAACAGGGTGTAGAGCGGCCGGGCGCCGCGGTGCGCCGGGCCGGCGGTAGCCGTTCCGGCGGTGGAGGTACCGGCGGTGGCGGTGGCCGTGGCGGTGGCCGGGTCGGGCGAGGCAGGTGACAGCACCACCGGGTGGCGCGCGATGCGGCCCGGGTCGACGGCGTCGAACTCCGGGTCGCCGTCCGGCGGGAGCAGCACGCACACCGGTTCCACCTGGTCCAGTACCTGCCGGCGCAGGGCCGGCGGGTAGGACGGGTCCAGGGGCACGATGGTCACGTTGAGCCGGGCCAGTGCCAGCAGCGCCACCACGTGCTCGACCGACGGCGGCAGGTGTAGCGCGACGCAGCACGGACGGTCGTCCTGCTCCGGCAGCGGGTGGGCGGCCCGCAGTTCGGCGGCGAGCGCCGCCGCGTGGGCGTCGAGCGCGGCGTAACTCACCGACCGGCCTTCGGACATCAGCGCCGGTGCGTCGGGTGTGCGGGCGACCTGCCGGGCGAAGCCCTCGGCCACCGTCGTCCAGGTCGGCGTGGTCGCGGTGCCGCGCCCGGGTTGGGGCAGTCGGCGGCGGTAGGGTGCGGCGAGTTCGGCCGGGGTCGCCGTCCCGCCGTCGGCGAGCAGGTCCAGGCCCCGCCGGAACAGGACCGCCATCGCCGCGACCTCGTCGGCGTCGAAGCGGTCGTCGGCGTACTCCCACAGGCAGTCGAGGCCGCCCTCGTGCTCGACCACGGACAGCGTCATCGGGCACTTGGCCTCGGCCGGGGCCCTCCACAGCGGGCGGGAGGCGCAGCCGGGCAGGGCCAGCGCGGCGAAGTCGGTGTTCTCCAGTACGAAGAGGTAGTCGAACGGGGAGTCGGCTCCGGTGGCCGGCTCCCGGTCGGCCAGGACGTCGGCCAGCGCGACGTGCTGACGGTCCAGCACCCGGCGGGCGTCGGCGCCCAGGCGCAGCAGCTGGGCGCGCAGGTCCTCGCGGGGCGTGACGGCCTGCGGCAGCAGCACGGTGTTGGCGAACATGCCGACGCTGGCCTCGAACTCCTGGACCGGCCGGTTGGCCACCGGCGCGGCGATCCGCGGGCCGGTCCCGCCGGTCACGCCGTACAGGCTCCAGGCGAACACGCCGAGCAGCACCTCGAAACGGGTCATGCCCAGGTCGGCGCAGAGCCGGTCCACGGCGGCGCGCCGCACGACGTCGAGGGAGGTGTGCAGCAGGCGGGCCGGGGGGAAGGCGGCAGTACCGGTCGGGTCCGTCCGGTCCCGGTCGGCGTCCTCGTCGGCGCGGGCGTAGTGGGCCCGCAGTTCGGCGCGCTGGGCCGGGTAGGCGGGGCCGGCGAACCAGTCGGCCTGCCAGGCCGCGTAGTCCAGCGGGGTGGGGACGGGAGTGGGGGACGAAGCCTCCGCAGCTCCGACGATCGCCTGCCGGTAGCCGGACGACAGGTCCGCCAGCAGGACGTTGAGCGACCAGCCGTCGACCGCGATGTGGTGCAGGTGGAGCAGCAGCACGCCGCCGCCGTCCTGCGGCAGCCAGCGGGCGCGCAGCATCCGGGGGTCGGCGAGGTCGAACGGCTCGGCGAAGAAGCCGTCGGCCGCGGCGCGCGCGCCGTCCCCACCGGCGCCGTCCCCACCGGCGACGTCGGCCGCCTCGGGGCCGGGTCCGGTCCACGGGTCGTAGGGCTCCCCGACGGTCTGGCGCAGGCCCTCGGGCGTGGCCTCGAAGGCCGTGCGCAGGGCCGCGTGGTGCCGCACCAGCGCCTGCAGCGCGGCGTGCAGCGCGTCGGCGTCGACCGTTCCGTCCAGGCGGAAGGCCAGCTCCACGGCGTAGGCGCGGGAGCGCGGTGCCCGCTGCTGCAGCAGCCACAGGCGCTGCTGCTCGCTGGTGGCGGGCGCCGAGCGTGCCCGGGTGGGGGCGGGCGGGGCCGGGTACGGCGAGTCGGCGGCGGGTCCGGCTTCGGCGACGGCCCGGGCGATCGCGGCCAGGTCCCCGGTCAGCACCCGTGCCTGGGGCAGGTCGCAGCCCCAGCGCCGGCGTGCCTCGAAGCGCAGCCTCAGGGCTTTGAGCGAGTCGCCGCCGCAGGCGATCCAGCGGTCGTCCAGCCGCAGGTCCGGTACGCCGAGCACCTCGGCCGCCAGGTCCAGGACCTCCTGTTGGAGGGTGGTGGTGGCCCCGGTGTCCGGACGGTCGCCGTCCGGGCGGCGCCAGGGCCGGTCGTCCCGGCGCAGCAGTGCGTCCCGGTCGACCTTGCCGTTGGCGGTCAGCGGGAGCGCGTCCACGAGGTGGATGTGATGGGGTCTCATGTAGGCGGGCAGTCCGGCCGCCAGATGGCGGTCGAACTCCTCGAACGGGATCTCCTCCCCGAGGACGACGTAGGCCAGCAGCTCGTTCGGGCCGTGCTCGCCGACCCGGCGGGTGCAGACGTACGCCTGCCGCACCGCCGGGTGCGTGACGATCTGCCGCTCCAGCTCGCCGGGTTCGATCCGGAAGCCGCGGACCTTCACCTGCCGGTCGGCGCGCCCGACGTACGCGATCCGGCCGTCTGCGTCGGCGCGCACCAGGTCTCCGGTGCGGTAGTACGGCGTGCGGCCGCCGTCGTGCCAGGGCAGCCGGACGAAGCGGCGCTCCGTCTCCTCGGGCAGGTTGCGGTAGCCGGCCGCGAGGGCCGCACCGGCCAGGTGGAGTTCGGCCACCTCGCCGGCCGATGCGGTCCGTCCGCCGTCCGGGACCACCAGCAGGGCTTCGGTCTGCGGCAGCTCCCGTCCGATCGGGACCAGGTCACCGTCGAAGTCGCGCGGGATGGGGTGGCACAGCGCGAAGGTGGTGGCCTCGGTGGGGCCGTAGACGTTGTACAGCCGGGTGGGGGCCGCCGCGTTGTGCCGGTACCAGCGGCGGATCAGCCGGGCGTTGAGCTGCTCGCCGCCGACCAGCAGCTGTCCGACCCCGGCGAAGCAGGACGGCTCGGTGTCCACCACCGCGTTGAACAGGGCCACCGTGACGAAGGCCGTGTCGATGCGCTCCCGCAGCAGGGCGGCGGCCAGCCGGTGCGGTGTCTGGACGGCCTCGTCGCCGAGGACGACGCAGCAGCCGCCGGTCAGCAGCGGCACCCAGACCTCGAAGCTGAGGGCGTCGAACGCCGGATTGGACAGGCAGGCATAGCGCGCGCCCTCCGTGATGCCGATGTACCCGGGTGCCGCCAGCCGCAGGATGCCGGCGTCCCGTACCTCGACGCCCTTGGGGCGGCCCGTCGTGCCGGAGGTGTAGAAGAGGAAGGAGACCGGCGCCCCGGTGAAGACCTCCGTGGGGTCGCCGGGTCCGGCCGCGAGCAGCGCCGCCGCCGCCAGCGGACGCACCCGGCCCGGCAGGTCGTCGGGGGCCGTGCCGCCGTGGATCAGTGCCACGCTGGACGAGTCGGTCAGGATGTGGCGCCGGCGTTCCGCCGGGCTCTGCGCGTCCAGCGGGACGACCCGGGCGCCGAGCCGCAGGACGCCCAGCATGGCGCAGACGAGCTGCCAGGAGCGCGGCAGGCAGACGGCCACCGCCTGGCCGGGCCGGACACCGGCCCGGCGCAGCCCGTGGGCCACGGCCGCGGCGGCGGTGTCGAGGCCGGTGTAGTCCAGCCGGACGTCGCCGTCGACCAGCGCGGGGGCCTGCGGGGTGCGCAGCGCCTGCTCGTGCACGGCCCGGGCCAGGCCGGTGGCAGGGGGTGTGACGGGTACGGCGTTCTCGGCACGCATCAGGCCTCCCCGGCGGACGTGGCGGACGCGGCGGACGCGGCGGATCCGGCGGCCGGGTGTCCGGCTGCGGGCACGGCCGGGGCCGGGATCGAGGCCGGGGCCGGGACCGGGACCGGGGACGGGGACGGGGACGGGGACGGGGACGGCGGTGGGGAGCCCGGGACGCGGTCCAGTTCGGCCGTGATCAGCGCGGCGATCCGGGGCACCGCCGCGCTCTCCAGCAGGTCCCAGTGGCCGCAGGCGACCGGCTCGACCAGCAGACCGCCGCCGGCCCGCGGCGTCCAGAACGCGCGCACGTCACCCGCCTGCTCCTGGGTCTGGGCCTGGGCCTGCCCCTCCGCCTGCGACTCGTCCTGCTCCGGGGATCCGTCCCCGGTTCCGTCCCCGGCCGCCTCGACCAGCACCAGCCGGGCCGCCGTGGGCTGCGCCCGGTAGTCGCGGGCGGTCATCCGGTTGTGGTTGTAGATGCGGAAGTACCGGTCGATCTGCTCGTCCTCGATCCCCGGGTACATGCCGTTGAACCTGATGAGCTTGTCGCGGAAGTCCGCCATGTCCACGGGCTCGATCGCGGCGAGTTCCTCCGCGTCCTCGGTCCCGTGGGTGTCGAGCATCACCACGCTGAGCCGGGTGTGCCCGGCCAGGGCCAGTCGGCGCCCCATCTCGTGGGCGACCAGGCCGCCGTAGGAGAGTCCGCACAGCACCAGTGACTCGTCCGGCCGGGGGTCGACCAGGGACAGGTAGTGCTCGGCCATGGCCTCGACCGTGGGAAGCGGCGTCTCACCGGGGTTGATCCCGGGCGACTGCACGCCGAGGACGCCGACGTGGTCGGGCAGCGCCGCGGCCAGCGGCAGGTAGCAGAAGGCGGTGCCGCCGGCCGGGTGGACGCAGACCACCCGCTGCCGTCCGTCCCCTGCGCGGAACTCGACCAGGTTGCCGTCGGGTGCGCCCGACGCCCCCGCTCGGAGCCGTTCGGCCAGGGCCTCGATGGTCGGGTTCTGCACGATGTCGCGGATCGGCAGGGTCTCGCCGAACTCCTCGCGGACGGCCAGGGCGACCTTGATGGCGGACAGGGAAGTGCCGCCCAGGTCGAAGAAGTTGTCGGATATCCCGATGCCGGGGTGGAGCAGGACCCGGCGCCAGATGGTGTGCAGCGCCATCTCGACGTGGTCGCGCGGGCTCGCCGTGTTGACCTGGGTGTGGGTGGCGGCGCGGGCCGCGGTCAGCAGCGCGGCACGGTCCAGCTTGCCGCTGCGGTTGAGCGGCAGGTGCGGCAGTTCCACGAACAGTGCGGGGATCATGTAGTCCGGCAGGCGCCGCGACAGGGCGGCGCGCCACTCGTGCGGCGGGCGCGGCTGCGCGTCGCCCCGGCCCAGGCCCGCGACCAGGCGCAGTTCGCCCGCGGCGTCGCGGTCGGCCAGCACCGCCGCCTCGTGCACGCCGGGCAGGGCCAGCAGCGCGGCCTCGACCTCCCCGGGTTCGATCCGGAAGCCGCGCAGTTTGACCTGGTCGTCACTGCGGCCGAGGTACTGGGCGTTGCCGTCGGGAAGCCAGCGGGCCAGGTCGCCGGTGCGGTAGAGGCGTTCGCCGGGCACGAAGGGGTCGTCGACGAACCGTTCGGCGGTCAGGTCCGGGCGGTGCAGGTAGCCCCGGGCGAGGCTCGCCCCGCCGAGGTGGACCTCGCCGGCCACCCCGGTCGGCACCGGCCGGAGCCGCCGGTCGAGCAGGTAGAGACGGGTGTTGTCCAGGGGGCGGCCGATCGGGCACTGCCGGTCCAGCGGCTGCGGGTCGGTGTAGGCGGTGCTGTAGAGGGTGGCTTCGGTCGGACCGTAGCCGTAGCAGATCCGCAGGCCGGGCAGCGCCTGCCGGATGCGGTGCAGCGCCTTCTCCGGGAGGGACTCCACCCCGGTGAGCAGCTGACGCAGCGCCAGCCCGTCCAGGCACGCCTGCGGGTCCTCGTCGATCCACTTGACGTAGGACGGCGGCAGGAACGCCTGCACGATGCGGTGTTCGCGCATCCAGGCCAGCAGTTCGCCCGGGTCGCCGCGCAGGTCGTCGGGGACGAGGTGCAGGACGGCGCCGGTGGTGAGCGGCAGCAGCAACTCGTGTACGGAGGCGTCGAATCCGATGCTCGACCAGGCGGAGACCGCCTCGCCGGGGGTGGCCCCGAACCGGGCCAGCCAGGTGTCGAAGAGGTTGGTGACGCTGCCGCGGGTCACCGCGACGCCCTTGGGGCGGCCGGTGGAGCCCGAGGTGTAGATGACGTAGGCCAGGTGCTTCGGTCCGGCGGTGGTCCCCGGGGCGTCGTCGCGGTGCGCCTCGGCCTCGACCCCTCGCAGGGACTGCCGGCTCCCGGTCGGGTCGTCGGTGTCGCTGAGCACCAGGGCGGGTGCCGCGTCCTCGACCATCGCGGCCAGCCGCTCGACGGGCTGGCCGGGGTCGAGCGGCAGGTAGGCGGCGCCCGCGGTGAGGATGCCGAGGACGCCCACCACCAGTTCGGTGGAGCGTCCGCAGTGCAGTCCGACCACCTGGTCCGGGCCGACGCCGCGGGCGATCAGCGCGTGCGCCAGCCGGTTGACCCGGCGTCCGAGCGTCGCGTAGTCGAGCCGCTCCCCCTCGCGGACCAGGGCGGGAGCGGTGGGGCGGGTCCGGACCTGGGCCTGGAAGCGCTCGACCAGCCCGGCCGGGGCGGTGGTCTCGTCGGTCCCGTCGGTCCCGTCGGTCTCGTCGGTCTCGTCCCGACGGTCGCCCGCGACGGCGCGGCCGTTCCGGTGGGCCCGGTCGGCGCCGCTCCACTCCGACAGCACCCGTCGGCGCTCCGCCTCGTCCATGAGCTCCAGGTCGTCCACGCCCAGGTCGGGCCGGTCGACGAGTCCGGTCAGCACCCGGTGCAGGTAGCCCGCGTACCGCTCGGCCGTGGCGTGGTCGAACAGCGCGCCGGCGTAGTCGAGATGGCCGACCACCCGGCCGTCGTCCTCCTCGGACAGCGACAGGGCCAGGTCGAACTTGGCCCCGGCGTAGGGGATGGCGAGCGGCTCCGCCTCGATCCCGGGCAGGTCCAGCAGGTTCCTCCGGGAGGGCTGCCAGGCGACCATGGTCTGGAACAGCGGCGGGTGGGCGGTGCTGCGCGGCGGGTTGACCAGTTCCACCACCTGCTCGAACGGCAGGTCCTGGTGTTTCAGGGCGTCGCGCAGCGTGCCGCGCACCTGCTTCAGCACGGCCGATCCGGTCGGCGAGTCCGACAGGTCGACGCGCACGGCCAGGGAGTTGACGAAGAACCCGATGAGGTCGGAGTAGGCGCCGCGGTGGCGGTTCGCGGTCGGGACGCCGATGACGACGTCGCGCTGGCCGGTCAGCCGCGACAGCACCACGGACCAGCCGGCCAGGACGGCCGAGAACAGCGTGCCGCCCTGCTGCCGTGCGAGCGCCTTGAGGGCGGCGCCGAGTTCGCCGTCGAGGGCGACGGGCACCCGGCCGCCGCGGTGGTCCTGCACCGGCGGGCGGGGGTGGTCGGTGGGCAGTTCGAGCAGGGTCGGCGCGCCTGCCAGGGCTTCCCGCCAGTACGCGGCCTGCGCCGCCGGTTCGTCCCCGGACTCCCATTCCCGCTGCCGGCGGGCGTAGTCGGCGTACTGCAGGGGCAGCGGCGGCAGCGGGGACGCCGCGCCGTCGCGGAAGGCCGTGTACAGCGTGCCGAGTTCGCGCAGCATCACGTTCATGGACCAGCCGTCGAAGACGGCGTGGTGCAGTGTCAGCAGCAGCACGTGGTGGTGCTCGGCCAGGGCGATCAGCCGGCCGCGGGCCAGTGGGCCCCGGGCGAGGTCGAAGGGCGTTGCGGCTTCGGCGTGTTGGAGGGCCGTGACGCGCGTTGCGGCGTCCGGGAGCCGGGTCAGGTCGTCCGTCGCGAGGGTGTAGCCGGAGTCGGGCGGGCCGATCAGCTGGTGGACGCCGCCTTCGGTGGCGACCAGCCGGGTGCGCAGGACCTCGTGCCGGGCGACCAGTGCGTCGAGCGCGCGGCCGAGCGCCGCGCGGTCCAGCGGGCCGTGCAGGGTGAAGGCCAGGGTCTCGTTGTACGCCTCGTTGGCGCCGTCGGACTGTGACAGCACCCAGAGCCGTTGCTGTCCTGCCGTCGGCTCCGCGAGCCGGCCGTCGTCGGCCGTCGGGGTGCCCGGCGTGCGCACGGGACGCGCGGGGTGCGCCGGGTGTGCGGCGGCCTGGTCGGTGCTGGTGCGGTGGGGGTGGCGCGTATCCGACAAAGCCAGACCTCATTTCCTGGGGGAGGGTGGTCAGCGCGGGGTCGACGGCGCGGTGCCGGTGCGTGGTGGCACCCGGCCGGATCGCTTTCGACCGGGCACGGAGCACCGAGGTGAAGGCCGGTCAGCGACCCTGGGAGACGGGCGGAACGGGGCAGCGCATGGGGGTGCCGTCGAGGTCAGCGGCGACGGATCGCGGTGGATCCGCTTCCATGGATGCATAGTTAAGATCACTTACTCGGCCGGAGGCAAGAGCCGGAGGCCTCTTCTCCAGATCACTCCCGATCACTCCCGATCGCTCCCGGCCCGATCGCTGTCGATCGCTGCCGGTCGCTGTCGATTGCTGTCGACGGACGCGTAGGAGCGCCGGAGCGGCCCGCCACGGGAGCGCCCGTCGTCGGAGTGCCGCGCTCCCGGGCCGGGCCGGCCCTTGCCGGAACGTTCCGGCAAGGGCTACATTCCTCTTCACGCCGACGGTCCTGACTGAAATTTCAGCCAGCTTGACGCAGGTGAACAGCCCCCACACACACCGAAGGAGCCCCCCATGCCCGCGCCCACCACCACCGGCCGGCCGGCCGCCGCGAGGCCCGTCGCCCGCACCGGCCGGACGACCCGGCCGCAGTCCGAGGCGGTCCGGCCGTGACCGAGTACGCCCTCCTCACGTCCTTCGGCTCCCCCCTCGGCTCCCCCGGCCGCACCAAGCCCGCCGAACGCGAGCCGCTGCGCGTCGGACTCGTGCAGATGCTCTGGTACAGCGACCCGAACGAGCACGACGACCGGCTGCGTGAGGGCGTGGCCCTCGCCGCGGCGCAGGGTGCGACGGTGGTGTGCCTGCCCGAGCTGACCCGCAGCCCCTACTTCTGCAACACCGACGACCCGATGGCGGACGGCGCCGCCCGCTACCTGGAGGACGTCCAGACCGGGCCCACCGTCCGCCTCGCCGCCGAACTGGCCACGGGTCTCGGCATCAGCGTCCACGCGTCCCTCTACGAGTGCGCCGAGGACGGCGGGCTCGGCTACAACACGGCCGTCTGCGTCGACCGGGACGGCGAACTCGTCGGCCGCACGCGCAAGAACCACATCCCGGCCTTCCCCGGGTACCGCGAGGACCTGTGCTTCCGCCCCGGGGACAGCGGCTTCCCCGTCGTGGCCCACCAGGGCGCCCGCTTCGGCTTCCCGACCTGCTGGGACGAGTGGTTCCCCGAACTCGCCCGCGCCTACGCACTGAACGGCGCCGAGGTCCTCGTCCACCCCACCGCCATCGGCTCCGAGGTGGACCTGCCCGGCTTCGACACCCGGCCCATGTGGGAGCACGCCATCAGCGCCAACGGCCTCGCCAACGCGCTGTTCATGATCGTGCCCAACCGGATCGGCACCGAAGGCCGGTCGACGTTCTACGGCTCGTCCTTCATCTCCGACCCCTACGGCCGGATCGTGCTCCGCGCGCCCCGCGACCGGCCCACCGTCCTGGTCGCCGACCTCGACCTCGACCAGTGCCGGGACTGGCGGGAGTTCGGCCTCCTGCAGACCCGCCGCCCCGAGCTGTACGGCCCCGTCGCCTCAGCCGACCGGGCCGCCGGCTGAGCGGCACTCCGGGCCGGGCGGCAGGTCGCCCGGCCGGGAGCAAGCACCAGGCACCCTCTTGCTAATCTCTTGCAGTTGCAAGAGCTAGGCAATAAGGGAGTCGTGCGATGACGGAACCACCGGTGGTGCTCGGAATCGAGTCGTCCTGCGACGAGACCGGCGCCGGTCTGGTGCGCGTCCGCCTGGTGCGGGGGGCCCCCCACGCCGCGGGGCACGCCGGCGAGGACCGACCGGGCGACGTCCGGCTGGTGGCCTACGCCGTCCTGGCGGACGG
>NZ_JBHWBZ010000001.1:493415-522403 GCF_042735475.1 Kitasatospora sp. NPDC059577 | reverse complement strand
CACCCCCCAATATAAACCACTCATATCGCCGCCGACCCTTATCTTGTTAAAACGCCACCTCTCGCGAGCGCCCCGCCCCCGCCCCCGGCGGCGTGCGGGCGCGCGGGGGGGTGCGGGGGGGCCCGGCCGCCCCCTCGTCCATGGACGAGCACGCCCGCTACGGCGGAGTCGTCCCCGAGATCGCCGCCCGCGCCCACGTCCACGCCGTGGCCCCCGCCGTCCAGGAGGCCCTGGACCGGGCCGGGCTCACCCTCGCCGACGTCGGCGCCGTCGCCGTGACCACCGGCCCCGGCCTGTCCGGGGCGCTGCAGGTCGGCCTCGCCGCCGCCAAGGGCTACGCCTTCTCCCTCGGCGTCCCGCTGCACGGCGTCCACCACCTCGCCGGGCACGTCGCCGCCGCCACCCTCGACGGCGGGCCGCTGCCGAACCCGTGCATCGTGCTGATCGTCTCCGGCGGGCACACCTCCCTGCTGCTGGTGCGCGACCTCGCCCGCGACCCGATCGTCCACCTCGGCGACACCCTGGACGACGCGGCCGGCGAGTGCTTCGACAAGGTCGCCCGGATCCTCCGGCTGCCCTACCCCGGCGGCCCCGCGATCGACCGCGCCGCCCGCCACGGCGACCCGGCCGCCGTCCGCCTCCCCCGCCCGCTCAGCGGACCGGACGACCCGCCGTACGCGTTCTCCTTCTCCGGGCTCAAGACCGCCGCCGCCCGCTGGGTCGAGGCCCAACGCGCCGCCGGCACCGAACCGCACGTCCCGGACGCCGCCGCCGCCCTCCAGGAGGCCATCGCGGACACCCTCACCCGCAAGGCCGTGCGGGCCTGCACCGACCACGGCATCGACACCCTCGTCGTGGTCGGCGGCGTCGCCGCCAACTCCCGTATCCGCGCCCTCACCGAGCAGCGCTGCGCGGCCGCCGGCATCACCGTGCGCGTCCCCGCCCTTCGGCTGTGCACCGACAACGGCGCCATGATCGCCGCCATCGGCGACCTGCTGGTGCGCTCCGGCGCCCGGCCCGCCCCGCTGGACCTCTCCATCGATCCCTCCGCGCCACTGGCGTACGCCGCCCTCACCCCGCTCGCCGCGACCCGCGCCGCGTGACGGCCGCCCCAGTCCTGACCGATCGTCACCGAGCCGCGCCGACACCGGCGTTGAAGAAGCGGCCGTCGATCGGTCCCGACGACGGCGGACGGGAACCGGGCCGGCCCCCGCACCGATGTCAGGCCCGGCCCGCCGTGGACTCCCGGACCTTCAGCGTCCAGTCGTGCCGCCGTACGGCTCCGGGCCCGGCCGCCCCCGCCAGCAGCTCACTGAGCAGGGCCGCGCACGCACGCCCGTACTCGGCCGGGCGCAGGTCGACCGCGGTCACCCGGGGGTTGGAGCCGCGGGCCGCCGCGCCGTCGACGCAGGCGGCCACCAGCAGGCCGGAGCCCACCTGCAGACCGGCCCGCGCCGCGGCCGCCAGCACGCCCGGAACGGCGCCGTCGGGGGCACAGACCACCGCGTCGGTGGCCGGGAAGTCGCCGATCAGGTCCGCGGTGGCGGCCTCGGCCTCGGCCGGCGTGGCGGCGAACGGGACCGTCCGCACGACCACTTCGACGCCCTCGCGCGCGCTCCAGGCGTCGGCGGCCGCCCGCAGCGCGGCGGCCCAGTCCGAGCCGGGACCGGGCGCGAGCAGCGCCGGGCGGCGCGCGCCGCGCTCGGCGAGGTGGTCCAGCAACGCGAGCAGCGAGGCCGCGTGGTCGCACACCACCGCTCCGCTCGGGGCGGCGCCCCCGCCCAGGTAGCGTTCGCCGGTGACCACCGGGACGCCCGCGGCCAGCAGGTCCGGGACCTGCGGGTCCTCGACCTCGGGGTCGATGACCAGCAGGCCGTCGACCCGGGCGGCGAGTCCGCCGCCCGCCGCCGTCCCCGGCGCGAGCAGGACGAGGTCCAGCCCGTCCTCCCTGGCCCGCTCGACCGCGCCGAACGCCAGGTTCATGTAGTAGTCCTGACGCGTGGCGGTCCGCGGCAGGTGCAGGCCGATCGCCCCCGTACTGGACCGGCGCAGACTCCGGGCCGCCGTGTTGGGCCGGTAGCCGAGGTCCCGCGCCACCGCCCGGATGCGCTCACGGGTGGCGTCGGCGACGCGGCCGGAGCCCTGGAGCGCGTCGGAGGCGGTGCTCTTGGACACCCCGGCGGCCCGGGCCACGTCGAGCAGGGTCACGGGGCGGCTGGTCACAGCGCGGAAGTCTAGTGCGCCGACCACATGCGTTCACCGGGTCGGTGATCCCTCACGTCAGGAGCCGAGCCTCCGGATCACCGGGAGGTACCCGGCCGACCGGCCCCGTCATCGCGTGCGGCCCTACCGCCGGTTCAAGCAACGACAACGTCCGCTGCTGTGCGTCGAGGCCGACCCGGATGCCGACCGGCATCGGCAGATTCGGGCCGGCATGCCCGAACTCGACGTTGCCCAGGACCGGGATGTCACGGTCGCCGAGGACGTCGAGGACGATCTCGGGCAGGGTCGGGGACGCGCCGGGTTCCAGCCCGCTGATCTCGCGCGGAACGCCCACGACCATGCCGGAGATCCGATCGAGGATGCCGCAGTGCCGCAGCACCTGCAGATAGCTCCACACGTGCGATGCGTGGCCGCCCATCTCCTCCCAGAACAGCACCGCGCCGTCGAACCGTTCGAGCGGCAGCGCGAAGGGCGTCGCCTGTGCCAGCACGATGCGGTTGATCACCCCGCCGATCAGCCGGCCTTCGGCACGACCGGGACGCCAGCACTCCCACGACGGGCTCGCAGGCAGCGCACCGATCGCCTCGGTGCCGGTCAGCAACCTGGCGTAGAGCTCTTCGAGTTCCGCCCGGCGCGCCACGGGCGCGGACTGCCAGTTTCCGCCGAAGCCGGGGACGGCCATGTCGGCGTGGAAGCCGACCAGGCCCGTGCGCGCGTGGAGCGCGAGGTGCAGCAGTGAGATGTCGCTGTAGCCGAGGATCGGCTTGGGGTCGGCCCTGATCGCCTCGATGTCGATCAGGTCGAGGTAGCCGAGCGCCGTCTGGCCGCCGTCGCTCGCGATGATCGCGCGTACCTCGGGATCACGCAGAAGGCCGTTGAACTCCCCGGCGATCTCCGCCGGGGTGGCGGCGCTCCACCAGTGGCGGCGTCCTGCTTCGAGCAGCGGGGCCCGACGCACGCGGAATCCCATCCGTTCCAGCACCACCACCGTCCGTTCGACGTTGGGCTCGTGAGCGGCCGGCAGCGCACCGGACAGCGAGGCGATGACGACGAGGTCTCCGGACCTCAGGGCGCGCGGTCGAAGCAGGTGGGGCAGTGCAGGACCAGTCATGGCGTCAGTGTGCCGGTGCCACTCGGCCGGATCACACGAATTTCGGCGGCCGTCAGCCCCTGCCCAAGCCCTTCTCGCCGTGGATGCGGGCTCGTTCGCGGCGCCGGGCCGCGAGGACGTCCGGATGGCGGGCGCTGCTGCTGCGCCGGCGCAGGTGGGCGGGCGGGCCGCGAGTCCGGACGGTGTGGTCGGCGGTGGTGGAAGCCGAGCCGGCGACGAGGTCGCCCCGGCGGGGTTCGGGCTGCTGCGCCGCCGGTGACGGCGGACGCCGGGCGGGGCGTGCCGCGGCGTGCCCCGCCGGCTCGGGCCGGGGGGGGGGGGGGGGGGGCCCGGGGGCCGCGGGGGGGGGGGGGGGGGGGGGGGGGGGGGCCCGGCCCGCCGGCGCCCCCCCCCCCCCCCCCCGGCGGTCAGGACGTCAGGCGTTCACCGCCAGGGGTGGCTGCAGCCGGACGTCGGCGCTGCCCCGTGCGGCGTGCTGGTCGGCCCAGGTGAGGAGGGCGGTGCGGCAGGCGTGGTCGAGGTGTCGCAGGTCGCTCCAGTCGAGGTCGACCGCGCGGTCGGTCGGCAGGGATTCCAGGGTGTCCAGCAGCCGGGGCAGCCGCAGGAAGGTCGCGTTGCCGCTCAGCCGGACGTGCAGCGGGCCGCCGTCCCCGGCGTCGGTGAGGTCGATGTGCAGCTGGGAGGTCTGCCAGGCGCTCTTGGCGACGGCGAGGGCCACCCCCAGCAGGACGCCCTCGAAGAGGTTGGTGACGACGATCGCCCCCGCGGTGGCGGTGAGCACGACGACCTCGCTGCGGTGCGCCCGCCACAGGGCGGCGCCCTGCCGCAGCGGGATCAGTTTGCCGCCGGCGTGGATCAGCACGCCGCCGAGGACGGCCAGCGGTACCAGCCCCAGGGCCGCCGGTACGAGTGCGGCGAACATCAGCAGCCACACGCCGTGCAGGACGCGGGAGGCCTTGGTCCGGGCCCCGGCCTGGACGTTGGCGGCGCTGCGGACGATCACGGCGGTCATCGGCAGGGCGCCGAGCAGCCCGCACAGGGTGTTGCCGATGCCCTGGGAGGTGAGCTCCTTGTCGTAGTCGGTGCGGCGGCCGTCGTGCATCTGGTCGACCGCGGCGGCGCTGAACAGGCTTTCGGCGGAGGCGATGACGGCGAACGCGAGGACGGTGCCCAGGCCCGCCGCGCTCGCGACGGCGCCGAGGCCGTCGGCGGTCGGGACGGCGACGGCGCCGAGCAGGCCGTCCACCCGGACCCGGGGGACGTCCAGGTCGAGGAGCGCGGTCGTGCCCGCGGCGAGGGCGACCGCCGCCAGCGGGGCGGGCACCGCCCGGACGGGGGCGGGCAGTTTCTTCCAGCACATCAGCAGGGCCACGGTGGCGGCGGTCATGGCGACGGCGGTCATCGCGGCCCGGCCGGTCAGCCAGTCGCCGAGCAGGGCCGGGATCCCGGCGACCTTCGCGGTGCCGGAGCCCGGCGCCGACCGCCCCGAGACGGCGTAGAGCTGCCCGAGGATCAGGATCAGCCCGATCCCGGCGAGCATGCCGTGGACGACCGACAGGGAGATCGCGCGGAACCAGCGGCCCATGCGCAGCAGGCCCATCGCGACCTGGAGGAGTCCGGCTGCGAGGACGACGGCTCCCAGTGAGGGGAGCCCGAACTTCTGGACGGCGTCGTGGACGAGGACGGTCAGGCCGGCGGCCGGCCCGCTGACCTGCAGGCTGCTGCCGGGGAGCAAGCCGACGACGAGTCCGCCGACGATGCCGGTGATCAGGCCGCGTTCGGCGGGCACGCCGGAGGCGACGGCGACGCCGACGCACAGCGGGACGGCCACCAGGAAGACGACCAGGGAGGCGGGCAGGTCCTGGCGCCAGTGCGCCAACGGGGCGCGCAGCAGGGAGCGGCCGGACCGGCCGGCGGCGTCGGGGCGGTCGGAGCCGTGGGAGCGGTGGGGAGTGTTCACAGCGGCAGGAACCCCCGGTCGGAGCCGGCGAGGACGGTGCCGGTGTGCACCTCGTAGTACCAGCCGTGCAGTCGCAGGGTGCCCTCCGCCAGTCGGCGGGTCACGCCCGGGTAGGTGCGCAGCCGGTCGAGCTGGGCGTGGACGTTGCGCTGCACCGGGCGCGCGACGTCCTCGTCCTGGTCGTGGGCCGGGACGGGCGCGAGGTGTCGGGTGGGCGGGGCGGCGTGTTCGAGCCAGGTCCGCACGGCGGGGACGGGCTCCAGGTCCTCGGCCCGGACCAGGGCCCCGATGGCCCCGCAGTGGGAGTGCCCGCAGACGATGATGTCCGGGACCTGCAGGATGTCGACGGCGTACTCGATGGTGGCGGCCTCGCCGCTGGGGGCGGCCGTGTCGTAGGCGGGCACGATGTTCCCGGCGGTGCGCAGCTCGAAGAGCTGGCCGGGGCGGGAGCCGGTGATCAGGGCCGGGACCACGCGGGAGTCGGAGCAGGTGATGAAGAGGGCTTCGGGTGCCTGCCCGGCGGAGAGCCCGCCGAGGTCGTGGCCGCTGGTGGCGAGCCGGTGCGGGAAGACGCGGGCGTGCGTCACGAGGGACTGCATGAGGGGTCTCCTTCTGCCCGCCCGGGTGGTGCCGGGCGGGGAGCTGCTGTCGTGGGGCAGCGGAGCGGGCTGACGCGCGGACGGCCGTGGGGCCGCGGGTCCGATGGCCGGACGAGGCCCGGAGGTTCCGGGCGGTCGCCGCCCGAGGGCATGGCGAGGCCGCACGCGCCCGTCATGGGCGCGCGCCGGAACCGTGCGCGGTGCGGTCAGCTCGCGGGAGCCGTCAGCAGCGGAACACCTGGAGGCGCGACAGTGCGGCCGGTCTCGACCCGTTGGCGTCGGGCACGGGCCCCCTGGGCACCGGGCCGGACGCGGGCGCCGCGCCGGTGCCGGTGTCGGTCGCCGCGCCGACGGCCGTCCGCGCGGCCGTGCCGCCGCTCGTACGGTGGTGGGCGGTGGCGCGCTGGGTCGGTGCTTCGGTGAGGTGGTGGACCTTCCAGGCGGGGTGTCCGTCGGCGGCCGTGGACTGCGGCAGCGGCTCGGCGGCGAACGCCTGCGAGCCGGACCCGAGTGCGGCGAGCACGGCCGAGACGACCGCGGCCAGCAGGAGGGCGAAGCGCTTGCCGCGCGAGATCCGCCGTACCGTCACTGCCGCCTCCCCTCGGTCCGTCGCCGATCACCGTGGTGTCCAGCGTACCGACCGTGTGTAACCGGCACGTTGGCTCCGGGCGTCGCCGAGATGAGATTTCCGCTACACGCGTGAGGGTTCTGTGCGCGTCAATCGGGCTTTGGGCACAGCGATGTGAGGACTTGTCACCTTCCCGCGACGCGACCGCACATTCGGGGAGTGCGGGGCGGCCCCGCTCCTCCGCGCGGCCGCCCCGGGGCTGCGAGTCGCGGGATCCGCCGGGCTGTCGGGCGTGATACGACTGAGCCGCGCGGGACACCGCGTGTCCGTGCGACCACGCCGAGTGCTGTCGCCTTCAGTGTCCGTACGGCGCCCCGCTCGTCCTGTGCCGGCGTTCCGGACGGCGGGACGTCGAACGCGGGCCGTACCGTCGAGGGTGGAGAAGTGAGGGATCAACGAGCCCCGGCGGCCGTCCTGGTGGGGGTCGGTTCGTGTCTGCCGCCGCGTCGGGTGGCCAACGGCGAGCTGGCCGAGCGCCTGGGCCGAGCACCGGAGTGGATGTTCCGGCGCTCCGGCATCCGGTTCCGGCACGTCGTCGAGTCGGGAACCACCAGTGGGGACTTGGCGGTCGCGGCCGGTCGCGAGGCGCTGGCCGGGTCGGCGGTCGGCGACGTCGCAGCCGTGGTCGTCGCGACGACGTCACCGGACAGGCCGTGTCCCGGTACCGCTCCGAGCGTCGCCGCGCGGCTGGGAATGGCCGGTGCGGCCGCGTTGGACGTCCAGGCCGTGTGCGCGGGCTTTCTCTACGCCCTGGGTGTCGCACAGGGCCTGATCGCTGCGGGCACGGCCGACACCGTTCTGGCGATCGGTACCGACGTGCTGTCGTTGAGCGTCGCCCCCGACGACCCCACGAGCATGCTCTTCGGCGACGGCGCCGGCGCCGTCGTGCTCCGTTCCGGCCACTGCGACGAACCCGGCGCCCTGGGGCCGTGCGTGCTGGGCAGCGACGGCGGCGGCCTCGACCTGATCACGGTGCGCGGCGGCGGATCCGAGGAGCGATCGGCGGCACGCGGCACCCCGGCCGATCCGTACCTGCGGCTGGAGGGCCAGGAGGTGTTCCGGCGGGCCGTGCAGCACATGGCCTCCGCCTCCCGCGCGGCGCTTGACGCCGCGGGGTGGAAGCCGCAGGAGGTGGACCGGATCGTTCCGCATCAGGCGAACGCACGGATCACCGCGATGCTCGCCGAACGGTTGGGGCTGACGGCGGACCGTGCGCTGTCCAACATCGAGCAGGTCGGCAACACGTCGGCCGCGTCGATCCCGGTCCTGCTCGATCACGCTCACCGCGCGGGGGACCTCGCGCCCGGACACCGCGTCCTGCTCACCGCCTTCGGAGGCGGACTGACCTGGGGCGCCACCACCCTGGTGTGGCCCCGCCTCACCCACCCGCACTGACCCGCTCTGGAGAAACGACGTGTACGACATCCTGATCAACGTCCTGGTCGACAGGTTCCAGGTGGAGCCCGAGTTGGTCTCCCCCGGAGCCACGCCGACGGCGCTCGGCCTGGACTCGCTGTTCGTGGTGGAGCTCTCCCTGGTGCTGGAGCAGGAGCCCGGACTCGTGATCGACCACGACGAGCTGGCGGACGCCGCCACCCTGGCCGACATCGCGCGGTTGATGCAGGACAGGGCCGACGCGTCGTCCGGGGCCGCTCGGTCGTGAGGAGGTGTCAGCGGCGGCCGGCGTCCCGGGGGCGCCGGAACGTCAGGACGTGCACGGTGAAGCGCGACCCGTCGAACTCCGCCAGGCCCGCGGCCCGCCGTTCCCTCAGGAGCCTCAGCATGGTGTCCTTGTGCTCGGCGTACGTCAGGAGCGGGATGTCCATCTCGAAGATTTCGAGCGTGCCGCTCTCGTAGCCCCGCGCGGTGAGCTCCCTGACGGTCCGGGGGACGTCGGCCAGCGAGGAGTGCGCCATCAGGAGGGTGCCGCCCGGCACGAGCAGCGCGTCGATGCGCTCGACGACGTCCTCGTACACCGCACGGCCGCCGCTGCGGGCGACGAGCGCGGTCTCCAGCCCGTCACCCCGCGCATAGCTCGGGTCGTAGGGGAGGTGCGGCGGGTTGGTGATCACGAGATCGAACCGCTCGTCGGGGCCGTACTCCGCCAGCGGCGAGGTGACGCAGGTCAGCCGGGTGGCGTCCAGGCCGTTGGCCGCCACGTTGGCGGCGGTCTGGGCGGCGGAGGCGGGGTTGATG
Source organism: Kitasatospora sp. NPDC059577 (assembly GCF_042735475.1). NCBI lineage: Bacteria > Bacillati > Actinomycetota > Actinomycetes > Kitasatosporales > Streptomycetaceae > Kitasatospora > Kitasatospora sp. NPDC059577. The sequence goes on along the minus strand of NZ_JBHWBZ010000001.1, from coordinate 513,686 downwards.
TCCAGCGCGGTCACCCGGCCGGCCCCGGCGGCGAGGAGGGCCACGCTGTAGAGGCCGGAACCCGCCCCGATGTCCAGGGCGCTGACACCCTCCAGGTCGGGGCCTCCACCGCCGTCGAGTGCGGCGATCAGGCTCAGCCCGCAGTCGGTCGGGAACAGGATCTCGGTGGGGTCCTCCACCGCGATCCGCAGCCGCGTGCCACGGAACTCGAAAATCCCGCACGAGGGCCGGGCCTCCCACAGCGAGCCGTTCTGGCCGACGGGCAGGGCACGGCGTCGGGGCAGCGCTTGGATCGGGGCGACGGTCATCGGAGCTGTGGACCTCTCGACGGTGGGTGGTGGTGCGGGACGGGTCCGACCGGTCATTCGACGAGTGCGGACAGCACGGTGCGAACGGATTCGTCGGCGATGCGCCGGGCGCGCGGCTCCGGAACGACGTGCTCGACGTAGCCGAAGTTCCAGGCGAGCCGGCCGTGGCTGGTGGTGGCCGTCGCCACGATGGTGCCCATGACCGAGATGCCCGTGACGAACTGGGCGTCGCGGACCCGCCACGGGCCCACCCGGTCGGGGAAGTCGTAGCGGCCGACGTTGGACAGGCAGAGGTTGATCGGCCCCTCCTCGTCCATGAACCGCATGAACGGACCGCTGTCGGCCGGCGACTTCGGCCCTGCCCAGCGCGGCAGGCTGAGCATGGCCAGGTGGTCCTGGCGCCGGCGGCGGCGCGCGAGGTCCTGGCTGATCTCCCTGGCCATGGTCCACAGTGGCAGGCCGGGCTCGTAGCGGACCCGGGAGGGGACGGTGGCCACATAGGTGCCGACCTCGTCCGGGGCGACGGCCGGCCGGAGATCACCACGGAAGTCGACCGGCGAGCCGATCGAGAAGTGTGCGCTCCCCCGGGTTCCCGCGTCCCGGGCGAGCGCCGTCACCATCGCGGCGGCCAGCACTCCGTGGACCGTGGTGCCGTGTCGTCTGGCCGCCCGCACCAACTGGTCCAGCCGGTCGGCGTCGAGGAATCTGTGCACCATCCGGGTCCGCCGCTGCTCGAACGGGACCGGGTGGCTGGGGACGACCCGCTGTGCGGGCTGCCGCCGGGCGGCCTGCCGGTCCCGGAGCAGCATGGCTCTGAGCCCCGCGACCCCTGCCGCGCCCCGGTGGCGGCGAGGGAGCAGGTCCTCCGTCGCGGGTCGCGCCCGGAGCTGGGTGACCGGGAGCGGCGTGCCGGATCCGGCCTGCGCGGCGAGTTCGATCCACTCCCGGAGCAGCGAGAGGCACGTCTTGCCGTCGGCGATGGTGTGCGACGCCGTCAGCACCAGGTCCTGGAAGCCGCCTTCGTCCTCGCCGTCGTTCCCTCCCGAGGTGATCACCACCGCGCGCAGCAGCGGCCCGGTGCGCCAGTCGATGCCGTCCGCCAGTTCGCGGTCGTTGACCTCGCGCTCCCAGCACGTGTCGGCCGAGGCGTCGTCCGGCGGCACGCAGACCTGCCGCAGCGGGATCGGCCGCCCGTCCAGCGGGGCGAAGGCGGGGTGCGTTCCGGCGCCGCCGTCGGTGATCGCGACCCGCAGCAGGGGGTGCCGGACCTGGAGCGCGTCCAGGGCACGGCGGTGCAGCGACGCGGGTACGTGCCCCAGGACGCGGGCCCGGGCGATGACGTTGAGGGGTGAGGTCCGGTCGACGATCCAGTACAGCCGTTCCAGGGGGCTGAGCGCGCGCTGGACGCTGCCCGGTCCGGCGGCCGGCCCGGCCGGGAAGGTGAGGGCCTGCGTCGTCTGCCGGAGGAGCACCGGGCGGGGCACCAGCCGGAAGTAGCCGTCCCGGAGCAGCCTCCGCCGGGGGCGCGCGCCGTGCGTCAGGTCGCTCATCGCGCGGGATGCGGCCACCATCGCCCTGGTGCGGTCTCGGCGTCGCTCCTCGTAGGTGCGCAGGGCCGGCCCGAGGTCGTCGCCCTTCGCCGATCCGGCGAGCGTGCGGGCCAGGACGACGGCGTCCTCGATGGCCGTGCCCGCGCCCTGGGCGAGCGTGGTCAGCATGGGGTGGGCGGCGTCACCGAGGAGGGTGACGGGCCCCTCCCCCCACCGTTCCAGGAAGTCCCGGTCGCGGGAGGGCACGGTGAGGATGTCCTCCGGCGGCGTGGCCTCGATCACCGCCCGCACCTCCTCGGCCCAGCCCGCGTACGCCCGCCCGAGGGTGCGCTTGACACGGTCCGGGTCGGATGCCGGTGCGGACAGGCCCGTGGTCGCCCACCAGTAGCAGCGGCCGTGGCCGATGTCGATGAGGCCGAACCGCTGTCCGCGGCCCCAGTAGTGGCGGACCCCACCGGTGCCGAGGCGGGGGTGCCGGAAGGGGACGATGGCGAGCCCGAAACCGTAGCCGCTGTTGCGTGACTCCTCGGGGCCGACGAGGTGGCGCCGTACGGCCGAGTTGAAGCCGTCGGCGCCGATCAGGACGTCCCCGGTGGCCGAACTGCCGTCCGCGAAGCGGACGGTGACGCCCGCGCCGGCCGGCTCGAAGCCGACCGCGGTCGCTCCCAGCCGGATCGGGGTGTCGGCGGCCTCCGCCAGCAGGGCTTCCTGGAGGTCGGCGCGGCTCAGGCAGAAGCTCGGCGCGCCCACCCGGGCGCAGGCGTCCTTGAACGGCAGGTCCCTGATCAGCCGGCCGCGCCGGTCCATGATCCGGAACGACTCCACGGCCTGGCCGCGCTTGTCCAGACCGAGGTCGATGCCGAAGGAGCTCAGGGCGGCGACGGCGTTGCTCATGACCGCCAGCCCGGATCCGGCCTCGCGCAGCCCGGTGGCGCGTTCGTACACCTCGACGTCGATGCCGACCCGCCTCAGCGCGACCGCACAGGTCAGGCCGCCGATTCCGGCGCCGATCACAAGAGCCTTGGCCTGGAGTGGGGATGATGACACGTCAGTACTCCCGGGCGGCTGGGGCGGCATCGGTCCTGATGAGATCCGCGACGGTCGCGGCCACATGTGTCACGTACGGCTCCTCCATGATCGTCAAATGGTCGCCGGGGACGCGGACGATGTGGATCCGGCCGCCGGTCATGCCGCTCCAGCCGTTGCAGGGGTCCTGGTGTCGGGTTCCGGCCGCCCGGTGCATGGCGGACAGGACGGCGGGCAGCGGCTCCTCGGCCCGGATCAGGGTGAGGTCCTGGTCCTCGCACGGGGGCCGGTAGGCCAACGTCGCCTGCCAGTTCCCCCGGTAGACGTCGAACAGGCGGCGGATGACGGCCCCGGAGCTGCCGGTCGGCAGGATGCCCCGTTCGCTCGCGAGGCGGGCCACGAACGCGAACTTCTCCTGCGGTGACCCGAGTTCCTCCGGGATGAGGCGTGCGGGTGACGCGGCGCCGCCCCTCGGCCAGAGCAGCTCGTGGAGGAACCACTCCAGCAGGGCGTCGTCGTCGTACCGGGCCCGTGGTCCCTCGTCCAGGGCCGTGGTGTCGAGGACCAGCAGGGTCACCTGCTCACCCGCCGCCCGCAGCCGACGGGTGATCTCGAAGGCGACGAAGCCGCCGAAGGACCACCCGCCGACGGCGTACGGGCCGTGCGGCTGCACCCTGCGCAGCGCGGCGAGGTAGCTGTCCGCGAGGTCCTCGACGCTGCGCAGCGCCGTGGTGCCGGGCTCCGCACCGGCGGCCTGGAGCGCGTACAGCGGCTGGTCGTCCGGGAGGTGCCGGGCGAAGCCGACGTAGCACAGCACGTTGCCACCCATCGGGTGCACCATGAACAGCGGCCGGCGGGTGCCGTGCGGGCGGATCGGCACCAGGGGGTCGAAGGCGGCTGCCGCCCCGCCTTCGCGCAGCCGCGCCGCGAGCCCGGCGGGGGTGGGTGTCGCGATGAACTCCGCCAGGGGGATGTGGACCCGGTAGCGCTGTTCGATCCTGACCACCAGCCGCATCGCGGCCAGGGAGGTGCCGCCGAGGTGGAAGAGACTGTCGTGCACCCCCACCGCGTCCGCGGACAGGACGTCCGCCATCATCTCGGTCAGCACCTGCTCGTACGCGTCGCGCGGACCGACGGTGGGGGTCCGTCCGGGGGTGGCCAGCCGGGCGCGGCGCAGGGCGGCGTCGTCGCGTTTGCCGCTCGGGGTCAGCGGCCACGCGGGAAGCCACTGCAGGTGTGCGGGGACCATGTAGTCGGGCAGGGTCGCGCACAGCCGCTCACGGACGCCGGCCAGGTCCCCGTCCGTGCCCTCGCCGAGGAGGAAGGCGGCGAGGAAGGTCTCGCCGTCCTCGCGCCGACGGGCCACCACCGCGGCGTCCCGCAGGCCGGGGTACTGCTCCGCCAGGGCGGTGACGGCCAGTTCCACCTCGGCCGGTTCCACGCGGAAGCCGCGCACCTTGACCTGGGCGTCGTCGCGCCCCAGGAAGACGACGTTTCCGTCGGGGAGCACCATGCCCAGGTCGCCCGTGTAGTACAGCCGGTGGCTCCCGTCCGCGAAGGGATGCGGGAGGAACCGTTCCCCGGTCAGGTCCGGGCGGCCCTCGTAGCCGTCGGCCAGGCAGCCGCCGCCGAGGTGGATGCCGCCGCGCACCCCGACCGGGACCGGGCGCAGCCGCTCGTCCAGGACGTGCACCTCGGCCCCGTCGATGGCGCGGCCGATCGGGGGCAGTGCGGGGAAGTCCTCGGGGTCCCCGGCCATGGTGAACGCGGTGACCACGTGTGTCTCGGTCGGACCGTACTGGTTCTCCAGGACGGCTCCGGGGAGCCGGGCGCACAGCTCGCGGATCTCCTGGGTGACGCGCAGTTGCTCGCCGCAGATGATCAGGCGCCGCAGGGCCCGCGGGACGATGCCCAGGGTCCCGGCGGCTTCGGCCAGTTGCTGGAGGGCCACGGGTGGGAGGAAGACCTGCTCGACCCGCTCGCGGTCGAGCAGCCGCAGCAGGGCGGGCATGTCGCGCCGCTCGGCGTCACGGGCCAGGCAGAGGGTGCCGCCGGAGCAGAGCGTGGAGAAGATCTCCTGGAAGGAGACGTCGAAGCTCACCGGTGCGAACTGCAGCGTCGTCGCGCCCGCGACCCCTCCGGGCGCTCCGGTCTGCCAGGCCACCAGGCCGGCCAGGGTGCGGTGCGGCATGGCGACGCCCTTGGGCGTCCCGGTGGAGCCGGAGGTGAACAGGACGTACGCGGTGCTCCCGGCGTCGATTCCGCCCCGGGCCGGGCGCTCCGGCGTCGGTGCGGCCACCGACTCGGCGGGCAGCAGGAGGGCGGGATCACCGACGAGGTGCGCGTACGCGGACTCGGCCACCACCCGGAAGGGCCGGGACCGTTCCAGCATCGCGGCCAGTCGTGGAGCCGGGTAGCCGACGTCCAGGGGGACGACCGCGCAGCCGGCCTGCAGGACCCCCAGGAGCACGGCCATGGTCAGCGGGGAGCGGTTCATGGCGATCCCGATCCGGGCGTTCGCCGGGGCGCCCAGGGCGCTCAGTCGTCCGGCCACGTTCCCGGCGGCCTCGGCCAGCCGGGCGTAGCTCCACCGCTCGTCGCCCATCACCAGGGCGGTCGCGTCCGGGGTGCGTGCGGCCTGGTCGGCGAAGCGCGCCACGACGGTGGGGTGATCGGCGGGGGAGGCCGCGGCGGGCCTGGGGGCGAGGAAGGCGAAGTCCGGTTCCTCGTACGGCCGTTCCACCATGTGCCAGAGGATCCTGAGGTACCCGGCCGCGAAGAGGTCTCCCTGCTCGGCGGAGAACGTCGTGCCGTCGCAGTCGATCCGCAGCCACATCCGTGCGCCGTCCGGTTCGGTGACGGCGTTCACCAGGAACCGGAAGTCGTTCTCCTCCCAGCTGCGGAACTCCCTGAGCCGTAGACCGGGCAGGCCGAGGACGTGGGAGAGCTGGTGGAAGTGCACGTAGTTGAAGGCGGTGTCCAGGACGGGCCCGCCGTGGTCCTCCTGGATGGCGCTCAGCGGGTAGTGGCGGTGGGGGTGGCCTTCCTGCTCCTGGCGGAAGCCCTCGCGCGCCACGTCCAGCCAACTGTCCCGTGCGGTGTCCAGGCGGACCGGCACGGTGTTCAGGAACAGCCCGGCGATCCGCTCGGCACCGGCCAGTTCGGGCCGGCCGTGGGTGATCAGGCCGGTGGTCACCTCCCGGGTGCCGGCGAGCACGGCGAGCGTCAGGCCGTGCGCCGCGAAGAGTACGGACTTCAGGGGCAGGGCGTGTTCCGTCGCGAAGTGCCGCACCCGCTCGACGAGGGCGTCGGGCAGGTCGACCCGCCGCGAGGCCGGCTGCCGGACGGGGCCGGGCAGGTGGGGCGCGAACGCCTCGATCGGCAGGGGGCCGCAGCCGGTCAGCTTCGTCCGCCAGTAGCGCCGTGCCTCCTCCGAGCGCAGGGCGGCCTGCTCCAGCCGTACGTGGGCCGCCGGCGACGGAAGCACCGCGTCGTCGACGGGGGCGGTTCCCAGGCCCAGACCGTGGGCGTAGTCCTGGAGCAGTTCCCGGACCAGCGTGGCGACGCTGCCGCCGTCGAGGAGCGCGTGGTGGAAGCTGAGGACCAGGTCGACGACGGCCGCCCGCACGTGGGCGCGGAACAGGTAGAGCGGCGCCCGGTCGAAGGCGTAGGGATGGCGGCGCCGCTCCTCCACGTGCGCGCACACCTGTGCCTCGGCTGCCGCGGTGTCGAGCGGGCGCAGGTCGGTGATCTCCAGACCGCCGTGCACCCGGGGGTGGACGACCTGCAGCGGTTCGGCGCCGGACAGGTCGAAGGCCGAGCGCAGCGCCGGGTGCCGTCGCGTCAGCCGGTCGAACGAGCGGCGGAACTCCACCTCGTTCCACGGCATTTCGAGGGTGTACCGGAACACGTCGCGGTACCTGGCCGAGGCCTCGCGGCGGCGGCTGTGGTACAGCAGGCCGAGCTGGAGCCGGGTCAGTGGATGGGCGTCCTCGGCGTCGCGCAGGCGGGCCCGGTCGATGTCGGCCACCAGGGCGAACGGAGCCGGGAGAGCATCGGCTTCGCCCGCGTCGCAGTCCTCGACGTGCGGGGCGAGGCCGGCCACCGTCGGGTTGCGGAGCAGGTCGGTGAGCGAGAAGCGCAGGCCCCGGGCCTCGGCTTCGGCGCGCACCCTGAGCATCAGGATCGAGTCGCCGCCGAGGGCGGAGTAGTCGTCGTGGATCCCCACGGCCCGATGGCCCAGGACTGCGGCCCAGACCTCGGCCAGGACCGTCTCGGTGCGGTTGCGCGGCTGCCCGCCCGCGCTGGGTTCCGCGAGGTCGTGCGGCAGGGGCAGCGCGGCGCGGTCGGCCTTGCCGCTGGGAGTGAGCGGAATGCCCTCGATCCGGGTGAAGGACGCCGGGACCATGAACGACGGCAGCGTCCGGCCGAGCCGTTCGCGCAGCACCCCCGGCTCGATCGGGGCCCCCGCGACGTAGTAGCCGGCCAGGACGGTTCCCCGGTCGGCGGTGGTGCGGCCCACCACGACGGCGTCCCGTACGCCCGGGACGGCGCGCAGCGCGGCCGCGACTTCGTCGGGCTCGACCCGGTGGCCCCGGATCTTGACCTGGTCGTCGATCCGTCCGAGGTACTCCAGGGTGCCGTCCGCGAGCCACCTGGCCCGGTCGCCGCTGCGGTAGAGGCGGCCACCGGGCACGAACGGGTCCTCGCCGAAGCGTTCGGCGGTCAGCTCCGGGCGGTCGAGGTACCCGCGGGCGACTGCGGCTCCGCCGATGCACAGCTCACCCGCGGCTCCGACCGGTTGCGGCAGGTCGTCGGCGCCCAGCACGTACAGGGCGGTGTTGTCGATCGGCCGGCCGATGGGCACCCGCGTGATGCCGCGGGTGGGGTCGTCCGGACAGTCGTAGGACGAGACGTCGACCGTGGCCTCGGTCGGGCCGTACAGGTTCACCAGGCGGACGGGCCACTCGCCGGCGTCCTCGCGGCGCCGCCGGGCGGCCACCCGGTTGAACTGCTCGACCCGGCCGCCGGGCAGCGCCTCACCGCTGCAGAAGACGTACCGCAGGGTCCGGACGTCCTCCCGTGAAGCCGCCGACTCCTCCAGCAGGTCGAGGAACGGGCCGAGCATCGAGGGCACGAAGTGCACGGCGGTGACCCGGTGTTCACGGATCGCCCGGACGACCTCACGCGGGTCCTGCTGGCCACCGGGCGGCAGCAGGGCCACGGCCGCACCCTCGGCGGCCCACCAGAACAGCTCCCACACCGAGACGTCGAAGGAGGCCGGTGTCTTCTGCAGGAGGACGTCCTGGCGCCCGAGCGGGTAGCGGCGCTGCATCCACGCCAGGCGGTTGACCACGCTGTGGTGCTCGACCATGACGCCCTTGGGCCGGCCGGTCGAGCCGGAGGTGTAGATGACGTAGGCGAGGTCGTCGGCGGTGGCGACCGGCTCGACCGGGTCCGCGCCGCCGTCCAGCAGGTCCTTGACGCGCCGCACGACCGTGTCCCCGGGCAGGCCGTCGGGCGCGTCGTCGTCGACGATCACCATCGCGGCGCGGCTGTCGCGCAGCAGGAAGTCCACCCGTTCGGCCGGGTAGCCCGGGTCCACCGGTACGTAGGCGCCGCCCGCCTTCAGGACGCCGAGGAGCGCGACCAGCAGGTGCGGCCCGCGCTCCGTCATCACCGCGACCCGGTCCTGCGGGCCGACTCCCCCGGCGCGCAGGGACCGCGCGACGCGGTTGGCCAGTTCGTCGAGTTCGGAGTAGGTCAGCGTCTCCCCGGACGCCGCGACGACCGCGGTCCGGTCCGGCAGCCGGGCGGCCTGGGCCTCGAACAGCCCGTGCACGGTGGCCCGTTCCGCACGGGGCACCCGCCGGCCGCGGGCGCGCCCGGTGGTGAGGTCCCGGTACTCGGCCGGCGACAGCATGGGCACCTCGGCGAGCGGCCGGTCCAGCGCCTCCAGGCCGTGTTCCAGGAGCGTCGAGAGGTGGCCCGCGACCGAGGCGACGGGAAGGTCCTCGTCGAAGACGTCGCAGGCGTGGTCGAGGTCGATGCGGAGGTCGGCCGTGTCGTCGAAGGCCGACACCAGGATGCCCAGCGCGTCCTGGTCGTGGGAGGGCGCCATCAGGGCCGTCCGCCGCACGATCCCGGGGACCCGGTCCCGCCGGGACCAGTTCACGGCGGAGAGCGTCACGTCGAAGAGCTGCCGCGGGCCCCGGGCCGCCGCGGGCACTTCGCGCAGGATGTCACCGAGCGAGAGCCGCTCGTGCCGCCGGAGCACACGGGTCGCGTCCTGGACCTCGGCGAGCAGGTCCCCGACCGTACGGCTGCCGGGCGCCGCGACCCGCAGCGGCAGGGTGTTGGCGAACTGGCCGAGGACGTCGCGGTGATGCCCCGTCGTACGGTTGAGGAAGGGGACGCCGATGACCACCTCCTCGGTGCCGTGCAGGCGCGCCAGGTACGTCCCGACCATGGCCGCGACGTACGTGAACGGCCAGAAGCCGGCCGCGCGGACCCGCCCGACGAGGGCGCCGTCGATCACGAACGAGTGCCGGCCCCGGCCGTGCGGGCCGTCGCCCCTCGCCCGCGTGAAGAGCGCGGGTGTCACGCCGTCGAGGTACTCCCGGTAGAAGGCGCGGTCACGGTCGCCGTCCGCACCGGCGCGATAGGCGGCGTCCGCCTCGACGACGGCCAGGCAGGAGGACGCCGTACGGCTGCTCTGCCGCGCACCGCCGTGCGGCGCCTGCCCGTAGTCCTGGAGGATCTCGTGGCCGAGCCGGTCGAGGGTCCAGCCGTCGGCGACGATGTGATGGGCCTTGACGTGCAGGTGCGTGACGTCCGGGCCCTCCAGGAGAAGAGCGGCCTCGACCAGGGCGCCGCCGGTGAGCGGCAGGGCGCCGGCCAGCGACCTGCGCATCCACGCGGCACAGGCGGCACCCGGCTCGGGTTCGCCCGAGAGATCGACCACGGTGACCGGGACACGCTCCTGCGCCACCCGTTGGAAGGGGACGCCGGAGCTGTCGGCGAACCTCAGCCGGAACGTCTCGTGGCGGTGCAGGGCCCGCTCCGCGCAGGCGGCGAGCCTGTCACGGTCGACACTGCCGTGCAGGCGTTCGTGGAGGACGCAGTTGAACTGCGGTGACTCCGGCGCCCGGGAGCCGACCGCCCACACGTCCTGCTGGTACGCCGTCAACCGGTGCGAGGTCTGCTGGTTCATGCTCACCTGGAGGGATTTCCTTCGTGGGGATCTCCTCCTTCGATCCGCACCGGGATCTCCTGATGCCCGTTGAAGATGAGGGAGGGCAGCGGAGTCAGAGTGCCTGCTCCGACCGCGAGTTCGAGGGCGGGAAACCGGGAGAAGAGCGCGGGCAGCGCGATGCGCGCTTCGAGGCGGGCGAGTTCGGCGCCCAGGCAGTAGTTGGGGCCGTGACTGAAGGCCAGGTGCTCGCGGGCGGTGGCGCGGGTGACGTCGAAGCGGTCGGCGTCGGCGCCGTGCACCCCGGGATCACGGCCGACCGCGGCGTAGTTGATGACGATGGCCTCACCCCGGGAGAAGGTCAGCCCGGTGGCCTCGTCGTACAGGTCCTCGGTGGGGAAGCGCATCATGAAACTGGACACCGGCGCCTGGTGGCGCAGGGTCTCCTCGACGACCTGGTCCCAGCCGACCCGGCCCGAGACGGCCGGCCCGAGCTGCTCCGGGTGGGTGAGCAGGTTGACCACGGCGTGGCCCAGCAGGCTCGCCGTGGTCCCGTAGCCGGCGCCGAGCACCATCCAGATGCTGTCGGCCAGCTCACGTTCGTCGAGCAGTCCCTCGCGGTGGGCGGCGACGAGGACGCTGGCGACGTCGTCGCCGGGGTCGTCGGCCTTGAGCGCGAGCAGATCCCCGAGAAGACCCGCGGCCTCGGCGGCGGTGGCGGCCGCCTGCTCGGCGGTCAGGTTCGTGGTGAAGACGGTGTCGTTGACGGCCTGGAAGCCGTCGAGCATGGCCTCCGGCAGGCCCACCAGCGCGGTGACCGTCCGCCACGGCAGCCGCGAGGCGAAGAGCGTCCGCAGGTCCACGACTCCGTCGGGGGCGGCGGCGGCCGCCCCCGCGAGGTCGTCCAGCAGCGCGGCGGTGATCTCCTCGATCCGCGGTGCGAGGGACCGCACCCGGCGAGCGGCGAACGCGGGAACCAGGAGCCGCCGCAGCCGGGTGTGGTCGCGCCCGTAGGCGGTCTGGACCGTTCGGATGTCCACCCAGATGCGCAGCGGCCAGCCGGCCGGCAGGTCGCCGTCGAGGAAGGCCGGCCAGTGCTGGTGCGCGTCCTTGGACACCCTGGGGTGGACCAGCAACCGCCGGACGAGCCCCGGGTCGGTCACCGACCACGCCGGCACACCGCCGGGCAGCTCCACCCGGGCTGCCGGCCCCAGCGCACGAAGCGCCGCGGCTTCACCGTGGACGTCCGCTGCGCTGCCGTCCAGCAGGTACGGACAGTGGTTCCGGGCGGGCGGGGAGGACATGGCTCACGACCTCGCGGCGACTAGTCGGGACTCAGGGGCGAACGGCGGTCAGGAGTCCGTAGCGCAGCTGGGGCACCGCGAAGAACCACCCGCCCAGGTCGGCCGCCGTCTGCCACTCGCGCGCCGTCTCGCCGTCGGTCTCGCCGTGGGCGGCGTCCCGCCAGGCGTTGGTCATGCTGTCGTAGGAGCGCCGGACGTTCTCGGTGATGTCCGTGTGGTCCACCACCCTCAGCCCGGCCTCTCCCAGCAGCTGCCGGTACAGGTCGGTGGTCAGCGAGAACTTGAAGAACCCGTGGGCCTCGGCCATGCGGGCGGCGTCCGGGCGGTCGAGTTCGCCGTCGAGGTGGTGCTCGGCGATGACCAGCCGCGCGCCGGGGCGCAGGACCCGTGCGATGTGGCCGAGGGCCGCTTCCTTGTCCTTCATGTGCATCAGGGACTCGATGGCGTAGGCGCCGTCGAAGGACTCGTCCGGGAAGGGGAGTTCCATGGCGTCGGCCAGCCGGAACGTGGCACGGCCGGGAAGGTCCGCGGGCTGCGGGCGGCCGTTGGCCACCTCGACCTGGTAGTCGCTGACGCTGACACCGGTGATCCGCACGGCGTGGTGGGCGATGATGCGGGCCGCCGTGCTCCCGTGGCCGCACCCCACGTCGATCAGGTGCTGTCCCTCGGTCGGGGCGACGCGTTCGGTGACGAGGTCCGTCAGCCGGTCGGTCGCGGCCCGCATGGGGCTGCCGTCCGACTCGTCGTCCCAGTAGCCGACGTGGATGTTGCCGCCGAGCGCACTGTCGTACACGTCCGTGTGACGGTTGTAGAAGGTCCCCACTTCGCCGGACGTGTGGGGGTGCTGCGTCAGCATCAGATGGCCTTTCACGGTTCGTCGAGCCCGCCTGCCGGGATCCGCAGGGCTGGGCTGCCCGTCGCCGTGGGATACGGCGACGGGCGGGGCGGAAGCTGTGTCGATGGTGACAAAGGACCTGAACAGGTCGAAACGGGCGGACCGGGCTTCACCGCATCGGGGCACGAACGTCACCCGCCCGCCGGAACGGACGTGCCGTTTCCGACGGGCGGGTGGGTCGCGGCCGTGGGCCGGTCCGGGGCGGAGCGGATGGGAGGCGCACGGGCCCACGGGGAGGAGCATCGGGGAGTGCCGGTTCCCCGGTCGCGATCACCGCGACGGGTCAGGCACCCTCACCGCGCTCCGCCGTCATCCGCGCCGGCTGCCGCCCCGTGGAGCAGCAGCCGCGCCCCGCTCGCGCGGATCCGCTCAGACGTGCCCGAAGAACAGGCTGCCCGGCGCGTCCGGGTCGTTCGAGAGGAAGTGCTCGCGCACCGCGCGGATGAACTCGTAGCGCGAGATGGCGCCGTCCCCGTCGGTGTCCAGCTTGGCGAACATGTCCATCGCGTCGGGCGCTTCGCTCTTCCACACGTCCCTCAGGAAGCGGGCGAACTCGTCCTTGCTGATCTCGTTGTCGCCGTTGACGTCGATGACGTCGAAGATCGCGTGCCCACCGCCCTCGGTCACGTTGAGCCGGCTGGTGTCGATGACCGCGAGACGGTTGGCCATGACGAACTGGTCCTTGGTGAGCCGGTCCGCGTCCACGCCGGCGTGACGCAGCAGCTCCAGCCAGTAGATCTGGCAGAAGGTCTGGAGCGCCCTGGCCCGGCGGTCGCTCTTGTCGAGCTTGTAGGCCTGGATGTAGCGGTCGGCGAGCTTCTGGTAGTCCGACCAGTCCACGTAGCCGTCGTTGTTGGCGTCCATGGTCTGGAACGTGCGCTCCAGCTTGGCGGTGATGAGGTCCGGTGTCGCAGTTGCCATGTCTCCTCCTCGGGGACAAAGGGGGCACTGGAAGCAACCATCGCCAGCCAGTCGTTGGGGCACAATCCGACAAGCCCGACCGGTCGCGCCGTTCACCTCATTGGTCGCTCCGGTGCCCTCCGACCGCCGACTACGGCCCGACCGGACCGGACACGGGCGTTCCGGGCGAGTTCGTCCCGGACTATCCCCTCGGCGCCCTCTACGGTGGGACCCGGCCGGGATCGGCCGTGGACGGACGGACCCGGCGCTTCACCGTTCGCCGCCATGTCCTGAACCCGGAGGAAGCACGTGTCGAAGTCGTCGGGTCCGGTGTCACCCTCGGGCCGCGCCGTGGTCGTCACCGGAGCCTCCTCGGGCCTCGGCGAGGCCTGTGCGCTCCAGCTGTCGCGGGTGGGCTTCCACGTCTTCGCCGGCGTCCGCCGCCCCGAGGACGGCGAACGGCTGCACGCGGCCGCGCCCGGACGGCTGACCCCGGTGGTCGTCGACGTGACGGACGAGAAGTCGGTCCAGGCCGCCGTGTACGAGGTCGCCGAGTCGGTCGGCGAGGCCGGGCTGTGGGGCCTGGTCAACAACGCGGGCATCGCCGTCACGGCTCCGCTGGAATGCGTGCCGAGCGAGCTCATGCGCCGCCAGCTGGACACCAACGTCACCGGTCAGCTGATCGTGATCCAGGGGTTCCTGCCGCTGCTGCGGGCCGGCACCGGGCGGATCGTCAACGTGACCTCGGGCCTCGGGAACATCGCGATCCCCTACCTCGGCGCCTACGCCGCGGCCCAGTTCGCCAAGGAGGCGCTCAGCGACGCGCTGCGACGCGAGCTCTCCCCGCAGCGGATCCCCGTGTCGGTGGTCCAGCCGGGCGCCGTCCTGACGCCGCTCTGGTCCAAGATGCGCGAAGCGGGCGACCGGGCGCTGGAGAGCGCCCCCGGGCCGGTCCGGGAGCTCTACCGCGACACCTTCCCGTCCTTCATGGAAGCCAACGAGACCCTGGCCAGGACCAGCCGCACCACTCCCGACGACGTCGCCCGGGTCGTCTTCCGGGCGCTGGTCGCCGAGCGGCCGAGGACCCGCTACGGGGTCGGCCGGGACGCGATCGGCAGCCGCGTGCTGGCCAGGCTGCTGCCCGACCGGGCGATCGACCGGATCCTCGGGGACGTCGTCACGCCCGCCCGCTGACCGCCGTCCGCACGACCGACACCACGACACCGAGAGAAGGAACCGCATGACCACGCCGCAGGAGCTGAAGGACCTGTTCACGCGAGGCCTGGAGCAGCTGGCGGACGGGAGGATCGAGGAGTGGATCGACGGCTTCACCGAGGACGGCGTCCTCGAATTCCCGTACCCGGCCTGGGGCCTGCCCACCCGGATGCAGGGCCGGGAGGCGCTGCTCGCCCAGATGACGATGTTCCGTGACCAGCTGAAGGTCGAGTTCTCCGAGCCCGAGTTCTACACCGCCACCGAGGACGGCCTGGTCGTCGCGGGCTTCACCGGCGAGTGCACCCTGATCGCCACCGGGGGCCAGTACCACCAGGTCTACCTGTCGGTGGTGCGGTACGAGCACGGCCGCATCGCCCACTTCCGTGACTTCTGGAACCCCTGGTCGGTGATGGAGGCCGCCGGCGGCGAACTCGCCTGGAAGCGGATCCTGCCGACGATGGCGCGAGGCTGACGGTCCGTCAGTTGGCGTGGGGGCGGGCGAGGTTGCCGGGGCTGAGGATCTCGCCGAGTTCCGACGGGGTCAGCAGGCCCCTGCGGAGCACCAGGTCGCGGACGGAGGCACCGGTGGTCAGGGCCTCCTGCGCGATGCCGGTGGCGTTCTCGTAGCCGATGTGCGGGTTGAGGGCGGTGACCAGGCCGATGGAGTGCGCCACCAGGTGGGCGAGGTGGTCGTGGTTGGCGGTGATCCCGACGACGCAGCGCTCGGCGAGGGTCCGGCAGCCGGCCCGCAGGTGGGTGAGGCTCTTCAGCAGGCTGTGGGCGATGACCGGTTCGAAGGCGTTGAGCTGGAGCTGGCCCGCTTCCGCCGCGAAGGTGACCGTCAGGTCGTTGCCGATGACCTCGAAGGCGATCTGGTTGACCACCTCGGGGATCACCGGGTTGACCTTGCCCGGCATGATGCTCGAACCCGCCTGCACCGCCGGCAGGTTGATCTCCCCGAGGCCCGTGCGCGGGCCCGAGGAGAGCAGCCGCAGGTCGTTGCAGGTCTTGGAGAGCTTGACGGCGATCCGCTTGAGCACACCGGACAGCTGGACGAACGCGCCGGCGTCCTGGGTCGCCTCGACCAGGTCGCCGGCGAGCTCCAGGGGCATGCCGGTGAGGGCGCCGAGATGGGCGCAGGCGGTGGCCGGGTAGGCGGGGTGCGCGTTGAGGCCGGTGCCGATGGCGGTGCCGCCGAGGTTGATCTCGCGGATCAGCGCACAGGCTTCGGCCAGTCGGGCGCGGTCCTCCTCCAGCATGACCGCGAACGCGGCGAACTCCTGGCCGAGGGTCATGGGCACGGCGTCCTGGAGCTGGGTGCGCCCCATCTTCAGGACGTCGGCGAACTCGGCGGCCTTGGCGGTGAAGGCGTCCCGCAGCTCGGCCATGGCCTCCAGCAGGCCCTGGGCCGCGAGGTGGAGGGCGATCTTGACCGCGGTCGGGTACACGTCGTTGGTGCTCTGCCCCGCGTTGACGTCCTCCAGCGGGTGGATCACCGCGTACTCGCCCTTGGCGTGCCCGAGGAGCTCCAGGGCGCGGTTGGCGACCACCTCGTTGGCGTTCATGTTGGTGGACGTGCCCGCTCCGCCCTGGATCACGTCGACGACGAACTGGTCGTGCAGCCGTCCGGCGCGGACCTCCTCACAGGCCGCCACGATCGCCGCCGCCTTGCCGTCCTCCAGCAGGGCGAGGTCGCGGTTGGCCATCGCCGCCGCCTGCTTCACGCAGGCCAGCGCGGTCACCAGGTCCGGGTAGACGGAGATCCGGGTGCCGGTGATCGGGAAGTTCTCCACCGCCCGCAGGGTGTGGATGCCGTAGTACGCGTCGGCCGGCACGTCCCGCTCGCCGAGCAGGTCGTGCTCGGTCCGGGTCCCGTAGCCGTTCGGCGTCCGAAGGGCAGGCTGCATGGAGGTGTCCGTTTCCGAAGGGGGTGGTGGGTGGCGGGAAGCGAGGGCCCGCGCCAGCCGCAAGATTACGGCGAAATCACCGCAATCGGGTTGCCGATTTCCGCCCGTTCGACGACTTTCGTGGTGGAGAATCGCGCCATGGACCAGATCGACAGGGCAATCTTGCGCGAGCTCCAGAAGGACGGACGGCTGAGCAACCAGGAGCTCGCCCAACGGGTGGGCCTCACGGCGTCGCCGTGCATGCGGCGCGTGCGGCAGCTGGAGCAGGACGGCGTGATCGAGGGCTACCGCGCGGTCGTCAACCCGCAGGCGGTCGGCCGGAGCTTCGAGGTGCTCGTCTCGATCGAGCGGGACACCCGATCGGTCGAGGCCTTCGAGGAGGAGCTGCTGGCCATCCCCGACGTGATCGAGGCGTACCGGCTGATGGGCAGCCCCGGGTGCCTGCTCCGGGTCGCCGTCGCCGACCTGCCCGCCTACGAGAAGCTGTGGATCGAACGGCTGACCACCCTGCCCGGCGCCACCGCCGTCAACTCCCAGATCATCATGAAGCCGATCAAGCAGCAGGGCGGGCTCCCCGTGGACCACTGACACCGGTCCCGTGCGGCCACCCGTTCACGCCAGCAGCGCCTCGAACCGGTACTCGGGGGCGGTCAGCGGCTGCTCGGACCAGATGACCTTGCCCCGGGCCGTGTACCTGGTGCCCCACCGCTCGGCCAGCTGCGCCACCAGGAAGAGGCCCCGGCCGCCCTCGTCCGTGGTGGCGGCGTAGCGCAGGTGCGGGGCGGTGCTGCTGCCGTCGGAGACCTCGCAGACCAGGGAGCTGTCCTTCAGCAGGCGCACCCGGATCGGCTCGGCGCCGTAGCGGATGGCATTGGTGATCAGCTCGCTGAGGATCAGCTCGGCCGTGAAGGTCAGCTCCTCCAGGCCCCAGGCCGTCAGCCGGTCGGTGCACTCCCTGCGGACGCGTGACACGGCGGCGAAGTCGAACGGCACGTCCCAGTCGGCCACCTGCCCGGGGTCGAGCAGCCGGGTGCGCGCGACGAGGAGCGCGATGTCGTCGCTGCGCCGCGGTGGGAGCAGGGCGTCGGACACGGCCCGGCAGGTGTCCTCCGGGGACCGGTGGTCCCGGACGTCCGCCAGCGAACGGCGCAGTTCGGCGAGTCCGGTGCCCAGGTCGCGCTCGCGGTTCTCGACCAGCCCGTCGGTGTAGAGGACCAGTTCGGTGCCGGGTTCCAGCCGTAGCTCGGCGGTTTCGAAGGGCAGTCCGCCCACGCCGAGCGGCGGGCCGGCCGGCAGGTCGGCGAACTCCACGCCGCCGTCGGGGCGGACCAGCGCGGGCGGCGGGTGCCCCGCCCTGGCCATACTGCAGTGCCCGGAGACCGGGTCGTAGATCGCGTACAGGCAGGTGGCCCCGGTGACGGGCGCGCTCCTGCCGTCGTCCGCCGCGCCGGCCGCGCCGTCCTGGTCGAGCCGGGTGACCAGCTCGTCGAGGCGGGCGATCAGCTCGTCGGGGGGCAGGTCGAGGGCGGAGAAGTTGAGCACGGCGGTTCGCAGCCGGCCCATGGTGGCGGCGGCGTGCAGGCCGTGGCCGACGACGTCGCCGACGACGAGGGCGACCCGGAAACCGGGCAGCGGGATGACGTCGAACCAGTCCCCGCCGACCCCGCGCAGCGCGGGCAGGTAGCGGTAGGCCACCTCCAGGGCGCTCTGCTCGGGCAGTCCCCGGGGCAGCAGGCTGCGCTGGAGCGTCTCGGCCATCCGGTACTCACGGGTGTAGCGGCGGGCGTTGTCCACGCTGATCGCCGTGCGGGCCACCAGTTCCTCGACGAAGGAGAGGTCCTCGTCGTCGAACGGCGCGGATTCGCCCGCCCGCCAGAAGTGGACCGTGCCCAGGGTCAGGCCGCGCGCCCGCAGCGGCGCGGTGATCAGCGCGTGCACCCCGTGCGCCAGCACGCGGTCGGCGGCCTCCGGGGCCCGTGCCCGCCAGGCCCGTTCACGGCGCAGATCGTTGGTGAGCACCGGGTGGCCGGCCCTCAGCGCGCTCTCCTGCGGCGTGCCGGGGAGCGGGCTGATCTCCGTGCCCACGGGCAGGAACGGCCAGTCGTCGCCGCTGCCGCTGGTGGCCGTGCGGTGGATCCGCAGGCCCTGCTCGACGCCGGGGCCCGGGACCAGTTCCTCGCCGCGCAGCACGGGGTCGGCCAGCTCGACCGTGGCGTGGTCGGCGAAGCGGGGAACCGTCACGTCGACCAGCTCCTGCGCGGTCCGCGCCGCGTCCAGGGTGGTACCGATCCGCAGCCCCGCGTCGTACAGCAGCTGGAGCCGGGCCCGGGCCGCCTCGGCCTGCCCGGCCAGCGCCCGCAGCTCCGTGGTGTCCCGGATGGTCGCGACGCTGCCGGCCCCGCCGCCGAACGGTGCGGTGGGGCGGTTGTTGACGGCGAGCAGCCGGTCCCCGGCCCGGTGCACCTCGTCGGTCGCGGTGCGCTCGGAGGCCAGCAGCCCGGCCAACCGGGGATCGAGCCCGAGCTCGGCGACCGGCTGCCCCTCCACCCGGGGCGGCAGTTCCAGCAGGCGGCGGGCCTCGTCGTTCACCAGCAGCACCCGCCCGTCCCCGCCGACGATCAGCACGCCCTCGCGGACCGCGTGCAGCACCGCGTCGTGGTGCTCGTACATCCGCGTCATCTCGGCCGCCCCCAGGCCGTGCGTCTGGCGCCGCAGCCGTCGGCGCACCAGCGCGGCCCCGCCCAGGCCCACGAGGAGCGCGGCCGCCGCGCCACCGAACAGGACCGGCAGCTGCCGGCTCACCGCGCTGCCCACGTGCGCCACGGTGATGCCGACCCCGACCGCTCCGGAGACCGAACCGTCCGGTCGGACGACCGGCGCGCCGGACTCCACGACCCGCCCGAGGGGCGTCGGGAAGCTGTCGGTGGTCGGCCCGGTGAGGGCGCGCTCGAACGGGCCGATGACGTGCTTCCCGATCAGTTCGGGCTTCTCGGCCGTGTAGCGGATCCCCTGCGGGCTGGCGAAGACGACGTAGTCGAAACCGCCCGCCGTCGCGACCTTGTCGGCCAGCGGCTGCAGCGTCGCGGTCGGATCGGGGCTGTCCATCGCGCTGACCACGCCGGGGTCCTGCGCCAGGGCGACGGCCGCGGCACGGGTGCGGCCCGCCGCCACGCTGGTGGCGTAGCTCCGGGCCTGCAGGACGAGCGTCGTCAGCGCCGCACCGACCAGCAGCACCACGACGACCAGCAGGCACAGGAACACCTGCCCGGCGAGGCTGTGCACCCGCAGCCGCGAACGCAGCCCGCCCAGGACCGGCCGATCCGGCCCGGGCCCGCCCGGGTCCGCGCCCGCGGCGTCACGGCCGTCCGCTCCGTACATCGGCCCGGATCAGCTTTCGACGCGGTCGTTCATGCGGGTCTCCCGTCGTCCGACGGCTGAGCGGAGTCCCGAGGCAGTGGCATCGTCCGCGGCCGGACGTCGCCTCGGCTTTCAGGGTAGTACCGGGCACCCGGCCGTGCCCCCACAGTCGGGGCGGCCGGGCCGGGCCGCCCGGAACGCCTCCGGGGGGCGGGCGACCTCGGCGGTGACGGCGGTGCGGACGGCCGCCGGCCGGCGGCGGGTGCCCGTGGTGATCTCGGTCATGCCGTGCCGGACGGTGACGGCAGGGTGCCCGTCGGCCACGCCCGAGGAACCGTGCGGGACCAGGGGGCCGGAACGGCGCGCGGATCGCGGGGACGAGGCCGGGTCGTGACCCCGGCGGCCGGATCGGCCGTCGCCACCGGGACGGAGGGCGAGGCGCGGCGGATCGACCGGGTCCGGATCCGTCCGGAGTCCGGCGGGTTCAGTCCTGCACGCCGTCGGCCGCCCGTGGGGCGGCCGGCGCCGACGGCGCGGCCGGCGGTGGGGGGGAGGGGTGGGAGAAGTGGCCGCCGGGGACGGGGTGGGGGGCCCTGGGGCGGGGGTGGGCGCGGCGC
>NZ_JBHWBZ010000001.1:465477-493405 GCF_042735475.1 Kitasatospora sp. NPDC059577 | reverse complement strand
TTTCACCGCCCCGGGGGGCGGGCGGGGGCCACCCCCGGGGCCGGCAACCGCGCGGTGGCGGGGGGTTAAAGGCGGCCCCGCGGCCGCCCCCATGGGGGGGGCCGGGCGCCGACGGCGCTTCCTGCGGATCGGTGACGGTGAGGACGACGTGCCGCGCGTCCTCGCTGTGGAGGGCGCTGCAGCGGTAGCCGGGCGGGAGGTACAGGGCCTCGCCGCTGAGGGTGGAGACCTCGGCGGCGGGGTCGCCCGGCGACCGGAGCGTCCAGCGGCTCGATCCGGCGGACTGGATCACCAGGACGTGGCCGCCGGGCGGGAGGGCGCCGGCGGCGTCCTCGACCTGCCAGCCCAGCAGCGCCGTCAGGCCCGCGGCGACGTACCCGGCCAGCGCCGCGTCGGGCGGCCCGCCGGCGCTGCGGGGGACGGCCGGGTCGTTCTCGGGCCAGAGCAGCCCGAAGGTGCGGGCGAAGTGGGTGTCCAGGAAGAGCGCCAGCTCCTGGAGGTAGGGATCCAGCCCGGGGCGCTCGCTCAGGCGTTCCCAGTCCACGTGTTGTCTCCTTCGGTGGTGCCATCCGCCACAGTGGTGTCGGAGTGTCAGCATGGTGCATCTGCGGCTCGGACGGCATCACGGTTTTCAGGTATCCAGGAGGCCCGCCCGGCTGGCGGCGACGCCCGCCTGGAAGCGGCTGTCGGCGCCGAGCCGCTCCAGGATCTCGGCGATGTGACGGCGCGCGGTGCGCAGCGACATTCCCAGGCGGCGGGCGATCGCCTCGTCCTTGAGCCCGTCGGCGAGCAGGCGCAGGATCGTGCGGTGGAGTTCCCGGGCGACGGCCTCCATCTCGCGTCCGGTGGACTCCTGGAAGGGGGTGGCCTGGCCCCAGGTGAGTTCGAACATCTCGTAGAGGTAGGCGACGGTCGACGGTTCGCGGATGACCACGGCTCCCAGCTCCGGGCCCGCGGCGGAGAGGAAGGCGGTCTCGCGGTCCATGATGATGATCCGCCCGGCCAGTTCGTGGGTGGTGCGGTACTCGGCGCCCAGGGCGGAGGCGGCGGCGACGTAGGCCTGGCTGGGGCCGTTGAAGCGGGCGGTGTGGTGGTAGATGGTGCGGATGCGCACGCCGCGCTCCAGCATCGCCCGGTCGCGCACCAGGGCCTCGGACATCGCCTCGGGGAGACGGGCGCCGCCGCCGGGCTGGCAGGAGACCACCTCGGTGGTGCACTGTTCGCCCAACCGGTTGAGCAGGAGCCGGACTTCCGCCAGGGTGGGGATCACCTCGATGCCCTCGCCGGACTCCCGGCTGTCCGGGAAGAGGGGGGAGAAGTCGTCGAACCGGCTGCGCATCCGGGCGATGTCGTCCTGTCGCCGGCGGATCTCCGCCTCGACGGGGGCGGCGCGGCGGAAGTAGGCCGAGTCGGGGGAGACCACCCGCAGGGTCTCCTGCCTGGCACCGGTGGGCGCCAGCAGTCCGGTGTCGAGCAGCCGCTCGATCGCCGCGGTCACCCCGGCGGGGGGAAGTCCCGTCGCCTGTGCGACGACCGCCGGATCGTGGGCGCCGGGGTAGCGGTTCTCCGCAAACCATGCGTAGACGGACAGGTCGGATTCATGCCCCTGACCTGCCCCGGTCCGACGCCCTGTCACATTTTGATCGCTTTTCTCCATATTTACCCCCACACCCCTTTGCTGCCAGGCAAGTTGATGAACGGTTCCAAGCATGTCGGCGATCTTCGATGCCCGCCAGAGTGAAGCCATGGCCCCTTGGACCAAGGGGGCGGATACCACATAGACCCACGGGAGATCCCCATGAAGCGGTTCATCACCACCACCGTGGCGCTGCTCGGCGCCGCAGCCCTCTGGCTGGCCCCGACCGTCTCCGCCACCGCGGCGGCGGCCCACGACGGCCCCACCGCGTCCTCCGTCCTCACCTGCCCGACCAACGCCCTCTGTGACGACACCTCCTGGGGAGGCTGACCCTTTGTTCACCACACGGGAGAGGGAGATCCTCGACCACCTCGCGCAGGGCCGCACCTCCCGGGCCACCGCCCGGCTGCTGCACCTGAGCCACCACACCGTCGAGACCCACATCCGCAACATGCGGGGCAAGAGCGGGGCCAGCAGCCGTACCCAGCTGCTCGCCATCGCCCTCGGGTTCGACACCGTCGGGCCCGCCGGGCCCGGCAGGGGCTGATCAAGTCCGAATCCGAGCAGCACTCCCCGACGGGGGTCGGACATGTCCGGCCGGCCGCAGGCGCGCCCCTGGCGACGCCCGGACCGGCGGGAACCGGGCGTGCTGGGCGGGCCACTCCGGAGAAGGGGGATGTCACAAACCGATGGAAATACCGATTCTGATATGTGCGGGCCAGTCGCTGATGCGCAGCGGACTCTCCTCGGCCCTCGTGGCCGAGCCGGACATCCGAGTGGTCGGTGAGACCGCGGACGGGAGCACCGCCCGCGCGCTGGCCCGGGAGCTGAACCCCGCCGTCGTCGTGGCCGACTTCGAACTCGCGGACATGACGGGCATCGACCTCGTCCGCGAACTCCCGGGGCCGAGCCGGGAGGCCCCCCGTACGCTGCTGATGGCCCCGGCCGAGGACGACGCCGTGCTGGAGTCCATCCTGGCGGGCGCCACCGGGATCGTCACCCGGAACACCCTGGTCGAGGACTTCCCCCAGGCGATAAGAGCCACGGCCACCGGCCACTCCTTCCTGTCCCCCGACATCGCGGCCCTGCTGCTGGGCTGGGTCCGCGACAAACAGCCCGCGCTGCTCCCGGCGCTGAGCCTCAACCTGCTCACCTTCCGCGAGCGCGAGATCCTGGCACTCCTGGCGAACGGGATGTCCAACGCCGAGATCTCCAAGCGGCTCTGCATCGTGCAGTCGACGGTCAAGTTCCACATCTCCCAGCTGCTCAGGAAACTCGGACTCAGGGACCGCCTGCAGGCCGCCGTGTTCGCCCACCAGAACGGTGTCATCTGATGTTGCGCCAGAACCAGGACAGCGCTGCCCGCTGGCTGCCGTGGACCACGGGGACGACCGGACTGCCCCGCGTCTACTGCCTGCCCTTCGCCGGCGGGTCCTCGCACTTCTTCCGCTCGTGGACGGAGCCGGCCCGGGACCTCGACGTCGAGGTCGTCCCGGTCGAACTGCCGGGCCACGGGACCCGCTTGCGCGATCCCCTGCTGACCGGCATGGCCGCCATGGTCGACGCGCTGTGCGAGGAGGTCCTGCGGCGGGAGAGCGGGCCCTTCGCGATCCTCGGGCACAGCATGGGCGCGAAGATCGCGTACGCGGTGACCGAGGAGCTGGAGCGCCGGCCCGGGGCCACACCGCCGGTCCGGCTCTTCGTGTCCGGGTCGTTCCCGGCCTCGGCCGTCGAGCCGAAGCCGCTGCACGACCT
The DNA here is from genome assembly GCF_042735475.1 of Kitasatospora sp. NPDC059577. Classification (NCBI taxonomy): domain Bacteria; kingdom Bacillati; phylum Actinomycetota; class Actinomycetes; order Kitasatosporales; family Streptomycetaceae; genus Kitasatospora; species Kitasatospora sp. NPDC059577. Next base: position 490,014 of record NZ_JBHWBZ010000001.1, on the reverse strand, counting down.
GCCGGACGCCGAGCTGACGGCCGAGCTGACCGCGATGGGCGGCACGCCTCCGGAGATCCTCGCCAACACCGAGCTGATGGAGTTCATGCTGCCGGTGATCCGGGCCGACCTGACCCTGCTCGAACAGTGGCACGCGCCGGCCGGGAGCCGGGTCTCCTGCCCCATCACGGCGTTCGCGGGCCGGGACGACCGGGTCGTCCCGGCGGAGCTGACCGCGGGCTGGGCCGACCACACGACGGCGCCCTTCGCCCTCCGGGTCCACCCCGGGGACCACTTCTTCCTCCGCGAGGAGAGGGACGGGATGCTCGGCCGGATCGCGGCCGAGCTCCACGGGCACCCGGTCGACCTGCCTGCCCCGGACGGAACGTGACGCTCCGTCGCCGTCCGCCCCGCATGACGGTCCGTCGCGCGGGGCGGATATGACGATCCGTCACTCCCCCTCGACGCCGACCTCGATCAGTCCGGTCGCCTCGGCCAGCGCCCGTCCGACCTCCTGCGGCGACGCGCCCACGGCGATGACGTGGCCCAGCCGGTCGTAGGCGCTCCGCGGCGGCCGGACCTCGCGGCCCGGCGCCCCGCTCACCAGGACCCGCTCCACGCCGGGCACCCGCTCGGCCTGTCCGACCCCGGTCACGCCGGTCAGCCGGCCCGGCCGCGGCGCGGTCAGGAACCGCAGGCCGGCCCGGCGGTCGTGCGCGACCGAGAGGTCGAGCGGCAGGCCGGCGGCGGCGCGGATCTGCTGCTCCAGCAGGTCGATCCCGGTGGCCGGGCGGATCAGTTCCGGGATCATGCCGCCGGCCAGCCGTCCGTTGATCTCGATGACGGCCGGGCCGTCGGCGGTCAGCCGGAGCTCGACGTGCGCCGGGCCGCGCTCGAAGCCGACGGCCTTCAGCGCCTGCCGGGCCGTGTCGGCGATCCGTTCGGCCAGCGCGTCGTCGATGTCGGCGGGGAAGAGGTGACCGGTCTCGACGAAGTGCGGCAGCGGGCTGACGGTGCGCTGGGTGACGCCGACGCACCGGGCCTCGCCGTCCACGCCGAACATCTCCGCGCTGAACTCGGGCCCGTCCACGTACTGCTCGACCAGCACCGCGCCCGGGGTCCGCTGGCCGCGCACGTTGTGGGTGACGGCGAGCAGGTCGAGGGCGTGCGCGGTGGCCGTCCCGGCGTCCTCGCACCACAGCACGGACTGCGAACCGGACTCCCCGACCGGCTTGACCACGCAGGGCAGGCCCACCGCGGCGACGGCGGCCGCGACCGCGTCCCGGTCCGGGTCCGTGACGACCGCGAACCGGGGCTGGGTCACCCCGGCCTCGTGCAGCGCGGTCCGGGTCAACGCCTTGTTGCGGCAACGGGTCATCGCCTCCACCGGGTTGCCGGGCGTGCCCAGCGCCGCGGCCGCCCGCGCGACGTGCTCCAGGTAGAACTCGCTGGTCGTCGTGACGCCCGCCACCCGGCGGCCGGCGCTCACCTCGGCCACGGCCGCGGTCAGCGCGGCCTCGTCGTCGGTGTCGCACACCACGACCCGGCAGCCGGTGCCGGGCAGTTCCGGGTAGCGCGCCGCGTCCTTGGTGAACAGCACCGGCTCCAGGGCGAGGCGCACGGCGGTCCGCAGCGCGATCATGCCGGTGCCGGTGGTGTTGGACTCGACGAACAGCAGCAGCTTCCGGTCCCGGCGGGGTATCCGGGCGAACGACCAGCTGGAGACGGTGGCGCCGTACTCGACCTCCTCCGGGGCGGCGGCGAGGGTGCCGGCTTCGGCCGCGCCCGCCTCGGCGTCGGCGGCGTCGGCGTAGACGGTGTCCACGTAGCGGTCGCCGCGGTCCGGCATGATCCCGACCAGCCGGGTGCCGGGCTCGGCCCGGGCCGCGAGGTGGGTGAGGATCCGGTAGACCGAGCCGGAGGTGTTCCCGCCGAAGATCTTCTGCTCCCGGGCGAGCCGGCGGGTGGCGTCGAAGGCCTCGTCGTCGGACAGCCAGTGCACCTCGTCGAAGAGGCGGTAGTCGATGTTCTCCGGGATGAGGCTGTTGCCGAGCCCGCTCTGCTTGCGGGTCGGCCGGTCCGGCTGGCCGAAGAGCACGCTGCCCACGCAGTCCACGCCCACCACCGAGACGTCCGGCAGGCGTTCCAGCAGCGCCCTCGACGTCCCGCAGAGCGAGCCTCCGCTGCCCACCGCCCCGACCACGACGTCCACCGACCCCAGGTCGGCGACCAGCTCGGCGGCCAGGCCCCGGTACGCGGCGGGGTTCTGCGGGTTGCTGTACTGCTGCGGCCAGAACGCGCCGGGCAGACCGGCCATCAGCTCGGCCAGCCGCTCCAGCCGGGCGCTCTGCCACCCCTGCCCGGTCATCGCCGCCACCACGTGGACCTCACAGCCCAGGGTGCGCAGCTTGGCCAGGGTGACGGGATCGATCCGCGGGTCGGTGACGATGTGCACCGGGTGGCCGAGGTAGGTGCCGACCAGGGCGACCCCGAGCGCCATCGTGCCCGAGGAGCTCTCCACGATCGGCGCGCCCTCGGCCAGCGCGCCGGTGCGCCGGGCGTCGAGGATCACCTGCCGGGCCACCCGGTCCTTCATCGCGAAGAGGTTCTGCATCTCCAGCTTGGCGAAGACCTCGACGCCTTCGGGGGCGTCGACCCTCAGCCGCACCGCCGGGGTGTGGCCGATGCCGTCGATGACCGATTCCTGCCGCATGTGAGTACGTCCTTAGGAGGTGTGGGAAGTGCCCCTACGGGGAGGGCTGGGTGAGGGTCCGGAACAGGAGGGTGTCGTCGCCCAGGGCCTCGCAGGCCGCGTGCGCCTCGGCGACCTTGCGGGTGCGGTCCGGATCCGCGTCGTCGAACAGCAGGCCCAGCATGGTGCCGCTGTGCGCGCACACCAGGCCGAGCGCCCCGGTCCGCTCCGCGATGGCCAGCATCGCGTCCAGGTGCCGTTTGGGGGCGAAACGCTGGTTGAGGACGGCGCTGCGGGTGGTCACCCGGCCCACGGCGGCCGGGTCCCCGGCGCGCACGGCCGCGGTCAGGGCGTCCAGCAGCGCGGTGAACTCGGCCGTCTCGGCCGGGGAGTAGAGCTTGGGACGCTTGTTGAAGGCGACGGTGTCCAGGTGGCCGCCCTCGTCCACGGCGACCACGGTGGCCGGCGCCAGGGCGCCGAGCGCCTCGCGCAGCCGCACCTCGCGGTGCTCGAAGACCACGACGCCCGGGTGCATCACCCCGTCGGTCGGCTCGATCGGGCGCAGCCAGTGCTCCACCGCCGCCGGGCCGGTGTCCATGCCCAGCGCGCCGCCGACCGCGCGCGCGGTGGCGACCAGGTCGGCGGAGGAGCTGGCCAGTCCCTTGCCGATCAGCAGGTCGCTGTCCAGGATCAGCGTCCCGCCGCCACCGGGCCGGTGGGCCGCCAGCATGGCCTCGGCCAGCCGCAGGGACTTCGTCTTGTGGGCGGGGAAGACCCGCAGCGGGCCGGCCGGGTCGAAGCGGAACCAGGCCCGGGAGCGGAGCGTGATCGGCAGCGTGACGAGGAAGTCCGTGCCGTCGGGCAGCCGGCCCTGGAGCAGTTCGCCGAAGGTGCCGGAGGCGTCGGCGCGGCCGCTGCGCAGGTCCGCGCCGGGGCGGCGGGTGATGAGGCTGGGCCCGGTCACGGGGTGACCGTCGCGGTCTCCCCGGCGGTGTCCCCGGCAGCGGTGTCGACGGCGGCCAGCAGGGCGTCCACGCGCGCCGCGGCGACGCGCGCCGCCTCGTCGCGCAGCCGCCACTGCCCGGCCAGCTCCCGGTACCCGTCCTCCTGCGCGGCGAGCATGACGCGGACGGCGTCGGGGTGCGTCGAGCCCGCGGAGTGCTTGATCCGGACGGCCCGGTCGGAGTCGAAGGAGCGGGACAGCAGCTCGGCGGGCTCGGGCACCCGGTGGCCGTGCTCCTCGGCGATCGCCGCGAGCAGCGGGCCGTCGGGGGTGGCCGCGGTCAGGCCGCCGGCGATGGCGGCCCTGACGTACGCTCCGGCGATCACCTGCGCCGTCCGCCAGGGGACCCCGGCCTCCAGGGTGAGCAGGTTGGCGAGGGTGAAGGCGCCGAGGAAGTCCCCCTCGCAGGCCTCGCGCATCCGGTCGGTCCGGAACGTCGCGGTGGCGAGGGTGGTGTGGGCCAGCCGCAGGGCCGAGCGCAGCGCGGCGAACTGGGCCCGGAGGTGCTGCCCGGCCTCCTTGGAAACCTCGACGCTGTTGGCGTACGGGGTGCCGTGCTGGGCGAAGGCGAGCTGGGTCGCGCAGCCGACGACGTGCGAGCAGCGGCCGCGGATCCGTTCCAGGACGGGGAAGTTGCGCTTCTGCGGCATCGCGGCGGAGATCCCGGCCAGCGCGTCGGGGAAGTCCACGAACCCGAACCCGGCGCCGCTCCAGGTCATCAGGTCGGTGGTGAACCGGCTGAGGGCCACCGCGAAGTTCGACAGCTCGGACGCGACCGCGAGAGCCCAGGACCGGGAGGCCACCGAGACCAGGGCGTGCGCCTGCGGCTCCCGGAAGCCCAGCAGTGTGGCCATCCGCTCGCGGTCCCAGGGCAGTTCCTGGCCGGCCATGCTGCCCGCGCCCAGCGGCGAGCGGTCGATCTCGTCGTAGGTGGCCAGCAGTCGGCGGGCCGCGCCGAGGGTCTCCTCGGAGAGCGCCGAGAGGTAGAACGCCGGCGTGATGGTCTGCGCGGCCTGCGCGTGGGTGTAGCCCGGCATCGGGCTGTCCGGCAGTTCGGCGGCGCGCGCCGCGGCCGTGCGCCCGAGGGCGACCAGGTCCGCGGCGAGGGCACGGATGTTCTCCCGGCAGGACAGCAGCTGGCCGCAGGCCTGGAAGTCGTTGCGGCTGCGGTCGACGTGCCAGGCCGCGAAGGGGGCGGTGGCGCCGCGGGCCACGTGGCGTTCCATGGCGAAGAAGATGTCCGACATGTTGTCCCGCGGGTCCGCCCGGATCAGCTCGGGGGTCAGGCCGTCGAGCCGGCCGGCGAGCGCGGCCGCCCCCTGCGGGTCGACCAGGCCCATCCTGCGGTACTCCAGCAGCAGCACCTTCTCGATGGACACGTAGTGCGGCAGCAGGGCTTCGGCCTCGTAGCCGAACTGCGGGGCCAGCACCTCCTCGTTCCACACCTCGCTGGGCACGCCGTCGATCCGGCCGGTCACTGCCATGTCTCTCCCTCGGGGTCGGTCCGGTGCTCCCGGCGCGTCGCGGTGTGCCGCTCCAGCTCGGCGGCCAGCCGTGCGACGGTCGGGTTCGAGAAGAAGGCGTCGACGGTGGTCTCGACGCGGTGGTCGGACGACAGCCGGGCGAGCAGGCGCAGCGCCTGCAGCGAGTGGCCGCCGACGGCGAAGAAGTCGTCGTGCACGCCCACCCGGTCGACGCCGAGGACGTCGGCCCAGGCGCGGGCCACCACCTCCTCGGCGGCGGTGCGCGGCGGGACGCGGCCGGGGGGCGGGCCCGGCACGGCGCCCGACGCGGGCACCGGGCCGGCCGCACCGGCCCGGCGCGGCGGTCTCACCGGGAGCCGGGACAGCGGTGTCGACCGGTCGGCGAGGGCCGCCGTGAGCACCGCCGCGTAGTCGGCGAGCAGCCCTTCGGCGGTCTCCCGGCGGAACAGGGCGGTGTTGTACTCCAGCCGGGCCGTCGTGCCGGACACCTCCAGCAGCAGGTCGTCCTCGGCGGTGGTGGACGGCGGCCCGAAGCCCTCGGCCGCCGTGGTGTTGAAGGCCAGCTGGTAGAGCGGGGGCAGGCCGGGGCCGCGCTGCGGCGCGAGGTACTCGACCACGGTCTGGAACGGCGTCTCCTGGTGGTCGCGGGCCGCCCGCCACACCGCCCGGACGCGTTCGACGAGCCCGGCGTACGAGGGGTCGCCCGAGGCGTCCACCCGGAGCACCACCATGTTGACGAAGGTGCCGACGAGGGGCAGCAGTTCGGGGCGGTCCCGGCCGGACAGCGGCACCCCGAGGACGACGTCGTCCCGGCCGGAGCGCCGGTGGAGCAGGGCCGCGTACCCGGCGAGCAGCAGCTCGAACGGCGTGACCCCGTGCCGGTCGGCGGCCCGCGCGAGCGCGGGCGCCGTGCCGGCCGGGAGTTCGGCCCGCAGCTCCGCGCCGGCGAAGGACCGCCGGGCCGGCCGCGGCAGGTCCAGCGGAAGGCCGTGCTCGGCCGGCAGGCCGGCGAGCTGCGCCCGCCAGTAGCCGGCCGACTCGGTGGTCCCGGCACCGCCGAGCCGCTCGCGCTGCTGCCGCGCGTGCTCGCCGTAGGAGAGGGCGAGCGGGGGGACGCGCGGCGGCCGGTCCTGTTCGAGCGCCGCACAGAACTCGGTGATCTCGGCGTGGAGGTTGAAGAGCGACGGGGCGTCGCAGACCGCGTGGTGGGCGACGAACAGCAACCGCCAGCGCCCGGCGCCGAGTTTGACCAGGCCCGCGCGCCACAGCGGTGCGCGGGCGAGGTCGAAGGGGGTGTGCTTCAGCCGGTCGGCGAGGATCCCGCGCTCCCGGCGCTGCTCCTCCTCGGTGCGCCCGGAGAGGTCGACGACCTCCGGTGCGGGGTCGACCCGGTCGTGGACGACGGCGGTCAGCGTGCCGTCCACGACCCGGAATCCGGTGCGCAGGGCCTCGTGCCGCTCCACCACGGCGGCCAGGGCCGCCCGGATCCGGGCCTCGGAGAGGTCCCCGTGCAGCGGCCACTGGTCCGCGACGTGGTACAGCGCCGTGTCGGCGGCGAACCGGCTGGCGAGCCAGGCGCGTTCCTGCGCGAAGGAGGCCGCGGTCATCCGGCGCCACCGCCGGGCAGGACGTGGCCGTCGGTCAGGACGTGGCCGTCGAGCCGGACCGGGTCGCCGAGGACGACGGCGACCTCCCGGGATCCCTCGTACGGCTCCCGGCTGTGGGCCATCCGGATGTTGTCGACGACCAGGACGTCGCCGTCCCGCCAGGACTCGCCGAAGGTGGCCGCCTCGTAGACCGCGTTGACGGTCTCCACGGTGCCGGCGTCGACCGGGGTGCCGTCGCCGTGGGCCGTGGTGAACGGCAGGCCGGTCGGCCCGTACTGGTCGAGCAGGTACTCGCGGATCACCGGGTCCATGGTCAGTTCGTTGAGGAAGGCGATCTGGTTGAACCAGCCGGGCACGCCGGTGCGGGGGTGGGCGACGACGGCGGAGCGGCGCTGCACGGTGCGCAGCCGGCCGTCGTCGAACCACTCGTGCCGGATGCCCTCGGCCGCGCAGTAGGCGTCGACCCGGGCCCGGTCGTCGGTGCCGAAGGCGTCGGTCCACGGCACGCCGACGTCCTGGTAGCTCCGCAGCAGCAGCCAGCCGTCCCGGCGGAACGGCTCGACCAGGTCCGGGGGGAGGTCGCGCAGCACCCGCTGGGAGTCGGCGAGCATGGTCCGGCCGCCGCGCTCCGGGGCGGTCAGGCAGCCGAACAGCAGCACGCCGGGGACCTCGGCGGCGTAACTCTGCTCGTGGTGCATGCACATCGGGGCGTCCGCGGGCCAGTGCGAGGCCGAGTAGACCGTCCCGCCGTGGTGCTCGCGGGGCGCGAACCCCTCCCGTTCGGCCATCGGCTCGATCCCGAGGGCGGCGGTGACGGCGGCGAGGTCCGCGGCCGAGGCGACGCCGAGTCCGCGCAGGAGCACGGCCCCGGACGCCTCGACCTCGGCGAGGACCTCCGCCCGGTGCGCGGCGGCCCACTCCGGGCCGGGGGCGGCGTCCAGCACGCGCAGGCGCGGGGCGGTGCGGGTGGCGGGGGCGGCGGGGGTGGCGGGGGCGGCGGGGCTCATCGCCGCGCCTCCGCGGTCCGGCCGGCCGCCTTGCGGTCGAGGAGTCCGGCGACCTCGGCGACGGTCGGGGTGGCCTTCAGCTCGCCCACCGTCACGGCGCGGTCCAGGGCGATCGCCAGCCGGATCGCGGCCAGCGAGGTGCCGCCGAGCTCGACGAAGCGGGAACCGCGGCCGATCCGGTCGAGCGGGACGTCGAGCAGTTCGGCCCACAGCCGGGCGACCCGGCGCTCGGTGTCGGTCTCCGGGAGCGCCACGCCGCCGCCGGCGGCCGGACGGCCCTGCTCCCGGGCCGCGGCGGTCAGCGCCTTCTTGTCGATCTTGCCGTTCGCGGACAGCGGCAGCCGGTCGAGGCGGAGCAGGCGGCCGGGCACCATGTAGTGCGGCAGGACGGCGGCCAGGGCCCGTTCCACGTCCCCGGGCTCGGGGGCGGCGCCGCCGCTGTAGTAGCCGACCAGCTGGGGGTCCTCGGCCGATCCGGCGATCACCACGGCGCCGTCCCGGACGCCGGGGACCTGCAGCAGGCGGTTCTCGATCTCGCCGATCTCGATCCGGAACCCGCTCACCTTCACCTGCGAGTCCCGGCGGCCGAGGTACTCGAACTCGCCGGAGGGCAGTCGGCGGCCGAAGTCGCCGGAGTGGTAGAGCCGTTCGCCCGGCCGGTACGGGTCCGCCCGGTACGCGGCGTCCGTCCGGGCGGCGTCGTTGACGTACCCCCGGCCGACGCACACCCCGGCGAAGACGATCTCCCCGGGCGCCCCGTCCGGGACCATGCGCAGCCGCTCGTCCACCACGTACACCCGGACGTTGCGGGTCGGCGGGCCGAGCGGGACGGACCGGCCGGCCGGCGGGCCGTGCATCACGCCGTGGTTGGTGTCGTCCGAGACCTCGGTCGTGCCGTAGCAGTTGACCAGGGGGATGCCGGGGAAGGCGGCGAACCAGCGGTGCACCAGTTCGGCCTTGAGGGCCTCGCCGGTCACCGCGAGGCAGCGCAGCGACGGCAGGCCGAGGCGGTCGCCCTGGAGGGTCTCCAGCACCAGGTCCAGGTAGGAGGGCACCAGTTGGGCCACCTGGACGCCGGCCCCGGTGACGGTCTCGACGAACCGGCGGACGTCGGTGATGGTGTCCTGTCCGATGATCTCCGTCCGGCCGCCGACCAGCAGCGCGGCGACCAGCTGCCACAGCGAGATGTCGAAGCACTGCGGGGCGGTCTGGGCGATGACGTCGCCCTCGCGGACGCCCAGGTCCTCGATCTTGGAGTAGAGGTGGTTGAGGAAGCCGGCGTGCTCGCACATCGCGCCCTTGGGCTCGCCGGTGGAGCCCGAGGTGAAGTAGATGTACGCCAACTGCTCGGCAGCGACGGGCAGGTGGAGGTCGTCCTCGGGGCCGGACCCGGCCGGCTCCGCCGAAGGAACCTCCACCGGCACCGACGCCGGCACCTCGGTCAGCACCGAGACGGTCACCCCGCGGCCCCGCACCGCCTCGTCGACCTGGCTCAGCCCCGGGTCCGCCAGCACCCGGCGGCAGCCGCTGCGCTCCAGCACCACGGCGATCCGCTCGGCCGGGAAGGCCGGGTCCAGCGGGAGGTAGCAGCCGCCCGCCTTGAAGATCGCGATCACCGCGGCCATCCACTCCAGCGAGCGCTCGGCGACCACGGCGACCACGTCCTCGTCGGCCAGCCCCTGCTGCCGCAGCGACCGGGCGATCCGGTTGGCGCGGCCGTTCAGCTCCGCGTACGTCCAGCTCCGCCCGGCCTGCACCGCGGCTACCGCGTCGGGGTGCCGGCGCACCCGCTCCTCGAACAGTTCGTGGAACCGGCGGTCCGGCAGCTCCCGGACCGGACCGGCGGAGAGCTCCAGCGTGGCCGCGAGCTCCTCCCCGTCGACCAGGCCGTGCTCGTCGTGCGCCTCGTCCGGGGCGCCGGCCATCCGCTCCAGGACCGCCCGGACGTAGCGCTCCGTGCGGTCGGGCCCGACGTGCCCCCGGGCGGCGGCCTCCTCCCGGACCCGCTCGGCCTCGGCCCGCCCCTGCGGGGTGGCCACCCGGGCGACCAGCTCGCGCCAGCTCCGCCCGTCGTCGCCGAGCGCGTCGGAGCCGGTGAGCACCGCCGCCACCTTGAACGAGGCGGCCAGCCGCACCGTCTCCGGGCCGACCCCGGTCTCGGCGGCCAGGGCCGCGATCGCCGCTTCGGCGTTCTTCATCGTTCGTCACCTTCCGGTTCGCTCCGTCGTGCCGGCAGGGGCCAGGGCAGCCGCGCACGATCACGTTTGTTGGTGGCGGTGCGCGGCAGGTCGGCCAGCACCGCGATCAGGTCGGGCACCGCGGGGGCGGGCAGCCGCGCCGCGACGAGCCGGCGCAGCGCCTCCCCGGAGACCCCGGGGTCGGCCACCACGTAGCCCACCAGGCAGGGGTCGCCGGACGCGGTGGTGCGGACCGCCGCGGCGGCCTCCCGCACCCCGGCCTGCTGCTCCAGCACCGCCTCGACCTCGTCCAGTTCGATCCGGTTCCCGCGGATCTTCACCTGGTTGCCGGTCCGGCCGGTGAACGCCAGCGTGCCGTCGGCCCGCAGGTGGCCGCGGTCGCCGGTGCGGTACAGCGTCCGGCCGGGCCGCCACGGGTCGGGCAGGTACGCCGAGGCGGTCTCGGCGGGCCGGCGGTGGTAGGAACCGGCCAGGAACGCGCTGCGCAGGTGGATCTCGCCGGGCACCCCGACCGGGCAGGGCCGGCCGAGGCCGTCGAGGACGAGCGCCTCCCGGCCCGGGATCGGCACGCCGATCGGCACGCCGGCTGGGAACTCCCCGCCGGGGGGCAGTTCGTGGTGGGTGGCGAGGATGCACTCGGTGGGCCCGTACAGGTTGTGCAGCCGCGGACGCACCGCCCGGTGCGCCCAGGCCTCGGCGAGGTCCACCGGGAACACCTCGCCGGCGACCAGGACGTGCCGCAGGTCAGGCAGTTCGCCGCCCTGCGCGTCCAGCGCCTCGGTGAGCAGCCGGAAGAACGACGGCACGGTCTGGATCTGCCCGATCCGCTCCCGCCGCAGCCAGCGCACCACCGAGACCGGGTCGCGCCGGGCCGCTTCGGGCGGCAGGCAGAGCGCGGCGCCGGCGGTGAGCGCCGCGAGGATCTCGGTGTACGCGGCGTCGTAGGTGAGCGGCGCCCACTGGGCGACCCGGCTGTCCGGCCCGATCCCGAACCGCTCCCGCTGCCACTCGGCGAACTGCGCGAACGCGGCCCGCGACAGCGCGATGCCCTTGGGCGTCCCGGTGCTCCCCGAGGTGTGCACGATGCACAGCGGGCGGTCGGCGGCCGGCGGGGCCGGGAAGCACACGTGCTCGCCCTGCGGCTCGTCCCCCGGGGCGTCCCCCGGGGCGGGCACCGGCGCCGCCACCGGCAGGCCGGCGAACCTGCCGTCCGGTCCGAGCAGCGCCGGGTGCGCCGCGACGGCGGCCTCGTCGGCGAGCACGCAGACCGCCCCGGTGCCGGCCAGGATGTCGCGGAGGCGGGCGTCCGGGTCGGCGGGGTTGAGACAGGTGAAGGTCGCACCGGTGCGCATCGCCCCGAGGACGGCCGCGATCCGGCCGGCCCCGCCGGTCAGCAGGAGCGCCACCACCCGCCCGGGGCCGACGCCGTGACGGTCCAGGACGTGGGCCGTCCGGCAGCTCCACCGGTCCAGCCCGCCGTAGTCGAGCGTGCCCTCCTCCGAGCGCACCGCGACCGCCCCCGGGGCCTCCCGTACCCGCGCCGCGAACTCCTCGTCCAGGAAGGCCAGGTAGTCGCGGTACGGCCGGGTGGTGGCGGGGCCGGGTGCCGGGTGGGGCGCGGGGCGGCCGGAGAGGTCGAGTTCGGCCAGCGGCCGGTCGGGGTCGTCGAGCCCGAACCGGACCGCCAGGGCGAGGTGGTCGGCGAAGCCCTCGGCCGTCACCCGGCCCGGCAGCGCGCCGGTGAGGGCGACGGTGAACTCCGCCGGCCCGGTCACGGCCAGGGTCAGCCGGCCCTCGGGGTCGGGCGGGGAGTCGACGCTCACCTGTTCCGCGACGCCCGGCAGTTCCAGGGCCGCGGCCGGCAGGTCGTGCCCGGCGAAGACGGCGCGGATCGGGAAGGCCGGTGTGTCCGGGCCGGCGTCCGGCGCCGTGCGCACCGCGGCGGCCAGCCGGGCGGAGGTCGGGGCGCCGGCGAGGTCCACGCGGATGGTCCGGTGTGCCGGGCCGTCCGGCACGGTCAGCACGGCCTCGTCCGTCCCGGCGTAGCGGCCGAGCACTGCGGCGAAGGCGGCGAGCACCCGCTCGGCCACGGCGGCGGTCTTCGCGGTCGCTGCGGTCTCCCCGGTCTCCGCGGTCTCCCCGGTCTCCCCGGTCTCCCCCGGCAGCGTGCGGGACGCCCGCTCGCCCGGGAGCCAGGCGCCCGGCACCGGTCCGGTCCCGGGCGCCGGTCCCGTCGCGGGCCGCGCCGCCGTCGCGTCCGGGATCCGCGCGCGGTAGGCGGCACCGAGGTCCCGGGTCAGCCCGGCGACCGACCACGTGTCGACCTGCTCCCGGTCCACCGCGAGCAGGAGTTCGTGCGCCCCGGCGCCCAGCCCGGCGAGGCAGGCCCGCAGCCGGGGGCGGCCGGCCGCGCCGACCGGCCGGGCCGCCTCGTCGGCCGCCAGCTCGGCGAGGACGCTCCGCTGCTGTTCCCCGGCGGAGCGGGAGAGGTCGATGACCCTCAGCCGGACCCGGCCGGGCCGCGCTCCCGCCGCTGCGAGTTCCGGACGCGCCGTCACCAGGTCGTCGACCGCCGCCGACAGCGCGGTGACGTCCAGCTCCCCGGTCAGGCGGGCGCGGAGCACCGTGTTGGCGGGCAGGGCCGGCGCGGGGGCGCTCACGATCCGCTCCGCGCCGTGCGGTCCGTCACGGCCGAGGCGAGCCCGGTGACGGTGGGGTCCTGGAGGAACGCGCGCAGCGGCAGGTCGACCCGGTACTCGTAGCGGACCCGGTCCATGAGCCGCGCGATCGCCAGGGAGTCGCCGCCGAGCAGGGTGAAGTCGTCGTCGCGGTTGATGCCGGCCAGGCCGAGGATCTCGCTCCAGATCGCGGCGATCCGGGTCTCGGCCGGCCCCTGCGGCGCCCGGGTGGCGTCGGCGGCGCGCTGCAGCCGGACCCGGGGCAGGGAGCGGCGCTCCACCTTGCCGTTGAGCGTCCGGGGGATCGCCGCCATGCGGACGAACACCGAGGGCACCAGGCCGGGTGCGAGCAGCTGTGCGGCGTGCGCGCGCAGCTCGGCGTCGGGGACGTCGGGGGCCACCACGTAGGCGACCAGGGCGGTCGACACGTCCTCCGTGACCGCCGCCGCGCAGACGTCCTCCACCCCGGGGTGGCCGCGCAGGGCGTTCTCGACCTCGCCGAGGTCGATGCGCACGCCGTGCACCTTGACCTGCTGGTCGCGGCGGCCGAACAGCTCCAGTGTCCCGTCGGGCCGGAACCTGCCGAGGTCGCCGGTGCGGTAGGTGGTGGCGGTGCCGCGCCACTCGTCCTCGCCGAGGTAGCCGAGCAGCGGGAACGGGACCTCCAGCTCCACCTCGCCGAGCGCGTCCTGCGGGTCGCCGGGCCCGGTCAGCACCCGGGCCGCCACGCCCGGCAGCGGCCGGCCGACCGGCACCAGCCGGGCGTGGGCGTCGTCCTCCGTCGTCCGGTGGAAGAGCTTCGTCATGGTGGTCTCGGACGGCCCGTACAGGTTGACCAGTTCCTTGTCGCCGCCGAACAGGCCGCGCCACCAGGCGACGTCGGAGGGGTGCAGCTGCTCGCCGGCGAGCAGCACGGCGCGCAGGGCGGGGAAGGAGTCGGGGGTCAGGGCGGCGGAGCGCAGGGTGCGGAAGAGGGTCGGCACGCAGTGCAGGACCTCGACCTCGTTCTCGGTGAGCCAGCGCGCCAGGCCCTCGCCGACCGGTGTCCCGTCGTCCGGGCGCACGCAGACGGTGCCGCCCGCGCACAGCGGGGCGAAGGCGTCGCGCAGGAACGCGTCGAAGCCCGGGGAGGTCAGCTGGGACACCGTGGTGCCCTCGCCGATGCCGAACTCGGCGATCTCCCAGTCGACGAAGTGGTGGACGGCCTCCAGGCTGCCGCGGATGCCCTTCGGGCGCCCGGTCGTGCCCGAGGTGAAGTAGACGTAGCCGCCGTCCTCCGGGGCGGCCCCCGGCCGGTCCTCGGCGGACCACGCGCGGGGCTCCAGCGTCTCGGGGTGGACGATCCCGGCGCCGTCGGGCAGGCGCCGCCCGGCGAGCGCCTCGCGGCCGACGGCGTCGGCGACGACCGTGCCCGGGCGGAGGGCGGCGAGCACGCCGTCCAGTACGGCGGCGGGCAGCCGGGGGTCGACCGGTGCGAAGGTGCGGCCGGCGGCCGCGCAGCCGAGGACGGCCGCGATCACCTCGACCGGGTCGGCGGTGGCGATCAGGACCGGGTCGGCGGGCCGGCCGGCGCCCTCGAACGCGGCCCGGTAGCCGGCCGCCCGGCCCGCGAGCTCGCCGTAACTCACCTCCCGGGGGCCGGACTTGATGGCGCAGCGGGCGCCGTGGCGGGCCAGGCTGTCCGCCCACCGCCCCAGGACCGTCGGCGTTGTCATAGTGTTCCGTCCTTGATCTGCTGGGCGATGACGGTCATCGGGTCGATGCTGGGCAGGTGCCGGGTCAGGCCGCGGGACTCGATCGCGCGGGTCACCAGGTGCAGTTCGGTGCAGCCGGCGACGAACGCGGCGGCCCGGTACTTGGGCAGCAGTCCGCGGACGAAGTCGATCGTCGGGAGCCGGTCGGCGTTGCGCTTCAGCCGGTAGATGTGGTGGTGCAGCTGCTCCTGGTCGGCCTCGTCGGGCAGGACCAGGCGGTGCGCGAACTCGGGCCAGCGCTCGTGGTCGGTGAAGACGCCGGCGAGGACGCTGCCCCGCGTGCACAGCACCAGGTGCCGGCCCGGGTGTTCGTCGAGCCGGTCGAAGACCAGGTCCACCAGGGAGACGCAGCGCGAGCGCAGCCGCTCCGGCAGCAGCCGGATCGCGGGGTGCGCGGTGATGCAGGCCACCACGACGACGTCGGCGCCGGCGGTGAGCAGGCGGTCGACCGAGTCCTCCAGCGCTTCGCGCACGAGGTCGACCGTGCCGGACTGGATGGCCGTGGTCCGGTCGGCCACGGCCGGGTCGGACCACAGCAGGATCCGCGCGGCGAGCTGTTCGTGCTCGGGCGGTTCGAGTCCGTACACGGTGTTGAGCAGTTCGGTGGAGGCCAGCGGGCCCATGCCGCCGATCACGCCGATCAGCGGCCTGCGGGCGCCGGGCGCGCCGGTGCGTGCGGGGGCGTCGGCCGCCGACGGCCGCAGGGCGGTCGCCGGGGGCGTGGTGACGCGTTCTCGGGTCGTCCCAGTCATCCCAGGCACGGCAGGTCGAACTCCTCCAGGAAGATCGCGAAGGTCGCGATGACGAGCAGGTAGTCCGTGTCCAGGTGCGGGTGCACGGTGCGGGCCCCCGTCGTCTGCCGGCGGATCAGCTCGGCGACGACGGCCGGGTCGAAGTAGCCCTGCCGGCGGACGGTCGCGGGCGACAGCAGGTCGTTGAACCACTCGTCGCCGGCCAGCAGCAGCTCGGTGCTGGTCTGGCTGCGGAAGCCGAACTTGCGGCGGTTCAGCACCTCGTGGGGGACGAGCCCCTCGGCGGCGCGGCGCAGCACGGCCTTCTCGCGGCCGCCGGCCGTCATCAGGGACGGCGGGATGGCGGTCGCGTGCCGGACGACGTCCCTGGCCAGGAACGGGAAGCGCATCTCGACGGAGCTGGCCATGGCCATCCGGTCGCCGTGGTCGCCGAGCAGGTGGTCGGCGAGCCGCAGGTGGAAGTCGAGGTAGGAGCGCTGGTGCAGCGGGTGGCGCCCGATCAGCCGGTCCGGGTCGACCAGGCGCTGGGTGGTCACCGAGAAGCGGTCGAACTCCTCGGCCAGCGGGCCGCTGTAGAGCTGGCGGCGCAGGTCGTGGGCGGGGAGCTGGTCGGTCTCGTACCGCAGGTCGAGGCCCCACATCCGGTGCGCGGCCTCGCGTTCGAGCTGCTCCTCCAGGAGGTCGCCCGGGCCGCGGTCCGGGCCGCCGGTGTCGAAGAGGTAGCCGGGGTAGCCGCCGAACAGCTCGTCGGCGCCCTCGCCGCTGAGCACCGCGACCGTGCCGGTGGCGCGGACCTTGCGGGCCAGCAGCATCGAGCAGACGTTGTAGGACTCCTTCACCGGGGTCTCGGCGTGCCGGACCATGCCGGCGAGCAGGCCGGCGGTGTCGGCGGCGTCCACCGGCACCTCGTGGTGGCGGGTGCCGATCTTGCCGGCGACCAGCCGCTGGTAGCGCGCCTCGTCGATGCTGCTGCCGGGGAAGGTGACCGCGTAGCTGGGCCACGGGTGGTCGGGGCGTTCGGCGGCCATGAGTCCGCCGATCAGGCTGGAGTCCAGGCCGCCACTGAGGTACATCCCGACCGGGACGTCGGCGACCGAGCGGGAGCGGACGGCCGCTTCGAGCAGGTCCCTGGTCCGGTCGGCGTGCCCGTCGAGGACGCGCGGGTCGGCGAGCGCGGCCGCGTCCCGCCGGCGCGCCTCGTCGTCCCAGAGCGGGTAGTCGAGGTCCCAGTAGCGCTCGGTGCGGTGCCCCGAGCGGTCCGCGACGAGCCGCTCGCCGGGGCGCAGCGACCGGATGCCCTCGAACATCGTCCGGGGGCTGACCAGTCCGGGCAGCGAGAGCACCTGGTCGAGTCCGCGCAGGTCGACCCGGCGTTCCACCAGCGGGTGCCGGAGAATGCTCTTGATCTCCGAGGCGAAGACGATCCGGCCGGCCACCGCGGTGTAGAACAGCGGAAGAACTCCGCAATGGTCGCGGGCGAGCAGCAGGCGGTCCTCGCGCCGGTCGTAGAGGGCGAAGGCGAACTGTCCGTCGAGGTGGTCGGTGAGTTCGGTCCCGTATTCCTCGTAGAGGTGGACCAGGACTTCCGTGTCCGATCCGGAACGGAATCTGTGGCCTTTTCTCCGGAGTTCTTCGCGCAGGCTCCGGTGGTTGAATATCTCGCCGTTGCACACCGAGACGACGGAGGAATCCGGCGTGCTGTGGGGCTGTCCGCCGCCGGCCAGGTCGACCAGCGACAGGCGGCGGAATCCGGCGGTGAACGCGCCGGTCCGACAGGTGGTGTGCGCGTCTGGTCCCCGGTGCACCAGCACGTCGGTCATGGCCGTCAGGACGTCGGGGTCCAGGCCGGCCGGGTCGTCGGGTCCGTAAACCCCGGCTATTCCGCACATCGAGCTCTGGCTCCTATCACCCGGTCGCTCACGCGAATCCTGACGGAATCCGCTGCTCCTTCGACATGTCCGCCGGTCACATTAGGAGCGGCACCGCGCACGGGTCAACGATTTCCCGCTCGTCCTTTCGACCGGAATCCCGGCCGTACCGAAGTACAGGTCTGTTCCCGACCTACGGGCGGCGACGTGCGGGGATCCCGCCGCCTAGCGTGAGGGCCGAACGATTTCGCGTGGCATCGACGGGAGGTTGGAGACTATGCGCGTCCTCGGCTACAGCGGGCTGAACGGCGGACTGGAATTCAAGCGGGAGGCTTTCCCCGGGCTCGATCCCCGGTTGCACAGGTTCGCCCAGGGCTACGACTCCGCGGCGGCCCTGGTGATCGACGGCGAGGTGGTGGCCGCCGCCGCGGAGGAGCGGTTCACCGGGGAGAAGACCACCGGGTCGTTCCCGGTCAACGCCATCGAGTTCTGCCTGGCGCAGGCCGGCCTGGGCCCCGACGACATCGACGTGCTGGCGCACGGCTTCGCCTACGGGGATCCGGCCGGAAGCTTCGGGAGCCCCTACTCCTCGGCCAGGTTCCGCGAGGTGTACTCGACGGAGTCGCAGCTCGCGCTGGCCGAGAAGTTCCTGCCCGGCCGGCCCTGGGCCGACCGCTTCCGGCCCGTCCCGCACCACCTGGCGCACGCCGCCAGCACCTTCTACCCCAGCGGGTTCGAGGACTCGCTGATCGTGGTGAGCGACGGGATGGGCGAGTCGGAGAGCCTCACCGTCGCGGTCGGCCGGGGCGAGTCCATCGAGGTGCTCCACACCATCCCGGCCATGCACTCGGTCGGGATCCTCTACAGCCTGGTCACCCACCACCTCGGCTTCGTCCCCTTCATGGACGAGTACAAGGTGATGGGCCTGGCGCCCTACGGCGACCCGCAGCGCTACTACGACCGCTTCGCCGCCATGGTGCGGCTGCGGGAGGACGGCACCTACACCGTCCCCGTGCTGGCCCGGGACCGCACGGCCTTCGAGCACGAGACCCACGAGGGCGTGCTGCGCGAGCTGGCCGCCGTGCTCGGCCCCGCCCGGCTCCCGGGGCAGCCCTCGACGCAGGACCACGCCGACATCGCGGCCGCCCTGCAGGCGATCACCGAGCAGGCGATGCTGCACGTCCTGCGCGCGGCCCGCGAGCGCACCGGCCTGAACCGGCTCTGCCTGGCCGGCGGCGTCGCGCTGAACTGCACGCTCAACGGCCTGGTGTCGCGCAGCCGCCTGTTCGACGACATCTTCGTCCAGCCGGCCTCCAGCGACGACGGCACCGCGATCGGCGCGGCGCTCGCGGCGGACGCCGCCGCGTCCTCCCGGGCCGGCCGGATGTCCATGCCGTACTGGGGCCCCGGGTTCTCCGACGAGGAGCTGGCGGCGGCGGTCGGCGAGCCGCAGGGCTGCACCGTCCACGAGTACGCCACCGACGCCGAACTCGCCGAGGGCGTCTCGGAGCTGCTGGCCGACGGCAACATCACCGCGTGGGTCCAGGGCCGGATGGAGTTCGGTCCCCGCGCGCTCGGCAACCGCAGCATCATCGCCGACCCGCGGACCGAGGCCATGCGCGACCGCCTGAACGAGGTCGTCAAGGAGCGCGAGAGCTTCCGGCCGTTCGCACCGGTGGTCCGCGTCCAGGACGCCGGCGACTACTTCGAGATCGAGCCCGGCACCGAATCCCGGTACGCCCACATGCTGTTCGTGACGCAGACCCGCGCCGAGCAGCGCGACAACCTCGGCGCGGTGACCCACGTCGACGGCAGCGCCCGGGTCCAGGTGCTCCACCCCGAGAGCAACCCGCGGTTCTTCGAGCTGATCAGCGCCTTCGGGCGGCGCACCGGCACCCCGGTGGTGCTGAACACCTCCTTCAACCTGCGCGGCCAGCCGATCATCGCGACCCCGCAGGAGGCCCTGCGCACCTTCCTGCGCTCGAAGCTGGACGCGCTCGTCCTCGGCCGCACCGTCATCGTCAAGGACGCCGCGACCGCGAAGGACGCCGCGACCGCGAAGGACGCCGAGGTCAGCAAGGTCAGCAAGGTCAGCAAGGTCGGCAAGGACGGCAAGGAGTCGATCGCCGATGTCGGCTAGCCTCTTCCAGCCCCGGCAGCCGGCCGCGCACGCGACCCTGCCGCCCGACCGGCCGCGGCCGCCGGTGACGCAGTTCCGGCGCGCCACGGTGGGCCTCGACGGCGCCGCCTTCGCCGAGGGCGTCAACGAGGTCTCGGCCCGGTACGGGATCGAGCCGCAGACGGCGGCGGTCGCCGCGGTCGCCGCCGCCCTGGCCGCCCGTCACCGGCGCGGCCGCACCGCGCTCGCCGTCGGCACGGTCTTCGGGCCGGCCCGGCTCCTCGACGTCGAGGTCGCGTTGGGCGGCCGGACCGCCGCGACGGTGGCCCTCGGCCGGCTGGACGCCGAACTCGACGCCGAACTCGACGCCGGATCCGACGCAGGATCCGGCGCCGGTCAGGGAACCTCCGGGCAGGGAACCGCGGGCCGCTCCGGCGTCGCGGTGCTGTTCGGGCGCCCGGCCGAGGAGTGGCGGGGCATCGGACCCCGGCTCGCCGACCGGGACCTCGTGCTCAGCCTCGACCCGGAGCGCAAGGAGGCCGGCTGCGAGTACGACCGCGACCTCTACGACCCCGCCACCGTGACGGCCTTCTGCGACTCCGTCCGGCAGGTGCTGGTGGCGCTGCGGGACTCGCCGGACCTGCCCGTGCTCGACGTCGAGGAGGACGCGGCCCCGGACCCGGACGCGACGCAGGCCGCCCCGGCGACGCCCGACGCCCCCGGACTGACCGCCACCGAGGGCGTCCTGCAGGGCATCTGGGCCGAGGTGCTGGACGTCTCCGCCGCCGAGATCGAGACCGGCTCCGACTTCTTCGCCCTGGGCGGGCACTCCCTGCTGGCCGCCCGGGTCGCCATGCGGACGGGCACCGTCCTCGGCGTCGAGATCACCGTGGAGGACCTCTTCCACCACCCCACGCTGGCCGAACTCGCCGACCGGATCGACCGGGCCGCGCCCACGACGGTGCGCCCCATCCCGGCCGCACCCACCGGCGGCGCCCACCCGCTCAGCTCCGCGCAGACCGGGATCTGGCTCGCCGAACAGCTCAACCCGGGAGCGGCCCAGTACAACTTCCCGCTGTACTGGCGGCTGCGCGGCACCGTGGACCCGCAGGCGCTGCGGCGCGCCCTGGACGGACTGGTGCGGCGTCACGACGCCCTGCGGCTGCGGATCACCGAGTCGGACGCCGGCCCGGTGCAGACCGTCGCCCCGGTCGAGGCGGCCCCCTTCGAGGTCGTCGAGCTGCCCGGACTCGACGAGGCGGCCCTCGCCGAACTGGTCGAGCGCACCGTCGACGCGCCCTTCGACCTGGCCGAGAACGCGCTGCGGGTGGTGCTCGTGCGCCTGGCGGCCGACGACTGGGCGCTGGTCCTCGTGGTCCACCACATCGTCTGCGACCAGTGGTCGCTGGCCCACCTCGTCGACGAACTCGGCACCCTGTACGCCACCGGGGCCACCGCGGCGGAGGACCCGGCGCAGGACGGCGCGCGCACCGGCTACCTGGACTACGCGGCCTGGCACCGGGACGTGCTGGCCGAACGGCTGCCCGCGCTGGGGGAGCACTGGCGGGAGAGCGTCGTCGGCGCCCCCGAGGTGGACCTGACGGTGCTGCGCCGCTCCGACGCCGGCCCCGGCCTGCGCAGCGGCTGCCACCGCTTCGAGATCCCCGCCGCACTGCTCGGCGAGGTCGAGGAGCTCGGCCGGCGCAGCGGCACGACCCCGTTCATGGTGCTCTACGCCGCGTTCCTCGGGCTGCTCCACCGCTACTCGGGCCAGCACGACCTCACCGTCGGCACCTCCGTCGCCGGCCGCGGCCACCCGCAACTCGAAGCGTCGGTCGGCTCGTTCGTCAACCTGGTACAGCTGCGCACGGCGCTGTCCGACGGGCTCGCGTTCCGCGAGGTCCTGGACCGCGCGAAGCGCACCGTCATCGACGCCTACACCCACCAGGACTACCCGCTGGAGACCGCGCTGCGCGAGCGGCGGCTCCACGGCGCCCCGGGCTCGCCGCTGACCTCGGTCATCTTCGAGCTGCTGAACGTCGACCCGGTGCGGCTCGCCCTCCCGGGCGCCACGGCCGAGGAGGTGCCCGTCCGGGTCGGCTCGGCCAAGTTCGGGCTGATGGTGACGCTGGAATCCACCACCGCGGGGACCATCGGCAACGTCGAGTACCGGGCGGACCACTACGACGCCGCGCGCGTCGCCCGGTTCGTCGAGCACTACCTGTCGCTCCTCGCGGCCGTGGTGCGGGACCCGGAGCTGCGGGCCGACCGGTGGCTGCCCGCCGGGGAGCCGGCGGCGCCGGACCGCGCCGACGCGCAGCCCGCGGCCGCCCCCGCGCAGCAGCCGGACGCCGACGACGCGGCCCCGGCCTCCAGCCGGCGCGCCGCCCTCGAAACCGTCCTGGCCGACCTCTGGGCCGACGAACTCGGCGTGGACGCCGTCGGCGCCGACCAGGACTTCTTCGCGCTCGGCGGCTACTCGCTGACCGCGACGCGGATCGTGGCGCGGCTGCGGCGCGAGCTGTCCGTCACGGTGCCGCTGCGCGTCCTGCTCGTCGACGGGACGGTCACCGCGCTGGCGGCGTACATCGAAGCGCACGAGCCCGACCTCCCGGGCCTGTACAGGACCGTCAGGGTCATCCGGCTGGCGCGGGCGGACGAGCACCGGCAGCGGCAGACCGCCGATCAGGAAAGTAGTTGAGCACCATGACCCACTCGCTACCCGTGTCGCCGACGCAGCAGGGCATCTGGCTGGCCGAGCAGGTCAACCCGGGGCAGCCGGTCTACAACGTGCCGGCCGCGCTGCACCTGCGGGGCGAGCTGTCCGCGGACGGGCTGCGCGACGCCGTCGCGGCGCTCGTCCGCCGCCACCGCGCGCTGCGGACGAGGTTCTCCTCCGCCGCGGGCCTCCCCCGCCGCACCGTCCTCGACCACTCCGACGTCCCGGTCCGCGACCTGCGGCTGCCCGACGAGGCGGCGGCCCGGCAGGCCATGGCCGAGGAGATCGCCCGGCCCTTCGACCTCGCCGTCGACGCCCTGCTGCGGGTGTCCGTCCTCCGGTACGCCGAGGACCGGTGCTTCCTGCTGCTGGTCTCCCACCACCTGGTGAGCGACGGCTGGTCGGTGGACGTCCTGCTGGAGGACCTCGCCGCCCACTACCGGGCCGGCCCGGAGCGCGCGCCCGGGCCCGACGAGGCGCCGCGGGAGCCCGCGCTCCCGCCGGTGGACGCCGCGACGGCCGCGGAGAACCTCGCCTTCTGGGAGCGGACGCTGCGCGACGCCCCCGCGGCGACGGAGCTGTTCGGCTCCGGACACCGGACGACGACCCGCACCAACCGGGGCACGACCTCCCGGTTCGTCCTGCCCGACGCCCTGTCCGCCGCCGTCCGCGCGTTCGGCCGCACCCACCGGGTGAGCCCCGCCATGACGCTCCTCGCCGGGTTCGCCGCGCTGCTCACCCGCTACAGCGGGCAGCAGGACCTCGTCATCGGCACCTCGCTGGCGGGCCGCGACGACCCGGAGACGGACCGGCTGGTGGACTGCCTGGTCAAGGTCGTCCCGCTGCGGATCACCACCGGCCCGGACACCGGCTTCACCGGGCTGCTCCGCACCGCCCGGGACGCGTTCATCGACGCCCTGGAGCACCAGGACGTCGCCCTGGAGGACCTCGCCCGGCGGCTCGGCACCGACCGGGACGGCTCGCCGCTGTTCCGGATCCTGTTCGGCTACGCCCGCGGGCACGCCGCACCGCCGATGGCCGGCCTGGAGACCGCCCACGTCCCGGTGAACACCGCGACCGCCAAGTTCGACCTCACCTGGAACGTCAACGACGACGGCGAGCGGATCGAGATCGAGGTCGAGCACCGGACCGAGCTGATCGACGCGGAGCTGGTCGAGCGCCTGGCCGGGCACTGGTGCCGGCTGCTCGGCTCCCTGCTGACCGCGCCGGACGCGCCCGTGGCCCGGGCCGAACTGCTGTCCGCCGAGGAGCGGGCGCAGCTCGTCGGGACGGCCGAGACCCCCCGGGTGCGCCCGTCGGCGCCGGAGCGGTTCGCCGCGCGGGTGGCGGCGGCCGGTGACCGCGTCGCGGTCAGCGACGGCACCGGCGCCCGGCTGACCTACCGGCAGCTCGACGAGCGTGCGGCCCGACTCGCCGCGCTGCTCGCCGGGGCCGGGGTCACCCGGGGCGACCGGGTCGGGCTCTGCCTCGACCGCTCCGTCGACCTGGTCGCCGCCGTCCTCGCCGTCTGGCGGCTCGGCGCCGCCTACGTCCCCGTCGACCCCGACAACCCCACCGGCCGGATCGCGTACGTCCTCGGCGACGCCCGGGTCCCGCTCGTCCTCGCCGACCCCGACACGGCCGACCGGGTCCCGGCGGGCCCCTGGCGCACCCTCGTCACCAGCCGGGCCACGGACGCCGCGCACACCGGGCCGGTCCGCCCGGAGGCCGGCGACCCCGCGTACGTCATCTACACCTCCGGCTCCACCGGCACCCCGAAGGGCGTCGAGGTCACCCACGGCAACCTCGCCGCGCTGCTGGACGCCGGCGCGCAGACCGTCGGCCTGCACGAGACCGACGTCTGGTCGCTGTTCCACTCCTTCGCCTTCGACTTCTCGGTCTGGGAGATCTGGGGCGCCCTCGCCCACGGCGGGCGCGTGGTGGTCGTCCCGCGCGACGTGACCCGCGACCCCGCCGCCTTCCGCGACCTGCTGGTGCGCGAGCGCGTCACCGTCCTGAACCAGACGCCGTCCGCGTTCCGCCAGCTCGTCGCCGAGGAGGAGCGCCATCCGCTGGACGAACTGAGCCTGCGCCTGGTGGTGTTCGGCGGCGAGGCGCTCGACCTGGCCTCGGTCCGCACCTGGTGGCGCCGCCACACCCCCGACCGCCCCGTCCTCGTCAACATGTACGGCATCACCGAGACCACCGTCCACGTCACCTGGCAGGTCCTGGACGAGGAGCGGATCGAGACCGGCAGCAGCCCGATCGGCCGGGCCCTCCCGGGCTACCGCACGCTCGTCCTGGACGACCACGGGCAGCCGGTACCGGTCGGGGTGCGCGGCGAACTGTACGTCGGCGGCGACGCCGTGGCCCGGGGCTACCTCGGACGACCGGACCTCACCACCGAACGCTTCGTCCCCGACGCGTTCACCGACGTGCCCGGCGCCCGCCTGTACCGCAGCGGCGACCTCGCCCGCTGGACCGCCGCCGGTGAGCTGGAGTACTGCGGCCGCAACGACGACCAGGTCAAGATCCGCGGTTTCCGGATCGAACTCGGCGAAGTGGGGGGGCCCGGCGGCCCCCCCCCCCCCCCGCCCGGGGCCCCCCCCCCCCGCGCCCCGGGCCCCCCCCCCCCCCCCGCGCGCCCCGCGCCCCCCCCCCCCCCCCCCCCCCCCCC
>NZ_JBHWBZ010000001.1:441925-465469 GCF_042735475.1 Kitasatospora sp. NPDC059577 | reverse complement strand
CTGTACCGCTGCGGCGACCTCGCCGGCGGCACCCCCGCCGGTCGGCTGGATTAGTGGGGCCGCACCCCCGACCCGGACAAGATCCGCGGTTTCCGGATCGAACTCGGCGATGTGGCGGCCGCGATCGGCCGCCACCCGTCCGTCCGGGGCGTCACCGCGCTCGTCCACGGGTCCGCCCCCGGCGACCGCCGGCTCGTCGCCTACGCGGCCTGCCCCGACGGCACGGACGCCCGCGACCTGCGCGACTTCGCCGCCGGCCACCTGCCCGCCCACATGGTCCCCGCCGCGGTCGTCGTCCTCGACGCCCTGCCCCTGACCCGCAACGGCAAGGTCGACCACGCCGCCCTGCCCGCACCGGAGTTCTCCGGCGACGCCGCCGCCTTCGTGGCACCCGGCACCCCCGCCGAGGAGGCCCTCGCCGAAATCTGGGCCGAGATCCTCCAGGTCGAGAAGGTCGGCGCGAACGACGGCTTCTTCGACCTCGGCGGCGACTCCATCCGCGCCGTGCAGGTCGCCGCGCTCGCCCGCGGGCGCGGCCTGGGCATCGCCGTCGCCCAGATCTACCGGCACCGCACCCTCGCCGACCTCGCGGCCGCCGCCGACACGGCCGCCGACCGCGCGCGCACCGAGCCCTTCGAGCTGCTCTCCGCAGCCGACCGGGCCCGGATCGCCGACGGCCCCGGAGCCGGCCTCGACGACGCCTACCCCATGACGGCGCTCCAGGTCGGGATGATCTACCACATGGCGTCCGACCCCCGGGTGCTGCCCTACGTCAACGCGGCGAGCTACCGCCTGCCGTACCGCTTCGACGAGGAGGCGTTCCGCCGCGCCGTCCGGGCCGTGGTCGCCCGGCACCCCGTCCTGCGGACCGGATTCGACCTGGCGAACTACGACGAGCCGCTGCAACTCGTCCACCGCGAGGCCGAGGTGCCCCTCCTGGTCGAGGACCTGCGGGCGCTGGCACCGGCGGAGCAGGACCGGGCCGTCGACGAGCTGATGGAGCGGGAGCGCCGCCCGTTCGACGTGGAGCAGCCGCCGATGCTGCGCCTCGCCGTCCAGGTGCTCGGCGACGACAGCTTCCAGTGGACGCTGGTCGAGCACCACTCCATCCTCGACGGCTGGAGCCTGTGGTCGACGATCACCGAGATCCTGCTGCACTACACCCGCCTCCTGGACGGCCGGGGCCTGGCGCAACTCCCGCCCCCGGCCTCGGTCTACCGCGACTTCGTCGCCCTGGAGCAGCGCGCGTCGGCCTCGCCCGAGGCCCGGCGGTTCTGGTCCGAGACCCTCGCCGGACACACCCTGCCGCAGCTCCCGGCACCCACCGGGCAGCCGCCCCGGCCCGCCGGACAGGCCCTGCGCGGCGACGGCGCCAGCGGCGTGGTCGACGGCTACGGCTGGCGCGACGCGCACCTGCCGGCGGGCCTCGGCCCGCGGGTCGGGGCGCTCGCCAAGCGCCTCGGCGTCCCCGAGAAGACCGTCCTGCTCGCGGCGCACCTCCAGGTGATCGCGGCGCAGACCGGTCTCGACGACGTCTGCTGCGGGGTCACGCTCAACGGCCGGCTGGAGGAGACCGGCGGGACGGAGGCCCGCGGGCTGTTCCTCAACACCGTCCCGTTCCGGCTCGCGGTGGGCGGCGGACGCCGCTCCGACCTGGTCCGCCGCGTCTTCGAGGCGGAGGCCCGGATCCTGCCGCACCGCCGGATGCCGCTCGCCCGGATCCGGCAACTCGCCGGCGGACGCGACCTGTTCACGACGAACTTCACCTTCAACAACTTCCACGTCATGCGCGACACCATGGGCGGCGGCGAGCACGCGGACCTGCTCAGCGGCCTGGGCGAGCTGACCGCCAGCCGCCGGGTGGAGCCGGCCGACGTCCCGCTCACCGTCACGTTCTTCCGCAACCCGCTGACGGACGGCCTGCAGCTCTGCATCGACTACGACGCCCACCGGCTGACCCCGGCCCGGATCGAGGAGATCGCCGAGCAGCACGTCCGGGCCGTCGAAGCCCTGGTCACCGACCCGGACGGCGAACTCCCCGATCCGAAAGGCGAGTTCGTCGAGGTGGCGCGCACGCCCGCCGGGCCGGGAAGCACACCCGCCGGTGCGGTGCCGGCCCCGGCCGGTCCGCGCACCGGGGCCGTCGCCCCGCAGGGCGTCCTGGAGCGGTTCGCGGCACAGGTCGCGTCGAACGGTGACGCCGTCGCCGTCGCCGACGCGACCGGCGGACGGCTGACCTACCGCGCACTCGACGAGCGCGCCGCCCGGCTCGCCGCCCTGCTCGCCGGGGCCGGAGTGGGCCGCGGCGACCGCGCCGGGCTCTGCCTCGGCCGCTCCGTCGACCTGGTCGCCGCCGTCCTCGCCGTCTGGCGCCTGGGCGCCGCCTACGTCCCCGTCGACCCCGACTACCCGGCGAGCCGGATCGAGTTCGTCCTCAAGGACGCGGACGTCCCGCTCGTCCTCACCGACCCCGGCAGCACCGACCGCGTCCCCGCGGGCCCCTGGCGCACCCTCGACACCACCGGGGCGACGGAGGCCGTCCACACCGGGGCCGTCCGCCCGGAGGCCGCCGAACTCGCCTACGTCATCTACACCTCGGGCTCCACCGGCACCCCCAAGGGGGTCGAGGTCGAGTGGCGGTCGCTGGACAACCTGGTGGCCGTCGCGGACGAGGTCATGGCCCTGCGCCCCGACGACCGGCTGCTCCAGTTCGCGTCGCTGAGCTTCGACGTGTCGGTCGCGGACCTGGTGTCCGCCCTGACCACCGGCGCCACCTTCGTCGTCTCCCCCGGCGGGGCCGACCGCGTCGGCGAGGGACTGGTCGCGGCGATCCGCGCGCACCGGCCGACCGTCGTCTCGATGCCGCCGAGCGTCCTGGCCGGTCTGGAACCCGCCGACCTGCCCGCGCTGCGCCGGGTCGTCGTCGCGGGCGAGGCGCTCCCGGCGCCGCTCGCCGCGCGCTGGGCCGCGGTGGCCGAACTGGTCAACGCCTACGGCCCGACCGAGGCCACCGTCTACGCGACGGCCCACCGCTGCGCCACGGACGGCGACGTCCTGATCGGCCGGGCCGTGCCCGGCGCCGTCGCCCACGTCCTGGACGGGACGGGACGGCCGGTGCCGCCCGGGGCACGCGGGGAGCTCTGCATCGGCGGCGCCGGTGTGGCCCGCGGGTACCTGGGGCGGCCGGGACTGACCGCCGAGCGCTTCGTCCCCGACCCGTCCGGCGACGTGCCCGGGGCACGCCTGTACCGGACCGGCGACGTGGCCCGGTGGACGGCCGGCGGCGAACTCGAGTACCTGGGCCGCACCGACGACCAGGTGAAGATCCGCGGCCTGCGGATCGAACTCGGCGAGGTCGAGTCGCACCTGCGGGCACACCCCGGGGTCGCGGCCGGCGCCGCCACCGCGCTCGGCGAGGGCGCGGAGCGCCGGCTGGTCGGCTACGTCGTCCCGGCCGCGTCCGGCGCGGCCCCGTCCGGCACGGTACCGGCCGCATCCGGCACGCTCTCGGCCGACGAGGTGCGTGCCTGGCTGGGCCGCCGGCTGCCGGCGTACATGGTGCCCTCGGCGGTGGTGGTGCTGGACGCGCTGCCGCTCTCGCCGAGCGGCAAGGTGGACCGCGCCGCGCTGCCCGCACCCGTGCGCTCCGCCCCCGACCCGGCCGGGCGCGTGGCGCCGCACACCCCGCTGGAGGAGGGCCTGGCCCGCCTGTGGGCGGAGGTCCTTTCGGTGGAGCACGTCGGCGCGGAGGACGACTTCTTCGACCTCGGCGGCGACTCCATCCGGGCCGTGCAGATCGCCTTCCGGATCAAGCGCGAGTTCGGCGTCCAGCTCAGGCCGGTCGACGTCCAGCTCAACCCCACGGTCGCGGAACTCGCGCGCCACCTGTCCGCCTGACGGCCGCCGGGCCCCGCGAAACCGCGGAGGCGCGCGGAAGCCGCAGGACGCACAGAACCCGTAGCACCCGCAGGACCCGCAGGACCCGCAGGACCCGCACCACCCCGTCATCCCATCCCGTTTCGCTGTGGAGGTTGCCATGTCCGACGACGAACTCGACCTGGACTACAAGGTCGTGGTGAACGACGAGGAGCAGTACTCGATCTGGCCCCAGGAGCGGGAGAACCCGCCCGGCTGGCTGGACGCCGGGGCCCGCGGCAAGAAGGCGGACTGCCTGGAGTGGATCGAGCGCAACTGGACCGACATGCGGCCCAAGAGCCTGCGCAGCGCCTAGTCACCATCGTTCGGGACGGAGTTGGAGGTACATCTGATGTCACACGGTCTGGACGCCCGGGGAGACGGGTCGGCTCCCGTCCCGGCACCCCGCTCGCCGCACACACCCGCCGCGGCGGGTGCCGGCCGGCTGCCGCTGTCCCTGGCACAGCAGCGGCTGTGGTTCCTTTCCAGGCTCGGGGAGTTCCGGGCCGGGTACAACATGCCCCGGGTGGTCCGGATCTCCGGCCCCCTGGACCGGACGGCGCTCACCGCGGCGCTCGGCGACGTCGTCCGCCGCCACGCGGCGCTGCGGACGGTGTTCCCGGAGGTCGCCGGCGAGCCGTGGCAGGAGGTCGTGGCGGCCGGCGACGTCGCCGGGCGGTTCACGGTGGAGTCCGCCGAGTGCGCCGCCGACGAGGTGCCGGGGCTGGTCGACCTGGCCTGCCGCCACGAGTTCGACCTGACCTCCGAACTCCCGGTGCTGGCACGGCTGTTCGCTACCGGTCCGACGGAACACGTGCTGGTCCTGGTGGTCCACCACATCGCCGCGGACGGCTGGTCCCTCGGCCTCGTGGAGCGCGACCTCGGCACGGCCTACGCCGCGCGTCTGGCCGGCGCCGGGCCGGTCTGGCCCGCGCTGCCCCTGGAGTACCCGGAGCACGCGGTGCGCCAGCGCGCGGCGCTCGGCTCCGAGGACGACCCGCAGAGCCTCCTGTCCCGGCAACTCGATCACTGGCGGGAGGAGTTGCGCGGCTCCCCGCAGGAGCTGACGCTCCCCCGGGACCGGCCGCGGCCGCCGACGGCCGGCCCCTCGCCGGCCGGGACGGTGCGCTTCGAGGTCGACGCCGACACGCACCGGGCGCTGGCGCGGCTGGCCCGCGAGCACCGGGTCACACCGTTCGTGGCACTGCAGACGGCGTTCGCGGCGCTGCTGAACCGGCTGGGGGCGGGCACCGACATCCCGATCGGCGCGCCGGTGGACGGCCGTACCGACGAGGACCTGCAGGAACTCGTCGGGTTCTTCGTCAACACCCTGGTGTTCCGGGTCGACTGCTCGGGCGACCCGAGCTTCGCCGAGCTCCTGAAGCGGGTGCGGCGTACGGCCCTGACGGCCTTCGCCCACCAGGACGTCCCCTTCGACCGGGTGGTCGAGGCCGTCAACCCCGTCCGTACGGCGACCGGCAACCCCCTCTTCCAGGTGAGCTTCTCGCTGGAGGCGGACGGGGACGGCGGCCTGGTCCTGCCCGGCCTGACGGTCACCGAGGAGCCGTTCGGCGCCGGAGCGGCCAAGTTCGACCTCAGCCTCGGCCTCACCGAACACCGTGCGGACGGGCAGCCGGCCGGCCTGAGCGGCGTGCTGGAGTACGCCGAGGACCTGTTCGACCGGGCCACGGTCGAGGCCCTGGCCCGCCGCTGGCAGCTGCTGCTCGCCGGGGCGCTGGCCGAGCCGGCGCGGCCGGTCGGCGAACTCCCGGTGATGGACGCGGCCGAGCGGCAGTGGCTGCTCGACCTGGGCAACGGGCCCGAGGGCGTGCTGCCCGAGGTGCGGCCGTCGGCGGTCGAGCGCTTCGCGGCGCAGGTCGCGGCGGCCGGCGACCGCGTCGCCGTCAGCGACGGCATCGGCACCCGGCTGACCTACCGGCAGCTCGACGAGCGCGCCGGCCGGATCGCGGCCCTGCTGGCCGAGGCCGGCGTCCGGCGCGGCGACCGCGTCGGGCTCTGCCTCGGCCGCTCCGTCGACCTGGTCGCCGCCGTGCTCGGCGTGCTGCGGCTCGGCGCCGCCTACGTCCCCGTCGACCCCGACTACCCGCCGGCCCGCCTGGAGTTCATCCTCGGCGACGCCCGGGTCCCGATCGTCCTGACCGACCCCGGGGCCCGCGACCGCGTCCCGGACGGGCCGTGGCGCACCCTCGACGTCACCCGGACGACCGACGCCGCCGTTCCGGCGCCGGTGCTGCCCGGGCCCGCCGAACTCGCCTACGTCATCTACACCTCGGGCTCCACCGGCCGGCCGAAGGGCGTCGAGGTCACCCACGGCAACCTCGCCGTGCTCCTGGCCTCCACGCAGCTCCTCTCGGACGCCTCGGACACCGACGTGTGGACGCTGTTCCACTCGCTCGCCTTCGACTTCTCGGTCTGGGAGATCTGGGGCCCGCTGGCCTTCGGCGGCCGCCTGGTCGTCGTCCCCCGCGAGGCGGGGATGGACCCGGACG
This sequence comes from Kitasatospora sp. NPDC059577, assembly GCF_042735475.1. NCBI lineage: Bacteria > Bacillati > Actinomycetota > Actinomycetes > Kitasatosporales > Streptomycetaceae > Kitasatospora > Kitasatospora sp. NPDC059577. The sequence continues at coordinate 459,044 of NZ_JBHWBZ010000001.1, read as the reverse complement.
CGCTGCACGCGCTGCTGGCCCGCGAAGGGGTCACCGTCCTGAGCCAGACGCCGTCCGCCTTCCGGCAGTTCGTGGCCCGGGAGGAACGGCACCCGCTGGACGCGCTGCGGCTGCGGATGGTCGTGCTCGGCGGCGAGGCGCTCGACCTCGCGACCGTCGGCAAGTGGCAGCGCCGGTACCCCGCGGACACCACCCGGCTGGTGAACGCCTACGGCGCCACCGAGAACACGGTGCTCACGACCTGGCGGGTGATGCCCGGTGTGGAAGCCGCGACCGCCACCGGCAGCGCAACCGGGGGCAACGTCTCCCCCATCGACGGGACCATCCCGGGCTGGCGGCTGGTCGTCCTGGACGCCCGCGGCGAGCCGTCGCCCACCGGGGTCGTCGGCGAGATCCACGTCGGCGGTCCCGGCGTGGCCCGCGGCTACCTCGCCCGCCCCGCGCTGACCGCCGAGCGCTACCTCCCGGACCCGTTCGGCGCCGAGCCCGGCGGCCGGCTCTACCGCACCGGCGACCTCGGCCGCTGGAACGCCGCCGGTGAACTGGAGTACTGCGGCCGCACCGACGACCAGGTCAAGATCCGCGGCTTCCGGATCGAACTCGGCGAGGTCGAGGCCGCGATCGCCCGGCACCCGTCCGTCCAGGGCGTCACCGTGGTCGTCCACGAGTCCGCCCCCGGCGACCTCCGGCTCGTCGCCTACGCGGCCTGCCCCGACGGCGCGGCCACCCACGACCTGCGCGACTTCGCCGCCCGCCACCTGCCCGCCCACATGGTCCCCGCCGCCGTCGTGGTCCTGGACGCCCTGCCGCTGACCCGCAACGGCAAGGTCGACCGCGCCGCCCTGCCCGCGCCGGAACTCTCCGCCCGCTCCGCCGGCCGGGAGCCCGCGAACGCCACCGAAGCCGCCCTGTGCGCCCTGTTCGCCGAGGTCCTGGAGGTCGACCGGGTCGGCGTCGAGGACGCCTTCTTCGAACTCGGCGGGCACTCGCTGCTGGTCATCCGGCTGGTCGACCGGATCCGCTCCGCCCTCGGCGTGGAACTGTCCATCCGGGCCGTGTTCGAGGCCGCGACCCCGGCCGGCCTGGCCGCGCTCGTCGACCTCGGGCAGCAGGCCCGCCCGGCCGTGCGCCCCACCGCCCGCCCGGACCGCCTGCCGCTGTCCTTCGCCCAGCGCCGCCTGTGGTTCCTCAACGAGCTCGACGGCGGGGCGGCCTACAACATCCCGTACGCGGCCCGCCTCTCCGGCGCCCTGGACGTCGGGGCGCTCACCGCCGCCCTGGCCGACGTCGTCGACCGGCACGAGTCGCTGCGCACCGTCCTGCCCACCGAGGACGGCCGGCCCTGGCAGCAGGTGCTGACCGGCCGGGACGCCCGGACGGAACTGACCGTCACCGACACCACGCCGGACGCGCTGGACGCCGAACTCGCCGAGGAGAGCCGGAGGGTCTTCCGGCTCACCACCGAACCCGCCCTGCGCGCCCGACTGTTCCGCCTCGCCCCGGACGAGCACGTCCTCCTGCTGGTCGTCCACCACGTGGCCTGCGACGGCTGGTCCCTGGAACCGCTGCTCGACGACCTCGCCGAGGCCTACGCGGCGCGCCGCACCGGCACCGCGCCGGCCCGGCCGCCACTGCCCGTCCAGTACGCCGACTTCACGCTCTGGCAGCGGGACCTGCTCGGCGCCGAGGACGACCCGGCGAGCCGGCTCTCCCAGCAGACCGAGTACTGGCGCCGGGCGCTGGCCGGCATTCCCGACCAGCTCGCGCTGCCCTTCGACCGGCCGCGCTCGGGCACCGTCAGCCTGCGCGGCGGGGAGGTCGCGATCGAGGTCGGGCCGGCCCTGCACGCCGCCCTGACGGCCGTCGCGCGGGCCCACGACTGCACCGTGTTCATGGCGCTGCAGGCCGCGGTGGGCGTGGTGCTGTCCCGCTCCGGCGCCGGGCCCGACATCCCGCTGGGCACGGCCACCTCCGGGCGCGCCGACGCCGTGCTGGACGGCCTCGTCGGCTTCTTCGCCAGCACCCTGGTGCTGCGCACCGACCTCTCGGGCGACCCGACCTTCACCGAACTCCTCGGCCGGGTCCGGGAGACCGACCTCGGCGCCTACGCCCACCAGGACGTCCCGTTCGAGACCCTGGTCGAGGCGCTCAACCCGGCCCGGGTCCCCGGCGCCAACCCGCTGTTCCAGGTGAGCGTCTCCATGCTGAACAGCATCAGCGCGGAGCTCGCCCTCCCGGGGCTGGCGGTCGCCCCGCTCGACCTGAGCATGGGGATCTCCGCCTTCGACCTGTCCTTCGTGTTCGGCGAACGCCCGGGCGCCGACCATGCGGCCGGACCGGCCACCGGCCTGGTCGCCGCGATCGGGTACGACGCCGACCTGTTCGACCACGCCACCGTCGAGGGCATCGCCGACCGGCTGGTGCTGGTGCTGGAGGCGATGGCCGCCGACCCGGGCCGCCGGGTCGGCGAGGTGGAGCTGCTGAGCACCCGGGAGCGGCAGCGGGTCCTGCGGGACTGGAACGACACCGCCACCGAGGTGCCGGCGGGCACGGTGCCCGAGCTGTTCGCCGCCCGCGCCGCGCACACCCCCGCCGCCCCGGCGGTGCGGTACCTGGACACCGAGCTGACGTACGCCGAACTCGACGCCCGCGCCAACCGGCTGGCGCACGAGCTGATCGCCCGCGGCATCGGGCCGGGCCGGCTGGTGGCCCTCGCCCTGCCGCGCTCGGAGCAGGTCGTGGTGGCCCTGCTCGCGGTCCTGAAGGCCGGGGCGGCCTACCTCCCGGTCGACCCGTCCTACCCCGCCGACCGCGTCGCGTTCATGCTCGACGACGCGGCCCCGGCCTGTGTGCTCAGCACCGGGGAGGTCGCCGCCGCCCTGCCCGGCGGCCCCGGCCTCCCGGTCCTGGCGCTGGACGACGAGGACGTGCGGCGCTCGGTCGCGGACCGGCCGGCCACCGCGCCCGCCGACGCGGACCGCACCGCACCGCTGCTCCCCGCCCACCCGGCGTACGTCATCTACACCTCGGGCTCCACCGGCCGGCCGAAGGGCGTGGTGGTCTCCCACCGCGGCATTCCCAGCATGGTGAGCGCCCAGGCGGCGACGCTCGGCGTCGACGGCGACAGCAGGGTGCTGCAGTTCGCCTCGATGAGCTTCGACGCCTCCGTCTGGGACACCTGGATGGCGCTGCTGACCGGCGGGTGCCTGGTCGTCGTCCCGGAGTCCGACCGGGTCCCCGGCCCGGCCCTGGCCGACTTCCTGCGCGTCCACGGCATCACCCACGCCACCCTGCCGCCCGCCGTGGTCCTCGCCACCGAGTTCGACGAGGACGTCGCCGGGGTCACGCTGATCACCGCCGGTGAGGCCTGCACGCCCGCCGTCCTCGACGCGGCCCGCCACTTCGCGAAGGTGGTCAACGCCTACGGCCCCACCGAGTCCACGGTGTGCGCGACCGTGCGTACCGTCGACGGGGTGCCGCAAGCCGTCCCGATCGGCCGGCCGGTGGCGAACACCCGGGTGTACGTGCTGGACGCGCGGCAGCGCCCCGTCCCGCCCGGCGTGCCCGGGGAGCTGTACCTCGCGGGCGCCGGACTGGCCACCGGCTACCTGAACCGGCCCGCGCTGACCGCCGAGCGCTTCCTGCCCGACCCCTTCGGCACGCCCGGTGGCGGGAGGCTGTACCGCACCGGCGACCTGGTGCGGTGGACCGCGGACGGCGAGCTGGTCTTCCTCGGCCGGACGGACGAGCAGATCAAGATCAGGGGCTTCCGCGTCGAGCCCGGCGAGGTCGAGGCGGTGCTCACCGGCCACCCGGAGGTCGCCCACGCCGCGGTGATCGCCCGCGAGGACCGACCGGGCGACGTCCGGCTGGTGGCCTACGCCGTCCTGGCGGACGGTCAGGACGCCCAGGACGCCCAGGACCCACAGGACGCCCAGGACCCGCAGGCCCAGCAGGCTCCTCAGGACCGGGACCGCGCCGCCGCACTGCGGCGGTACGCGGCCGAGCACCTGCCGGAGTACCTGGTCCCCGGCGACGTGGTGGTCATCGACCGCCTGCCGCTGACGCCCAGCGGGAAACTGGACCGCAAGGCCCTGCCCGCCCCCGCGGCCGACGGCCCCGCGGCGAACGGCCCCGCCGGGGCCGGCCCGGACGGCGGCGACGCCCCGGACGACCCGCGGGTGGCCGTCCTGGTCCGGCTGTTCGCGCAGGAGCTCGGGCTGGAGCGGGTCGGCCCGGACGACTCGTTCTTCGAACTGGGCGGTCACTCGCTGCTGGCGACCCGCCTGACCGGCCGGATCCGCGCCCTGCTCGGCGCCGAGATCGGCATCGCGACGCTGTTCGAATCGCCCACCGCCGCGGGCCTCGCGGCCCGGCTGGACGAGGCCCCGACCGACCCGTACGCCAACGTCATCGAGCTGCGGCGCGGCGCGGCGAGCAGCCGTCCGGTCTTCTGCATCCACCCCATCGGCGGCCTCAGCTGGTGCTACAGCTCCGTCCTGCCGCACCTGGAGCGGGACCAGCCGGTCTACGGCATCCAGGTGACGGAGAGCCACGGCCGCTTCAAGGCGGTGGAGTCGCTCGACGCGCTGGCCCGGCGCTACGCGGACCTGATCACCGCGACCCACCCGGACGGCCCGTACGTCGTCATGGGCTGGTCGCTGGGCGGGGTGCTGTCCTACGAGGTCGCCCGCCTGCTGGAGGCCTCCGGCCGGACGGTCGACCTGGTCGTCCTCTACGACGCCTGGCCGTACGAGCGGCCGGTGACACCGGAGGAGCTGGACGGCGACTTCGCCGCCTGGGTGACCGGCGAGGTCATCGCGGGCCCGTCCGCCGACGAAGCCCTCGACGCCCGCCAGAGCCGGGCCCTGGTCCGCGCGGCCAAGGGCGTCGCCGCCCTCCTCGGGCCGCCACACCCGGACGGCTACCACGGGCGGGTCCTGAGCATCGCCGCCGCCAAGACCGTCGCCGAGCGGGGCTCCGCGGCGCAGGCCTGGCAGCCGTACCTCACCGCGGCGGAGCACCACGTGGTGGACTCCGACCACGACGCGATGATGACGCCCGCCGTGATGGAGCAGTCGGGGCCGCTGGTGACGGCCGCCCTGACCGCCCTGCCGGCCCTGCCGGGCACCCCGGCGCCGTCGGGAACGGAGGCCGACCGTGGCTGACCACCGCGACCCCGCCCCTGCCTCCGCCCAAGCCCCCGAGCAGGACGTCGACCGGGACGTCGACCCCGACCTGGACATCCCGGACCCCCGCGATCCGCGCCCGCTCGGCGACGACCGCCTGGTCTTCATCCGCCCGGTCCTCGAACCGGGCGGGAAGGTCGTCGCCGGGAACTTCTCCTACTACGACGCCTCCGAGGACACCGCCGGCTTCGAGGAGGCCCGGGTCCGCTACGCGTTCGGCAGCGAACGGCTGTTCATCGGCCGCTACTGCTCCATCGCCGCGGGCGTGACCTTCGTGATGGCCGGCGCGAACCACGTCTTCGACGGTCCGACGGGCTACCCCTTCTTCAGCTTCGAAGGAGACTGGCGCGACGGCCTGATCGACGACCTGATCGCCCGGGGGCCCGGCCGCAAGGGCGACACCCGGATCGGCAACGACGTCTGGATCGGCCGCGGCGCCACGATCATGCCCGGGGTGACCGTCGGCGACGGCGCCATCATCGGCGCCGGCGCGCTGGTCGCCTCCGACGTGGAGCCGTACCGGATCGTCGGCGGCAACCCGGCGAGGGTGATCCGCGCCCGCTACGGCCCCGAGGACGTCGAACGGCTGCTCACGGCCCGCTGGTGGGACTGGCCGGTGGCGGCCGTCTCCCGGCACCTCCCGGAGCTGGTCCTCGGCCGGCCCGAACAGATCCTGTCCATCGCCCGGGCCGAGCGGCTGCTCGGCCCGGAGCCGGCCACCACCCAGGGAAGCGCGTCATGACGAACCCGACCGGAAGCCTCGCCGCCCCGCCGGCGGTCGACCTCGCGGACCCGGCCCTGTACGGGGCCGGCGACCCGGAGTCGGTGTGGGCCGCGCTCCGCCGCGACCACCCCGTCCACTGGAACGACTCCCCGACGGGCGGCGGCTTCTGGGCCGTCACCCGGCACGCCGACGTCCAGCGGGTGCTCAAGGACACCGCGACCTTCACCTCCGCCCAGGGCATGCGGATCGGCCACAACCCGACCGCCACCGCCGAGGCCGCCGGGAAGATGCTCATCGTCACCGACGCGCCCCGGCACGGCAGGATCCGACGGGTCATCAGCTCCGCGTTCACCCCCCGCACCGTCGCCCGCCTGGAACAGAACATGCGGACGATCGTGCGCGAGGAACTGGAGCCGCTGCTCGCCGGTGAACCCCGCGAGTTCACCGACTTCGCCGCCGTCCTGCCGGTGGCGGTGATCTGCGACCTGCTGGGCGTGCCGAAGAGCGACTGGGCGTTCATGCTGAACTCCACCCGGGCCGCCTTCGGGGCCTCCGAGGTCGACCCGATCGCCCGGCTCGAAGCGCACGCCGGCATGCTCGCCTACTACGCCGACCTCGTCGACTTCCGCCGGGACGAACCGGGCGACGACGTCATCAGCGCCATGGTGAACGGCCTCGTCGACGGCGTGCCGCTCACCGACGAGGAGATCTTCCTCAACTGCGACGGCCTCATCTCGGGCGGCAACGAGACCACCCGGCACGCCACCGTCGGCGGACTCCTCGCCTTCGCCGCCGACCCCGGACAGTGGCGGACCGCCGCCGCCGGCCCCGAGGGGATGGACGGCGTCGTCGACGAGATCCTGCGCTTCACCAGCCCGGCGATGCACGTGCTGCGCACCGCCGCCCGGGACACCGAGATCGCCGGGCAGCCGATCCGGGCCGGCGACCCGGTGGCGGTGTGGATGCCGTCGGCGAACCGGGACGAGACGGTCTTCGACGCGCCCGAGCGCTTCGACGTCCGGCGCACGCCCAACCCGCACGTCGCCTTCGGCGTGGGCCCGCACTTCTGCCTGGGCGGCGCCCTCGCCCGGACCGAACTCCGTGTCCTGTTCACCGAACTGCTCGCCCGGGCCGAAGGCGCCGAACCGGCCGGCCCGGCCCGCCGACTGCACTCCAACCTGATCTGGGGCTACGAGTCCGCGCCGGTCCTGCTGCACCCGCGCGACGGGCGGGAGCGGCGGTGAAGCCGCTCGCGGACCCCCGGTTCCGCCGCCTGCTCATCGGCCAGGCGCTCTCCGGCTTCGGCAGCAGCGCCCTGTTCCTCACCCTGGGCATCTGGGCCAAGGACCTCACCGGCAGCAACGCCGCCGCCGGCGGGGTCGAGGCGGCCCTCGGCGCACCCATGGTGCTGTCACCGCTCTTCGGCCACCTCGCCGACCGGGTGCGGCGGCGCCCGCTGCTCATGGTCACCAACGCCCTCATGGCGCTGGCCGTACTGTCCCTGCTCGCGGTGCACGGCCGCGAACAGCTGTGGCTGATCTACCTGGTGGCGGTCTGCTACGGCGTGGCCTTCGGCGTCCTCGGCGCCGCGTCGGCCGGAATCCGCCGCGACCTCCTCCCCGACGACCAGCTGACCGGCGCCAACGCCCTCCTCCAGACCGTCAGTCAGGGGCTGCGCATCGTCGCCCCGCTGGTCGGCGTGGCGGTCTACGCGGCCGCCGGCGCCGGAACGCTCGCCGTGCTCAACTCCCTGACCTTCCTGGCCGCGATCCTGGCGCTGGTCGGCCTGCGGGTCGAGGAGTCGGTCGGGGCGGAGCCCGCCCACGAGCCGTTCCGGCGCAGCGCCCTCGCCGGCATCCGGCACATCGGCGCCACACCGGTGCTGGCCCAGATCGGCTACGCGGCGGCCTGCGCGTTCTGCGTCATCGGCCTGAGCCAGACCGTCATGTTCGCGGTCGTGGACGAGGGGCTGGGCCGGCCGCCCTCCGCGCTCGGCCCGCTCAACGCCGTCCAGGGCGTCGGCGCGGTGATCGGCGGACTCACGGTCTCCGCCCTGATCCGGCGGGTCGGCATGGCGCGCACCGCCGGGCTCGGGATCGGCGCGTTCACGGTCGCGGCGCTCACCTACTGCGTGCCGCACCTGGGGTTCGTGGTCGCCGGCGAGGTCGCGGACGGGATCGCCATCACCTGGATCATGGTGGTGCTGTCGTCCGCGGCGCAGCTGCACACGCCGCCCCGGCTCCAGGGCCGCGTCAACGCCATGTGCACGATGCTGGTGCTGGTCCCGCAGTCGCTGTCGCTCGCCGCCGGCACGGTCCTCATCGACCGGTTCGACTACCGGACCCTGCTGGTCGTGATGGCGGCGGTCACCGCGGCCTGCGCCGCCGTCCTGCTGCTGAGGCCCGCCGTCGCACTCACCGAGCGGGCGTTCGTGACCTCCGCGCCCACCGGACCGGCGGACCGGGACGCCGCCGACTCCGGCCCTGCGGCCAGGCGTTGAGACCGCCGGCCGGTCCCGTCCCGGCAGTCGGAGCGGGAAGAATCGGGCGCCGAAGAAAACCTGACGGCTTGTCATGACTGAAACACTGTTCGACCGGGCATAACTCTCTCAGCCCGCCGAGGGTCCCGGCTGAAGCTCCCCCACGAGCCCAACCGGGACCAAGGCCGGCGACCGGGCCTGGACGTGACTCCCCCCACGGAGTGGCGCCCAGGCCCGCATGGTGTTCAACCAGCGACACGCAGCGTACTTGTCATATCGACGTAGCGCTACTGTGCCGTTCCCCTCCGTCCGTCGAACCACCCGGAACCGGCCGTTCCGCACACCCCGCGCCGCCGCCCGGAGTTGGGCACCTCCACCACGCCCGCCCCGGAGCAGCGGGGCGCCCGGCGCCCCCTCGACCACGTCGCGCACCAGGCACGACGCACCGCACACCGGCCGCGCGGCGGGAGCCGCCGAACCCGTTGACAGCCCCCCGGCGGACTCCTAGCGTGGCGCAGTCGATCACCCGCACGTAGGGACTGCTGATGGCCGAGCCCCGCCCGTACGACCTCGTCCTGTTCGGTGCCACCGGGTTCACCGGCGGGCTCACCGCCGAGTACCTGGCCACGGCCGCGCCCGAGGACTGCCGCTGGGCGCTCGCCGGCCGGGACGAGGGCAGGCTCGCCGCCGTCCGGGCGCGGCTGGCACGGATCGACCCGCGCTGCGCCGACCTCCCCCTGCTGGTCGCGGACGCCGCGGACGCGAAGGCGCTGCGCGCCGTCGCCGCGGACGCCCGGGTGGTGATCTCCACCGTCGGCCCGTACCTGCGGCACGGCGAGCCGCTGGTGGCGGCCTGCGCCGACAGCGGCACCGACTACGTGGACCTCACCGGCGAGCCGGAGTTCGTCGACCGGATGTACCTCCGGCACCACGAACGGGCGGTGGCCACCGGCGCGCGCCTGGTGCACGCCTGCGGCTTCGACTCGGTGCCGCACGACCTCGGCGTGCTGTTCACCGTCGAGGAACTGCTGCGCCGCGGCGGCCCGGCGGGCCGGATCTCCGTCGAGGGTTTCGTCCGCGCCGGCGGCACCATCTCCGGCGGCACCTTCGCCTCGGCGATGACGGCCTTCTCCCGCCCCCGGGCGATGGCCCGCGCCGCCCGGGAGCGCCGCGCGGTGGAACCCCGGCCGGCGGGACGGCTGGTCCGCACCCCGGCCGGCCGGCCGCACCGGTCCCGGACCGCCCGGGCCTGGGCCGTACCGATGCCCACCATCGACCCGCAGGTGGTGTCCCGCTCGGCCGCCGCACTGGACGCCTACGGCCGGGACTTCGGCTACGCGCACTACGCGGCGGTGCGCCGGCTGCCGATCGCCCTCGGCGGCGTCGCCGCGGTCGCGGCGCTCGCCGTCGCCGCCCAACTGCCGGCGCTGCGCCGGGCCCTGGGACGGCTGCGCAAGCCGGGCGACGGGCCGAACGCGGAGCAGCGGGCCCGGTCCTGGTTCGCCGTCCGGTTCGTGGCACGGGAACGCGGCGGACGCACGGTCCTCACCGAGGTGTCCGGCGGCGACCCCGGCTACCAGGAGACCGCGAAGATGCTGGCCGAGTCGGCGCTCTGCCTGGCGTACGACGAACTGCCGCCCACCGCGGGGCAGCTGACCACGGCGGTGGCGATGGGCCGGCCGCTGATCGACCGGCTGATCGCGGCCGGCATCTCCTTCCGGGTCCTGGACACCCCGCCGACGGCCGCCCCCGGCCGGTAACACCCCCGGCACGGGGCGCCGCGGGCCGCCGCCGACGGTCACGCCGGGTGCGGAGACAGGGGCGGCGGCCTGCCGCACGATCCGCGGGCGAGCGGTGCTGCCGCTCGCCCGTGCCCGGCCAGGCTGCGAGGACGTCGCGCAGGTGCTCCACCCGGGCCCGGTCGAGGATCACCACCGTTCGACCATATGTGTCATGTACAGGCCGCCAGACGCTTGTTCTCGGTCAAGAATCGGGCGAGGGCACGCGCAGGACCCGCTACCGGCAGGCGGTCCGGTCCGGGCAGCCGGAGAATGCTGAATGCGGGGGCCGACCGTCGGGCGGACCGGCGGGTCGGCCCGAGGCCGGCGGATGCGAAGGGGCGTGGGCCGGTGCAACCGGTTGCAGTCGAGGACTGGGCGACCCTCTGGGCCCGGCAGGCCAGGGAGCTTCCGAACGGGCGGATCGCGGCCGGGCTCCTGGTCGATCTCGTCGCCGACCCGCGGCAGCACCTCGCCCGGACGGCGACGTTTCCGGTGACGGCCGCGGCCGTGGCCCTGCGCGTCGAACCGAGCCTCCTGCGGGAGGCCCTCCGAGACCTGGCCGACGCGGGCCTGCTCACCCTGGCCTGCCACGAGGCCGCGGGGCCCGGGAGCGAGGTCGCCGTGGTGACCCTCACCGCGCCGGCGTCCCGGCGCACACCGATAGGCCCGCGCCATGCCCACCGATGACCCGGAATACGGGCCACCCGGACGACCGCGGCCGCCCGACGACGCGCCCGGCCACCCCCAACCGGGCGGGGCGACCGCGACCTGGGTGTCACCCGAGGACGAGGAGGCGATGAGGCTGGTCGCCGCCCGGCTCAAGTCCGCCCACCCCGAGGCTGACCCGGCCACCGTGGACGCTCTCGTCGTGGGCGCCTACGACGAACTGCGCGACGCCAAGGTGCGGACGTTCGTCCCGATCCTGACGGAGCGCCGCGCCAGGGCCCTGCTCGCACCGCCACCATCGGACACCCGACCCGTCCCGGAGAGCTGACCGCCTGCGCACCGCAGGGAGTCCGCGCGGGAAGTCGGCAGGCGACGATCCCCTCCACCTCTTTGCCGAAACAGCAACAAGAGTGGAGGCACCCGCGGCACGCGCGACAGGATCGATCCGGAGTCCCGATCGCGCCACCGGCCGGCACCGGCCGCGGCCCGCGCACAGCACGTCAGCAGCTCTGGAGGGTTCATGTCGCAGCACGATCTCACGCACCGGTCGGTCCCCACGGCGGCGGGCCGGATCCACCTGGTGGAGCAGGGCACCGGGCCGCTGGTGCTCCTCGTCCACGGCTTCCCCGAGTCCTCGTACTCCTGGCGCCACCAGCTTCCGGCGTTGGCCGCCGCCGGGTACCGGGCCGTGGCGATCGACGTACGGGGCTACGGCCGCTCGTCCAGGCCCGAGGACGTGGACGCGTACCGGATGCTGGAACTCGTGGCGGACAACGCCGCAGTGGTGCACGCCCTCGGCGAGCAGTCGGCGGTGATCGTCGGGCACGACTGGGGAGCGACGATCGCCGCGAACTCCGCGCTGGTGCGTCCGGACGTCTTCCGGGCCGTGGGGCTGCTCAGCGTGCCGTACGCCCCGCGCGGCGGGCCGCGCCCCAGCGAGGTCTTCGCACAGCTGGGCGGGGACCAGGAGTTCTACGTTTCCTACTTCCAGGAGCCCGGGCGGGCCGAGGCCGAGATCGAACCGGATGTGCGCGGCTGGCTCGCGGGCTTCTACGCGGCGCTGTCCGCCGACACCATGCCCGCGCCCCACGAGGCGGACCCGCACTTCGTGACCAAGGGCGGGACGCTGCGCGACCGGTTTCCGACCGGCCGGCTGCCCCAGTGGCTCGGCAAGGACGATCTCGACGTCTACGCCGGGGAGTTCGAGCGAACCGGCCTGAGCGGCGCACTCAACCGCTACCGGAACATGGACCGGGACTGGGTGGACCTCGCCGACTTCGACGGCGCCCCGATCACCCAGCCGTCCTTCTTCGCCGGCGGCAGTCTGGACGCCTCCACCGTGTGGATGTCCGACGCGATCGACGCGTTCCCCACCACCCTGCCCGGCCTGGTCTCCTCGCACCTGCTCGACGGTTGCGGCCACTGGATCCAGCAGGAGCGCCCCACCGAGGTCAACCGCCTGCTGACCGGCTGGCTCTCCTCGCTGCCCACCTGAATCCCCGGCGCAGCGAGGTCCTGACCCTTCAGCCAGCGGCCGAGTCGGGCACGGCGTCGAAGCCGTGCCCGGCCAGCTCCGTCCCGTCGGGCGCCTCTCCCCCCGACTCCGACCGGAGCGCGACGGCGAGGTCCGGCGAACTCCCGGCTGTCGCCAGGCACTCGGGCGTCGACGTCACCAACTGCCGCAGCGCACCGTAGCCGAGCTGCCTCCGGTACCGCGCACCCGCGCGGCGCAGCACCCGAATCCCGGCGGACTCGCCGGGCCGGGTTGCCTCGGCCGACAGCGCGGTCTTCCCGACCCCCGGCTCCCCAGCAACACCAACGTTCTTCCGGCAGACAGAAGTTCGGCCATGAAGACACCAGGCCGCCTCAGGTCCGGCCCCGCAGAGGACGAAGCCGAGGTTACCGGACCCCTTTGCCCGCAGAGGCGGTCTGACGCACCTCCGAGGTCGGTCTGCAGCAGTTGGCAGGCGGTACCGGAGGTCTGGCCGCAGTGCTGCAGTGGCTCCGACCGGCCCAGCAGCGACTCCGCGATCGGTGTTCCCCAGCTGGTGTGCTCAGCCGGCCTTCAACCGCTCCAGGAACTCCGGGACTCCGTCGACCTGGCGGTAAGGCTTGAAAGCCGGCGCGAGCTCCCGGACCAGGGCAACGCACCGCGGGGCGCCGATGCGGGTGGCCAGGTCGAGCGACTCGCTGGTGACGGCGAGCGCTTGCTCGACGTCGTTGGCTTGGAGGTAGCCCTTGGCCTGGTAGGTCAGGAAGATGCCGCGTGTCTTGTCCCTGGCGCGGGGCAGCAGGGTCATGCCCTCGGCAATCCGCGCATGGGCCTCGTCGGTTCGGCCGAGGTCCAGGAGGCACTGGCCGGAGTCCACGGCGAGGTCGGCCGGGCTCATCCACGCGCACCAGTCGGGTGCGGGGTCGGCGGCCTCGACGGCGAGAGCGGATTCGGCCTCGGACAGGTCGCGGTAGCAGGCGGAGTGGTCGCCAAGCGCGGCGTGGGCCCTGGCCCGGCGGAGGAACAGCAGGGACCGGGCGGCGGGGTGCTCGATGCCGGACAGCGCGTATCCGAGCTGGTCCACGGAGACCTTCGGCTCGCCTAGCCAGTTCGACTGGTAGGCGAAGTCCGAGAGCACCCCGGCGCCGTGGTCGCGGTCGCCGGCGGCGTGTGCGGACTGCAGGGCCGCACCCCACAGCTTCCCGGCCGCCCAATGCCGGCCCTGGTCGAAGCGGTGCCATCCGCAGGTGGTGGCCAGCGAGGCCGCCAGCAGGTGCAGCCTGCGGCCGGTGTTCTCGCTGTAGCGGCCTTCCTCGATCAGCTCGGTCACCGTGGCCAGATGAGCGTCCATCAGGCGGATCGTGTGCTGGCGCTGTTCGGTGGGCAGGGCCGTCAGCTTCGTGCTGGTGTCCTCCAGCCAGTCCACGAGTTCGGCGTCCACCCGCTTGCCCCCGAGGGCCGACGTGAGGCGTTCGGGTTCGATCGTGGCCCACCGGGCGGCGAGGCCGGCCAGCGAGATAGCGCTGTAGGTCATGAAGCTGCGTCGGTCCATGGAAGCTCTCTGTGCATCGTGGAGGGCTTGAACGGTGTAGGCGGACCCCAGCGGCAGCGGTTCGTCGCGTCCGGGCAGCCAGTAGGGCCAGCCGTACGCCTCCATCTCCGAGACCTTGACACCGAAAGCTTCGGCAATCAGGAGCTGGGAGTCGAGGTTCGGCGTCTTGCGCCAGTTCTCCCACCTGCTGACGGCCGCCTTGTCGGCGCCGGACAGGAGCCCGTGGCGGCGGGCGGTCCGGTCGAGGCGGGCGACAAGGTCGCCCTGCGACCAGCCGCGCAAAACGCGTGCGTAGGCGAGGGGGTGCCGGATCGGGTCGTCCACGGGCCAATCCCATCATCGACGGTGACTGTGAGCCTACTGCCGGCGAAGGCGGGACAACCCCGGGACTACAGACAATGCCTTTTCGGGGACGGCGAGTTGGACTGTACTCGTGGCACACCGAAGAACTTCCTTCACGAAGCGGAAGGACTCTGCCCATGAAGCGACGCGCTGCGGTCATCGGTCTCGGCCACCAAGCGTGTGAGGACCACCTACCCGGCCTGCTCGGCTCCGGCAGGGCCGAACTGGCCGCGATCTGCGACAGCAGCCCCGACATCCTGCGCGAGCGTCAGAAATTCTTCCAGGTACCTGCTTTCACCCGGCCCGCCGATCTGCTGGACACCGTCTGTCCGGACTTCGTGATCGTCGCCGTCCCGCACCACGCGGGCCGGGCCGTGATCGAGGAGTGCTCGGCCCGGGGCGTGCACGTCCTCAAGGAGAAGCCGTTCGCCACCTCGCTCGCCGAGGCCCGCGAACTCACCGCGATCTGCCAGGCTGGGCAGGTGGAGCTGATGGTCACCCTCCAGCGGCGGTTCAACCCGATCTACACCAGCGTGGTGCAGTTCCTCGACCAGATCGGCACCCCGTTCCTCATCGACGGCCAGTACACCTTCCACACCGACGACCCCGGAGCGGGCTGGCGCGGGGACGTCAAGCAGGCTGGTGGCGGCTGCATCATCGACATGGGCTACCACCTCATCGACCTGCTGTTGTGGTACTTCGGCCTGCCCAGCCGCGTCATCGCCGACTTCTCGGCCTCAGCCCTGCCCGAGGCCGGCTACGACGCGGAGGACACTGCCGTCATCCAGCTCGGCTACGAATCCGACCTCTACGGCTCCGTCCTGCTCTCACGCTGGGCGGCCCCGAAGACCGAGAAGCTGCACGTCGTCGGCACCCGCGGCTCGGTGCTGCTGACCAAGGGCCACCTCCAGCGGCTCGACCTCAACGGCACCGTCGTGGAGGAGCTCGCCCGGCCGCACGCGCCCGCCAGCGCATCGACCGCCCAGATCGACTACTTCTGCCGGGTCCTGGACGGCGAACGCCCCAACACCTCCGGCCCCGAACAGCACCTCGCCCACGCCGCCTTCATCGCCTCCTGCTACGAGTCCAAGGCAGCCGGGCGCTACATCGACCCGAAGGAGATGCTGTGACCTCAACCCTCGCCCTCCTCGGCGGCAAGCCCGCCGTCACCACCGGCGGCCCGCACTTCAGCTGGCCGCCGATCGACGACACCACCCGCGCCAAGGTCGCCGCTCAGCTGGAGGAGTCAATCTCCATCCCCGGCCGGTCCGGCATCGTCGCCGAGCTGGAGAACGGCCTGCAGGAGTACTTCGGCGTCCGGCACGCGGTCACCACCAGCTCCGGTACGGCCGCCCTGCACGCCACCTACTGGGCCGCGAGGATCAAGCCCGGCGACGAGGTCATCGTCCCGGCCTGGACCTTCCACGCCACCGCCTCCCCGCTCTTCCACCTCCGCGCGGTGCCCGTGCTGTGCGAGACCCGGCCGGACGGCAACATCAACCCCGACCGGATCGAGGAGCTGATCACGCCCAGCACCCGGGCCATCATGGTCACCCACCTGTGGGGCAAGCCCGCCGACATGACCGACCTCGTCGCCCTGGCGAACGCCCACGACCTGGCGCTGCTGGAGGACGGCTCCCACGCCCACGGCGCCGGCATCGCCGGGCACAAGGTCGGCACCTTCGGCCTCGCCTCGGCCTTCTCCCTCAACGGCCCCAAGCCGCTGTCCGGCGGCGAGGGCGGGTTCGTCCTCACGGACGACGACGACACCTACCACCGCATCATCACGCTCGCGCACTACAACAAGCGGGCCAAGACCGAGATCCCGGAAGGCCATCCGCTCGCGCGGTACGCGGTCACCGGGGCCGGCCTCAAGCTCCGCATCCACCCCCTCGCCGCCGCCATCGCCCACGACCAGCTCGCCCGCCTCGACGGCTACCTCGCCGGCCGCGCGGAGATCGCGCGCTACCTCACCCGCCGGCTGGCCCGGATACCTGGCCTCGAGGTCACCGAGATGCCCGACGAGGTGATCCCGTCCTGGTACGGGTTGACGCTCACCTACCGGCCGGACGAGATCGGCGGCCTGTCGATCGAGCGGTTCCACCAGGCGCTGATCGCCGAGGGGGCCACCGAGTTCGACCGGCCCGGTTCCACCTGCCCGATGAATCAGCTGCCGCTGTACCAGCAGCCCAGCATGCTGTTCCCCGGTCACCCGCACTCCCACCGTCGGTACGAGCCGGGCGATTTCCCGGTCGCCGAGCATGCCTATGCCCACACGATCAAGCTCCCGGTCTGGCATCGTGAGCAGGATCTGGAGCTGGCCGAGCAGTACGCCCGCGCGGCCATGAAGATCAGCGACCATCACAAGGAGCTGCTGTGACCGTCACCTCCCCCGAGTTCGTGGCCGGCTTGGCGGCCGACGCCTCAGCCGCCGGCATCACCGGCTTCGTCGCCGCCGCCGTGATCAACCACGACGGGCGGGTCCTGCTCGTGCGCCGCAACGCCGACGACTACATGGGCGGCCTGTGGGAGATCCCTTCCGGGACGGTCGAGGCCGGGGAGAGCATCCTGAACGGCCTGCACCGCGAGACCAACGAGGAGACCGGCCTGACCATCGACCAGGTCACCGGCTACCTCGGGCACTTCGACTACGAGAACAGCCGCGGTGGCACCACCCGACAGTTCAACTTCGCCGTCACCGTGAAGAAGACCGAGCCGATCGTCCTGACCGAGCACGACGCCCACCAGTGGGCCCAGCCCGGCAACCTGCCCGAAGTCAGCGATGCGGTCCGCAGCCTGATCACCTCCTGAGTCAGAGCCGTCAGGCTCTGCCGAGCGGCCCGCTCCTCGAAGCCATCGAGGATCGGGCCACTTAACTTACGGTTCCGGCGGGG
>NZ_JBHWBZ010000001.1:402837-441915 GCF_042735475.1 Kitasatospora sp. NPDC059577 | reverse complement strand
ACGTGGCCGTGCGGCGCCCCCCACCCCAGACTCAGCGAGACGTCGTCCCCGCGCGGCCCGCGCGGCGCCGCCCGACGCCCCCCGATCGCGGGCCGGCGCCCCACTTCACTTCCGGAGCCGGCGGGGGCGGGGTCCAGAGCTCCCACCGGGGCCCGCGCGACCGGAAGCCCAGCACGTCCGACGGAAGGCCACTCGCGCCGCCGGCCACCCGGACATGGCGAAGCTGTCCGCAGGGTCGACGTGCGGTCCCTGGTGGACGCGCGGCGCCGCCGCGTCGCCGTCCTCGGCGGGCAGTAGCCGGGTGGCGAGGATCGACATCGGCTCTCCCACCTCCGGTCGCGGTTCGGAACCACCGCGGGCTACGACCGATCCCCGGCCACGGCCTTCCGCATGTCGGGGGGTCGTTCGCCGGAGGGGCGTCAGACCAGCCGGCCGCGGTGGCGGGCGGCGGTCGCGCGGACGAGCCGGGCGAAGCGGTCGCGGCTGCGCCGCTGCCGTCCGGCCGGTCCGTCGCCGTCCCGGGCCGCCGGGTCGCCGTCGGGGTCACCGTCGAAACCGGTGTCGAAACCGGTGTCCGGATCGGTGTCCGGATCGGCCGCCGGGGCGGCGTACTCGGCGTGGATGAGCCAGCAGGCGTGGATTCCGCCGACGAGGACCTCAAGGAGGCTGCGGGCGGGTCGGCGGGGGTCCAGCGGGGTGAGGCGCAGGGCGACGTCGGTGAGGCCCGGGTCCTCCTCGACGGGGTAGTCGGTGGTGTCCTCCTCCGTGTCGTCGACCTGATCGCGCAGGGCGACCGGGATGGGCAGCAGGCCCTCGGTGATCTGCATGGCGTGCCGGACGAGGCCGGTGACGGCGTCGTACGGGGAGACGCCGGTCTCGATCAGGCCGAGGACGACGGCGGGGGTCTCGTGGGCGAGGGGCTCGACGGCGTCGGCCTGCTGCAGGACCCGGACGGGGTCCAACCCGGTGGCCTGGGCGGTGACTTCGACGGCGGCGGCGAGCCAGTGGGCGGCCGCGACGGCGGCAGCGGTCGGGTCCACCGCGGAGAACAGCGCGGCCGGGCCGAAGGGGTCCTGTTCCAGGAGGCGGTCCGCGGCGGCGACCTGGACCGGGGACGCGTCCTCGCGGCTGAGCAGGACGGCCTGTTGGGCGCGGCCGGTGAGGTCGCCGAGTTCGGCGGCTTCCACGGCGGCGAGTTCGGTGGCGGTCTCGGCGAGGACGGCTTCGGTGAGGCGGGGATCGGCCAGGTCGTGGAGGGTCCGGCCGACCCGGTGGGCCGATTCGAGCAGGTGGCCGGAGGAGACGAGCACGGCGCCGCGGCGGGGCGGGTTCGGTGCGGCAATCGCGCGGGCGACCTCGCCGATGGGATCGTCCTCCCGCTCGCGGTGCGGGCCGTCGGTGTCGGGATCCGGGGTGCCGGCGGCGTCGGAGGTGCCGGCGGCGTCGGCGGGGTGGGTGTAGGAACGCCAGGCCGCGTCGGAGAGTTGGGTCAGGGCGCTGGAGAGTCCGAGGAGCGCGGACACGGCCCCGTCGGCGGGGAGGACGGCGATGCGGGTGGCGAGGTTGCCCTCACCGGTTCCCCAGGCGGCGATCAGCTCGTGCCGGTCGGGGTCGATGCTGTATCGGGTCACGGATCGCTTCCTCCGGGTGTGTCGCAGTGCCGCACGCACTACGGGTGTTCGGGTGGCCGGTCAGCGGGGCGCGGACGCACGGGGGCGGCGTCCTGACGGACGGCGTCCGCCGGCACCTGCGGCCTCGTCCGCTCGCGCCGCCGCACCGACCGCGCCCGCCGGGCCCGCCCCGTCCGTCCCGTCCGCTCGCGCCGCCGCACCGGCTGCGCGCTCCTCGGGGACCCATCTGCGGCGCCGGCCGCCGGTCAGCACCCAGCCGGGGCCTCGACGCGGAGCCGTGTGGCGTTCGGTGCTGCGGGCGGCTGCCGCGCACACCCGTCTCAGCAGGGAGTTGAGCTCGGCGCGCTGGCCCCGCGTCAGCGCGGCGAGCAGGTCGTCCTGGACGGCGGACGCGTCGTCGTGCAGCACGTCCAGCGCCGCCTGTCCCGCCGGGGTGATCGTCAGCACTTCCTGCTGCCCGCCGATGTGGACGACCAGGGAGTGCACGAGTCCGGCCGACAGGAGGTCGTCCAGGGCCCGGGCGGCGTCGGCCTCGGGTGCGGCGGTGCGCGCGGTGAGGTCACCGCGTCCGTGGGGCCCCAGCCGGGCGAGCGCGGACAGCAGCACCTGGTGGACCGGGCTCATCCCGCGTGCGTCGAGGCGGTCGGCCAGGAGCCGGTCGACGGCTTTGCCGGCCGTCGACAGCAGGTAGACGGTCTGTTCGAAGGGGCTCGTCGACCCCGTCCTCCCGTCGTACACGCCAGGTCCAATCGTCCGGGGCCACCGTGCGCTCGGGCCGGGGGTGTCCAGGGGGTGTCCAGGTGGCGCCCTCGCGGGCACGCCGCACCCCGGGACCGGGGTGAACACGGTCCCTGATCGCCGGCGGGCGGCTGGGGGCGCGGTCCGCGCGGGGCAGTCCGAGCGTCACCATACCCGGGCCCGCAGAGTTGGTCTACATCATTGTCGTCAGACCGTGCCGTGCGACCTCAGGACCTGCGCGGCGTACTCGACGTACTCGTGCAACCCGTAGGTCAGGACCACGGCGAGCAGCACCGCGACCGCCACGGCGGCGACCAGGCCGACGGCCGCACGCGCCCCGCGGCCCGTCGGACGGGCGGGTTCGGGGCCCAGGAGCGCCCGGACCCGCCGGGGCACCGGGCCGGACGTCACGGACAGCAGCGGCACCGCGTCCGGCCGCACGGACGGTGCCCCGGCGAGCGCCGCCCGGGCGATGGCGGTCGCGGCGGTGCGCCGGTCGGCGACCGCGCGGGCGGCCCGTTCGTCGGCCCACCGCTCCAGGTGGTAGCCGAGGTCGGAGCCCAGCCGGCCCAGCGCCGGATGGACGGCGGCGGCGAGGTCGGTGGCGGCCGACAGCAGGTGGTGGCGCCCGCGCAGGTGGGCGCGCTCGTGGGCGAGGAGCACCGCGCGCTCCGCCGGGTCCAGCGCGCGGAGCATGCCGACCGAGACCACGACACGGCCCGGGCGACCCCGGTGACCGGGCAGCGCGAAGGCCTCCGCGTCCTCACCCGGGACCACGAGCAGATCGCCGTCGCTCGTCCCGTCGCCGGCCAGGTCCCAGGCGCGGGCGAGGAGTGCGCGCTGCCTCCGCCACCGCAGCGCCAGCCGTACGGCCTGCACGACCAGGACGGTTCCCGCGGCGCAGGACACCGGCACCACGGCCGGCCACCGGGCGACGACGCCGGACAGCGACAGGTGCTCCAGGCCGGCCAGGAACGGGACGTGGAACAGGCCCGCGAGGACCGTGACCGTGCTGCCCGCCAGCAGGACCGCCGAGCCCGCGAGCGCCAGCGCGGCCTCGCGCGGCGGGAGCAGCCGGGCCAGCCCGCGCGCCGCGGGCACCGCCGCCCACGGGAGGGCGACGGCGAGGGCGACGACCACCAGGACCAGCGTCACGCCCCGGCCCCCGGCTCCACCCGGCCCTCCACCACCGAGGGCGGTCCGGACTCCGCTTCGAGGATGAGACGGCGCAGGACGTCCCCGTCGTCGGCGGAGAGCGAGGAGACGAACCGCTTCAGCACGAGGTCCCGGTGCGGCTCCTTCTCCAGCTCCTGACGCATCCGGCCCGCCGCCAGTCCGGCGGCGTCCGCCACCGGCGCGTAGGCGAAGGAACGCCCCGGCCGGGTGCGTGCCAGGGTTCCCTTCTCGTGCAGGCGGGCGAGGATCGTCGTCACCGTCGTACGGGCGAGGTCCTGGTGCAGCGCGCCCTTGACCTGCCGGGCCGTCAGCGGCTCACCGGCCGCCCACAGCACCGCCAGCACGTCCGCGACGAGCTCCCCGTGCGGGCGCCTGGCGTCCTGGCCGTCCCTCGACATCTCTCTCCCCGATCCGCTGCGGCCGACCCGCACACCCCCGGCTCCACCCGCGACCGGCATCCGCGGCCCGCCCGGGCCGGGCCCGGCGGGAAGCGGTGCGGCCCGTACGGCCCCGGGTGCGCCCCGCCCAACTCTACGGGGACCCCCATCCCTCGCCGCAGCCCGCCCGTCGACCCGCAGCCCGCCCGACGTCCGGCGGCACGCGCCGGGCCCGCGCCGGCTGCGCCCGCGCGAAGGTCCGCTCCTCGGTTCCCCGCGGCTGGGCGCCCGGGGCGGTCACGCTCGCCTGCGGTTCCTCCCGGAGGGGTGTGACCGCGCTGCTCGCCGGCTCGCGAGCTCACGCCTTCGTGGCGCGGGCGGGGGCGAGTTGGTCGAAGCAGTAGTAGACGGCCAGGGCGGCGTGGGTGGCGAGCATGGCGATGGGGCTGACGTAGGCGAGGGCGATGGTGGCGGCGTAGCACAGTCCTCCGACGCCGAAGCGGCGCAGGGCTGCGCGGAGGGCCTGCGGCGGGACGGGGTGGTGGAGCATGCGGGCGTCGCGGGTGAAGGAGAGGAAGAGGAGGGAGAAGGCGATGCCCATCGCGAGCATGGTGGCCGCGTAGAGGGCGGCGGCGGTGCTCGCGTCGTCGTGGCGGGCGGTGAGGTAGGCCGCGAGCATCCTGGTCGGGTAGGGGATGACGGAGACGGTCAGCAGGAGGAAGAGGTTGGCGAACAGGGTCCGGCGGTCGACCCGGCCGGCGAGCGCGCACATGGCGTGGTGGTTGATCCAGATGATGCCGATGACGAGGAAGCTCACCAAGTAGGCGAAGTAGGCGGGCCATTGGTGGACGAGCTCGGCGGCCAGCGACCGGCCGTGGAGGGTGTCGGGTTCGGGGACGTGGAGGTCCAGGACGAGCAGGGTGATCGCGATCGCGAAGACTCCGTCACTGAAGGCCTCCAGGCGGGCGGTGCTGAATCCTTCCGGCTTCCGGGTTTCGGCGGTGTCGGGCGGCGTGTCGGTCATCCGGGCTCCAGGGTGGTGCGGGGGATTCAGGACGGTATCAACGGGGCGGGCCGGTGCGGGAGCGGGACCGCCGGATCCCGACCCGTCTGCGGGGCGGGCCGCCCGCCGCACCGTTCGGGCGGAATCCTCCCCGATTGCCTTTAGTTGAATTCGAGATATTTCATGTGCGCCCGCCGAATTCGCCACTGAGACGCAGCTCACCATGTCATTCCGGACCTTCGGAAATCGCCGCTGATGAAGCCTCAGGTCGCCCGATCACCACCTCGACGGGAGGCCTGGGGCTGGAATTCGAAGGTCCATCAAGGTGCTAGCCTCTCTTCCTGCGAGCCGGGGGGCAGCTTCTCCTGACTTCGCCTCAGTGTCGACCGAATGCTCTGTGCGTACCCGGAATCCGGGTACCGCCCGCTCGGTCCGTTCTCCTCACAGCCTCAGAGCAGGAATTCATGCCCGTTCAACCCATCGCGGAACTCGTACGGTTCGCGCGCCGCAATTCACCCTTCTACGCGGAGCTGTACGCCGGCCTGCCGGACCGGACACTGCGGCTGACCGACCTCCCGGTCGTCCCGCAGGCCGAGTTCTGGCAGGCGAACACGCCTCGCGGCAACCGGCTGCTGACCGGGCCGCTGGAGGAGGCGGTGGTCTTCAAGAGCGGCGGCACCACCGGCTCGCCCAAGTTCTCGTTCTACAGCCGCGAGGAGTGGCGGGCGTTCACCACCTCCTTCGGCGCCGGGCTGGTCGACGCCGGGCTGCGCCCGGGGCACCGGGTCGCCGATCTCTTCTACGCGGGTGACCTGTACGCCAGTTACACCTTCATCCTCGACGCGCTGCACCACTCGCCCGTCGCCAACGTCCGGCTGCCGATCGGCGGGGCCGCGCCGCTGGAGTCCACCGCGCGGACCCTGGAGCAGTTCGAGGTCGAGGTGGTGGCCGGAACGCCGACGACGCTGTGCGGGCTGGCCGATCACCTGCTGGCCTCCGGTCGTGAACTCCCCTCCGTGGAGCTGCTGTTGTTCGGCGGCGAGGGCCTCTACCAGGACCAGCAGCCGCTGCTCGGCACGGTGTTCCCCAACGCCCGGGTCTCCTCGATCGGCTATGCCGCCGTCGACGCCGGGCTGCTCGGCCGGCCGGTGCCCGGACCGGACACCCGGGTGCACCGGGTGTTCGCCCCGGAGACAGTGGTGGAGATCCTCGACGAGCACACCGACGAGCCGATCACCCGCGCGGGGGTGCCGGGCCGGGTCGTGGTGACGGACCTGCGCCGACGGCTGATGCCCGTGCTGCGCTACCCCGTCGGGGACCGCGCCGAGTGGACGGACCCCGACGCCGGGCTGTTCCGCATCCTCGGCCGGGCCCAGGAGGGCGTCCGGGTCGGGCCGGTGTCGCTGTACACCGAGGACGTGCTCGACCTGGTCCGGGCCGCCGACCCGGCCGGCCGGGCCGCCGGCGTCCAGTTGGTCGTGCGCCGCTGGGACGGCCGGGACGGCCTGGTGCTGCGCCTGGCCTGCGACGGAGCCCCCGCCGGGCTGCCGGAGCTGGCGGCCGCCGTCCGGGACGGGATCCACGCGGCCCGGCCGCTGTACCCGGAGGCGGTCGCCGCCGGGTACGTCCACCCGCTGTCCGTCGACTGGGTGCGCCACCGGGAACTCACCGTCAACCCGCGCACGGGCAAGCTGATCCGCGTCCTCGACGAACGGCCGCACTCGTGACGGGCACCGGAACGGACACCGCGACGACCCCCGCCACCAGTGGGTTCCGGCTGCCGCTGGTCCTGCGCAACCGGCGGTTCGGCGCCGTGTGGGCCGCCCAGGTCCTCACCCAGGCCGCCGGACGGATGTTCCAGGTGGGCGCGGTGTGGTGGCTGGTGGGGTACGCCGCCGGCCCGGACCGGGGCCTGGCCTCCGGCGCCTTCCTCGCCGTCGGCACCCTGCCCGCGGTGGCGCTGGCGCCGCTGGTGGCCAGGGTCATCGCGCGCTGCCCGCACCGCACCGTGCTGGGCGTCTCGGCCGCCACCGCCGGCCTGATCGCCCTCGGCACGGCCGCCTGGACGTACACCACGGCGCTGCCGATGGCCGTCGCGTACGGCGCGGCGCTGCTGCTGGCCGGCTGCCAGGCGGTCTTCGACCCCTGTCTGACGACCTCCGTGCCCGAGCTGGTCGAGGACGCCGACATCGAGGCCGCGACCGGCTTCGAGCTCGGCACCCAGTCGCTGGCCGGGCTGGCCGGCGGCCTGTTGGGCCCGCTGGTGGTCGACGCCGCCGGTCTGGCGGGGATCGTCGCCGGGTGTGCCGGCGCCTACCTGCTGGCGGCCGCCCTGATCGGCGCGACCCGCTTCCCGGCCGTCCCGGCCGACGCGGCAAACACGGCTGGCCCGGCAAACACGGCCGACCCGGCAAACACGGCCGACCCGGCCGCGGACGGCGGCGAACCCGCCGCGACACGGCCACTGCGCCGCATCCTGGCCGAACTTCCCTTCGTCCGGCGGGTGTTGCTCTGCTTCGCCGCGGCGAACCTGTTCACCACGGCGGTGTTCGTGGTGATGCCCCTGTTCACCCGGGCGGTGCTGCACGCCGACGGCTCGACCGTCGCCGCGCTGGAGGCGGCCCTCGGCGCCGGCACGCTGGTGGGCTCGTTCACCGGCGGCCGTCTCCCGGGCGCCCCGACCGTGGTCGGCGCCGGCTGTCTCGGCCTGCTGGCCGCCGCGCTCGCCCTGCCGGGCCTGCTCGGCAGCCAGGCCGCGGCCGTGGTGTCGATGGCGGTCGCGGGCTGGTGCGTGGGCGTGATCGGCGTACGGTTCGTGGCCCTGTTCCAGCGGCTGGTCCCGGCCGGGGACCGGGCCGGCTTCTTCGCCGTGATGCAGGCACTGCTGGGTGCCACCTTCCCGGTGTCCTCGCTGGTGTTCGGCCTGCTCGGCGACCACCTCTCGCCGCGCACGCTCTGCCTGGTCCAGGCGCTCGGCGTCCTGCCGGTCGCCGCCGCCCTGTGGTGGACCGGCCGGCGCGAACCGGCGAACCCCGACCCCGTGGCGGCCCCGCAGGGACACCCGTCCCCACCCGAACACCCGCAACGCCCGTCGGAGCAGCAGCACCCGTCGGTGCAGCGGCACCCGTCCGACCAGCACCCGGCCCCGGCCGCACACCCGAGCGGGGACGCACGATGACCCTGACGATCGCCCCCGCCGCCCCGCAGGACGTCGCCCAGCTGCGCCAGCTCTACTTCGACGTCTACGGCCACGGCTACCCGGTCGCGCTCGGCAGCGACCCCGCGGAGATGCGCCGTCTGATCGCCGACCCGCACACCCACTGGCTCACCGCACGGCACGAGGGCGTCGGCCACCTGGCCGGTTCGGTGGCCGTGCAGACCGACCCCGGCAGCCGGATCGGCAAGCTGGTGGGCCTGGCGGTCCACCCCGAGCAGCGCGGCGGCGGCCTGGCCGGGCGGCTGACCGCCGCGGTCTGCGCGGACGCCTTCGCGACCGGCGGACCCGACTCGATCTACGCGACCGTGCGGGTGGTCACCCCGGGCCCGCAGCAGGTCTTCGCCCGCAACGGCTTCCGCGCGCTCGGTCTGCTGCCGAACGCCGTCGAGGTGGCCGGCTGCGAGAGCCTGGCGCTGTTCGCCCGGCACGCCGACGGCGTCCTGGCCCGACGGGAGGGCGTCGACGCGGTGCCCGGTGCCCTGGTCCCGCTGCTGGAGGCGGCCCGACAGAGCACCGGCCTGTGCTACGGCGACCCGCGGCCGGTGGACGGCCCGCTCGCCCCCGCCGGGCGGCGTGCGCCGGTGACCGCGCCGATGGAGCTGATCACCGCGCCCGGGTTCGTCCGCCGCCGTTTCCTGGAGCTCTTCCCCGACCCGGCGCAACGGTTCTTCCCGCTGCACGTCCCGAACGCCGTCCTCACGCCGCCGGACGGCACGTTCGAGGCGTACGCCGACCTGGACCCGGTCGCCGCGAGCTGTTCGCTGGTCGCGGTGCACCCGTCCCCGGCGGCCGTCGCCGGTGCGCTGGAGCCGCTGATGGCGGCCGTCACCCGGGCGGGCGCCGACTACGTGGAGACGCTGCTGCCGCTGGCCGACACCGCCGGGCTGCACGCCTTCCTGGCGGCCGGGTTCATCCCGAGCGCCGTCTACCCGGCGATGCGCCGGATCGGCGACCGGTTCCACGACTACGTCGTGCTGTCCCGCACCAGCCGTCAGATCGACTTCCGGACCACCGCCGTCGGCAGCCCGCTCCAGCCGTACCTGCCGGCCTACCTGACCGCCTGGACCTCGACCTACCTGCCCCTTCCCCCGGCCGAGGCCGCCCGATGACCGATCCCGAGCTTGCCCCATGACCGATCCCGAGGTTGCCCGATGACCGATCCCGAGGTTGCCCCCGTGAACATCCATCTCGCGCCGGTCGAGGTTCCCGACCCCGCCGCGCTCCCGCACGTCCAGCAGCTGTGCGACCTGGCCTCCCCGTACGCGGCCGGGCCGGACACCGACCGCCTGTTCGCCGCCGCGATGGCGGAGAGCCACGCCTGGCACGCCCGGCGCTCGCCGTTCTACCGCTCCCTGCTGGACGGCCCGGCGGAGGCCGCCGCGCCGACCGTCGGCGAGGACGTCCGCGCTCCCCTGGTGCACGCCAACTTCTTCAAGCGGCACGAGGTGCTCTCCATCCCGCGGGAGGAGGTCTTCCTCCACCTGACCTCCTCCGGCACCACCGGCCAGAAGTCGCAGATGTTCTTCGACAGTTGGACGATCCGCTCCGCGCAGCGCATGGTCGCGCGGATCTTCGACCACTACGGCTGGATCACCCCCGACCAGCCGGTCAACTACCTGCTGTACAGCTACGAACCCGCCCCGCAGCTCAAGCTCGGCACCTCGTTCACCGACAACTACCTGTGCGACTTCGCGCCGGCCGCCCACACCACGCACGCCCTGCGGCACACCGGCGGCGGCCACGAGTTCGACGTCCACGGCTGCATCGCGGCACTGCAGCGCTACGCCGCGGACGGCCTGCCGGTGCGGATCCTGGGCTTCCCCGCGTTCCTGCACTTCACCCTGGAACGGATGCGCTCCCTCGGCCTGCCGCCGCTGCGGCTGCCGGCCGGCTCCCTGGTCCTGCTCGGCGGCGGCTGGAAGGGACACACCGACCGGCAGATCGGGAAGGACGAGTTCTACGCCGCGGTCACCGAGCAGCTGGGTGTCCCGCCGGAGCGGATCCGGGACACCTTCGGCTCGGTCGAGCACTGCGTGCCGTACATCGAGTGCGAGCACCACCGCCTGCACGTCCCGGTCTGGTCGCGGGCCGCGGTGCGCGACACCCGCACCCTGCGGCCGCTGCCGTACGGCGAACGCGGTTTCCTCCACCTGGTCTCCCCGTACATCACCTCGGTGCCGGCGCAGAGCGTCGTCATGGGCGACCTCGCCTCGCTGCACGCCGCCGAGGAGTGCCCCTGCTCGCTGCCCACGCCGTGGTTCACCATCCACGGGCGCGCCGGTGTCAGCCGCAACCGCAACTGCGCGGCGGCCGCCGCCGAACTCCTGAAGGGACTGTCGTGAACCCCGAAGCCGTCAACCCCGAAGCCGCCGACGCCGACGTCGTGAGCCCCGAAGCCGTGAACCTCGCCGCCGCCGACCCCGAAGCCGTGCACCGCGAACTCGCAACGGCCGGAGCGCACTTCTGGCAGGGCGCGTTCATCGACGACGAGGAGGCCGCCCGCCGGCTCGCGGACCTCCCGGACCTCGCCGCCCGCGCCCTCGCCGACCCGCTGCCCACCGAACTGGTGCTGAACGCCTGCCAGGTGCTCGCCGACGCCCTCGGCACGCCGGGCGGCGCCGTCCGCACCCGCCTGCTCGGCGTGCTGACCGACGGCGGCACCGACCCGGAGGAGGCAGCGGCGACGCTCGCCGAGATCGCCGACGCGATCGGGCGCCCGGCCCTGGAACGCAAGCTCCGGCGCGAACTCGGCGGGCTGCGCCCCGAGCGCCTCACCCGGCCCGACGCCCGGGAGACCACCTTCGAGGCCTGGGCACCGGTGGGGCTGCTGGTGCACATCGCCCCCGGGAACGCGGCCGCCGTCGCACCGCTGAGCGTCATCGAGGGCCTGCTCACCGGGAACCTCAACGTGCTGAAGACCAGCAGCAGTGACACCCCGCTCGCCCAGCACCTCCTCGCCGCGCTGGCCGCCGCCGACCCGACCGGCGCCCTGGCCGGACGCGTCGTCGCACTGCGCTTCTCCTCCGCCCGCACCGAGTGGCTGCGCCTGCTGTGCGCGCCCGCCGACGCGGTGGCGGTCTGGGGTGGCGAGGACGCCGTCCGTTCGGTCGCCGAACTGGTCCCGGCCGGCTGCCGGTTGATCGAATGGGGGCACCGGATCTCCTTCGCCTACCTGACCCGGGACGCCTGGTCGGACACGGCGACGCTCGACGCGCTCGCCGCCGACGTCTGCCGCTTCGAACAGCAGGCCTGTTCCAGCCCCCAGGTGGTCTACCTCGACACCGAGGACACCGAGGACGCCGAGGACGCCGACGAGGTCTTCGCCTTCGCCGAGCGCTTCGCCGCCCACCTCGCCGCCGCGTCCGCCACGTTGCCCCGGCCCGTCCTCGAACCGGCCGAGCACGCCGAGATCACCACCACCGAACTGCTCGCCCGGCTGGAGGAGCACCTCGGGCTGACCAGGGTCATCGCCGCCGACGACGGCTCCTGGCGCGTCCTCGCCGACACCCGCCCGGCGCTGGCCGCCTCACCGCTGCACCGCAGCGTCTGGGTCAAGCCGCTGCCCCGCGCCCGCGTGATGGCCACCCTGCGTCCGATGCGCCGCTACCTGCAGACCGCCGCGATCGCCGGCCACCGCGCCGACGTCGCCCGGCTGTCGCGGGCCGTGCTCGCCGCGGGCGTGCTGCGGGTCACCCCGGTCGGCGGGATGCTCGACGGCTACCACGGCGAGCCGCACGACGGCGTCTACGCGCTGCAGCGGTACAGCCGGCGCGTCAGCGTCCGGGCGGACGCGGCCTTCGCCACCACCGCCTGCCTGGACGACCTGGCGGCCCCCGCCGTCGTCCCGCCCGCCCCGGCCGGCCCGCTGCTCGACAAGGCCGGTGTGCAGGAGAGCCTGCGCACCCTGGCGCCGGAGTACGCCCACCTCCTGTTCCGCAGCGGCGGCAGCACGGGCACCCCGGCCCTGTCGGTGTTCACCAACGCCGACTACGACACCCAGATGCGGGCCTCCGCCGACGGCCTGCTCGCCGCCGGGTTCGACCCGGCCCGGGACCGCGCCGCCAACCTCTTCTACTGCGGCGGCATGTACGGGAGCTTCATCAGCTTCTTCTCGATCCTGGAGCGCCTCAACGCCACCCAACTGCCCATCGCCGCCGGTCCCGACCACACCGCCACGGCCGAGGCACTGGTGACGTACGGGGCGAACGCGGTGTTCGGCATGCCGTCCTACCTGTGGCAGCTGTTCCACGCCGAGGGCGAGGCCCTGCGCGCGTACGGCGGGATCCGGAAGGTGTTCTACGGCGGCGAGCACTTCACCCAGGAACAACGCCGGGTGCTCACCGAGGAGTTCGGCGTCGAGGTGATCCGCTCGGCGGCGTACGGCAGCACCGACCTGGGGCCGCTCGGCTACCAGTGCACCCACGCCGAGGGCTCGGTCCACCACGTCCTGACGGACCTGCACACCCTGGAGATCCTCGATCCGCAGGCCGACCGGCCGGCCCCCGCCGGGCTGCCGGGCCGCCTGGTCTTCACCACCCGCACCCGCGCCGGCCAGCGCCTGGAGCGCTACCAGATCGGCGACCTCGGCCGCGCGGTCGAGGGCGTCTGCCCGTGCGGCAGCCACACCCCGCGCGTCGAACTCCTCGGCCGGTACGGCGACGTCGTCCGGGTCGGCACGTACTTCTTCAACGTCCGGCGTTTCGAGGCCGTGGCGCAGGAGCACCTCGGCTACCGCGGGGAGCTGCAGCTGCTCCTGGACACCGGTGACGACCGGGAGCGGATCACCGTCCGCCTCGACGAGCGGTACGCCCCGGACGCGGCAGCCGCGGCGGCCTGTTTCCCGGCCGCGATCCCCGAGCTCGCCTCCGCGGTGGCGGAGGACCTGCTGGCCTTCACGGTCGAGTCGGCCGACAGCGGGGACTTCGAGCGGACGGCCACCAGCGGCAAGCTCCGCACGGTGATCGACCGTCGGGAGTCCACGGCCTGACACCGCAGGGCCGGGGCCCCGGCGCCCCGGCCCTGCCCGGCCGTCCTCGATCAGGGCTTCGCAAACTGATCTCTAGACACAATCAGTTTGTAATGCAAACCTTGTCCTCATGACGACCCAACCCGTTCAGCCCCCGAGCGACCCCCAGGGCCTCCTGGCCATGAAGCGGGCCCTGGTCCACCGCGTCCGCCGCGAGCAACGCGGGGCCTGGTTCCCCCTCCTGGTCTTCGCCGCCGTGCGCCTCGGCGCCGCACCGGTGGTCCGCTACGGCCAGGGCGACCACAACGGGGACTTCCCGCCGGCCATGTGGTACTGGCCGGTGGCGCTGCTCCTCGCCTACGCCGCGATCAGCTGGTTCTACCTTCGCCGTTCCGCTCGCCGCGGCCTGGGCACCAGGGTCGGACCGTACCTGGCACTGGGCATCGCCCTGGTCGTGCTCATCACCGCCTACGTGGCGTGGACGGTCCTGCACCCGGACTTCCTCGCCGACCTCCGCGGCCCGTCGCCCGTCTCCCCCGTCCTCGACACGATCGTGAGCCCGGCGGGCACGATCGGCCTGGCCCTGCTGCTGCTCGCCCGCATCGAGCGCAGCTGGCTGCTCCTCGTCATCGCCTGCGGGTACCTTGGCATCATGCTCAGTACCGGGGGCGTCCCCGACCCGTCGCCGTGGCGCGACCTCCCGTACATCCTGCTGGAGGGGGGCGTGCTGCTGCTCGGCGGCATCGGCCTCGCGGTGCAGCAACGGATCCAGGGCCGGTCGGCCGCATGACCGAACACCCCACCAGCAGCCTCGACGACGTCGTGCACCAACGCGTCCGCCTGGGCATCCTCGCTGTGGCCAGGGAAGCCCGGCGGGTGGAGTTCACGTTCCTGCGCACCACGCTCGGCCTCACCGCCGGCAACCTCTCCCAGCACCTCGGGGTCCTGGAGAAGGCGGGCCTGGTCACGATCGACAAGGGCTACGAGGGCAAACGCGCCCGCACCTGGATCCAGCTCACCAAGGACGGCAAGAAGGCCCTGCACGACGAGATCGCCACGCTCAAGACCCTGATCCACCAGCTGGAAGGCCTCGCAGGCCCCACAGGCCCCACAGACCTCGCAGGCCCCGCAGACCTCGCGGGAACCGGGACGCACGAGAGACCCGACGGGGAGGCCGCCCCCCGCTCCGGAGCCGCCCCCGCACCGGGCTGAGCCACCTGTTCCGGCCCCGTGGATCCGACCCAGGGATCCGGGCCCGACCGGGCCCGGATCGCCGCGCCCACCACCCCGGAATTCGCTTGCCGCCGGCGCACGGTCTGCGCGGATACTGCGGCATGAGCAGAATCGCGCAGGTCATCGTGCTGGCGCCGTACGCCGACGAGGTCATGGAACCCCTGACGCGGCCGGACGACGCGCGCAGCTGGCAGGGCTGTTTCGAGCCGCTCGGCCTGTTCGCCGGCGGGTGGGTGATCGAGTTCCACCGGATGCGGCCCCGGTCCGGGCTGCTCCGGCACCTGGAGTCCCTGGCGTGGCCGCACCCGGCGAGCGTGCAGGTGCTGATCCACGACGAGGAGGACGACTGCTTCGGGCTGTGGATGATGCGGGAGGGCGTCCTCACGGAGGTGCCGCTCCCCGGCCACAAGCGCTACTACGGTCGCGCGCCGGCCACGGACGAGTTCCCGCCCGAACCGGGGCTGCTGTGGCGGCCGGAGACCGCGGAGACCGCCGTTCCCGGTTGGGTCTTCCCGACGCCCCAGGACCATCGCCCGGCCTGGTGAGACCGGGCGCGCCGACCGGGGCCGCCGGTCGGTTCAGGCCGTCCGGTCGGGCCGGGCCGGCCCGTCGGCCTTCGCCTGCGAGGCCTGAGGGGCCGGCGTGGCAGAAGCTTCGGCAGTCGGCGCGGCAGCCTCCTCGGTGCCCTGGGCGCCCTCGCGCATCGCCGCCGTCTCGGTCTTCAGGATGCGCATCGACCTGCCCGGTCCGCGCGCCGTGTCGGGCAGCTTCTTGGAGCCGAACAGCAGGATCACGATCGCCGGCACCGCCCGCAGCTCCCAGGGCTCCGGACCGTTGCGCAGCATTTCCCTCACCGGGCCTTCCCTGTCGCTCATGCCGCCAGGCTCGCCAGGCTCGCCAGCGCAGGCTTGACCGATTTTCAGGCAAGAGGGAGGACGGCTGCACGCTCGGCCGATTCACCGGCCCCGCCGGGATCCCGCACCGAGGTGCACCCCGGCGAACCCCCGCCATCGCCCCGACCGCACAGGTGGACCCGGTCGGGCCGAAATGCAGTCGAGACAGGTCCAGCGGTCCGAGTAGCCTCGCCCCATGGTGGATCACGAGCGGTACGCCCTCTACCGGGAAGACTCGAAGGTACTGGCCGCGGTCGGGGAGCACGTCCACGCCCAGGTCGGCCGCGTCACGGTGCGACTGCCCAGGGCGGTGGCCCAGGCCGCGGTGGACGCCTGGGAGCGTGACGACTCGGGCGACCTCGGCGAGGAGACCCGCGAGCAGTACGAACTGCGGGGCCAGGCCGGTGACCTGGCACTGATCGGCCTGGCGATCTCGGAGGGCGGCCGCCCCTCGGGCGAGGAGGTCGTCGTCGACCTGCACGTCGCCTCGGCCGGGGCGGCCTTCCTCAGCTATGCCGAAGCCGCCGGGGCGGCCTTTCGGCCGTCGGAGTAGCCCGGGCCACAGCTGCCACCCAGGGGAACGTCCGCCACCGGAAGACCGGAGTGACCGCATGGCCTCACTGGCAAGCCACGCCAACGTGTGGGAGACCTGCCTCCAACTCCTGCGCCGCCGGGGCTACCACCTGAAGGTCGAGCTCTCCGACGAGGAGGACGAGACCGCACGCGACGCCTGGCTCGCCGAGAAGGACGGCTTCACCTTCTGGGCCGACAACCCGATCGAACTGCTGGGGCTGGTCGCCGTGTACGAGGACACGCAACCCTCGGACGACCAGCCCTACTGGTGGTCCGCGAAGACCGTACGAGAGCGCCCCGGCGTCCGCGAACAACTCGTCGACGAAGCGCTCGCCACCCAGGACGCCCGCGTCGCGGAACTCGCCGCACGACGCGAGCGCGACCCGGGAGCCTGGGAGGCGGAGATCCGCGCGGCCTTCTGCTGGGCCGGCGACGAGATCCACGCAGCAGGCCACCTGGGGATCCCCCGCGCGGAGACGAGAAGGATCCTCGACGACCCGCGCCTCGCCGACCTGCGGGAACACGCGGGTTCCCGACCTGACGACACCGAACCCGCCGACGGCGGCCACGGCGTGTGAACGGCGTGCCGTACGCGTGGCCGGTCGCGTGGCCGGTCGCGTGGCCGGTCGCGCGCGGGACACGTGCCGGGCGACAATCACCGGATGGCTGAAACCGGTGTGGTGCACGTCTTCCTCTCGCGCGGCCGGTTCTCGTCGTTCGAGGACCTGCGCGACCACGTCGACGAGACGTGGACGGAAACCGGTGGCGCGGTGCCCTCCGCCCTCATGACGGAGACCGGAATCGCCGAGCTCGAACCATTGTGCGTCGAAGCCGTGCACGCCCGCGACGACGGCCACCTCGCCCCCGTTCCCCCCGACATCCTCCTCCGCGACGCCTCGTACGCCGACCAGTGGCTGCCGCGAGTGGAGCCGACCGAGCCCGCCGACGCCGCGATCTGCGTCTTCACCCCCAACGTGGTCACCGACCCGCACGGCACCTCCCTGCACTACCTCGGCCGCTTCACGTACCGGGCCTGAGGGTCACTCACCACGGGTGACCCGGCAACCCGCCGCCGCCCGCGCCCCACGCCTCCACGCCCCGGTCGTCGGAATGGAACCTTGACAGCGCGGCTAGGTTCGGATCATGAACGGACGCGGGGTCGACGGCAGCGCGGGCGACGCGGACTACGGCACGATCGGCGGCGGATACGCCCGCTACCGGCAGCCGGACGCACGAATCGGGCAGGTGATCACCGCCGCCCTGGGCGGGGCCCGCACGGTGGTCAACGTCGGTGCCGGCGCCGGTTCGTACGAGTCGGCGACGCTGGAGGTGACGGCGGTCGAGCCGTCCGCGTCGATGCGCGCCCAGCGGCCCGCCCACCTGCCGCCCGCCGTCGACGCCGTCGCCGAACACCTGCCCTTCGACGACGACGCGTTCGACGCGGCGATGACCACCTTCAGCGTGCACCAGTGGAACGACCACCGCGCGGGACTGCGCGAGATGCGCCGAGTGGCACGGGGTCCCGTCGTCGTCCTGACCTGCGACCCCGAACTCGTCCGGGACTTCTGGCTGTACGCGTACGCACCCGAGGTACTGGACACCGAGGCGCGCCGCTATCCGTCCGTCGCGGCCATGACCGAGGCCCTCGGCGGACACACGACGGTGACCCCGGTGCCCATCCCCGCCGACTGCACCGACGGCTTCAACGAGGCGTACTACGCGCGCCCCGAGATGCTGCTCGACCCCGGCGCCCGACAGGCCTGCTCGGCCTGGAGCTTCGTCGAGGGGCGGGCCCGCGAACGGTTCGCGGCGGACCTGCGGAGCGACCTGGCCGACGGAACCTGGGACGAACGATTCGGCTCCCTGCGGCAAAAGCCCTTCTACGAGGGATCGTTGGTCGTGATCCGGTCCGTCCCGGCCTGACCCCGGGCAACGACCGCGCCTCCCGACCCGGCCGCAGGTCCGGATCGGGAGGCCCCAGGAACGGCCGGACGGCGGCGACGCACGATGCCCGAGGGGACGAGACCCGCGCGCCGCCGACCCGCCCGCAGCCACCGTGTACCCCCACGCCCCCGACCCATGCCACCCGCCCGGACCGCACCGGCTCAAGCCCCGTCGGACGGCTGCGGCCGGCGACAAATCCGGTCGACAGCGTCGGGATACTTCCGTCATGGCCGTCACCCAGCAACTCGCCCGTGTCCCCGCGGAGTACCTCGCCGCCTGCCGTCGGTCCGCCGAGGAGTCACCCGACGGGGACCACCGCTGGGATCCGCCCGCCGAGGACTGCCTGGACCTGGACTGGGCGCCCCTCATGCTGGAGCGTGCCTGCGAGTTGACGCGGGTCGACGCCGGCCTCCTGGACGCGCTCAAGCGGGCGACCGACGGCGACGACGACATCGACCTGCACTTCCTCGACACCGGCCTGCACGCGATCGCCTTCTTCGGCAACTCCGCGCCGACGGCCCTGGGCCCGGACGCGGTGGCGCGGGTGTCGGCCCTCCTCGGAGAGATCGACATGCGGGCGATCCTCCGGTCGGTCGTGGACAGCGGCGCGGGATCCGAGCTCGGCCAGGGGTTCATCGGCGATCCGACGGAATACCTGCTGCACCACTTCGACGCACTGCGCGAGTTCTACGAGGGAGCGGCCCGCAGGGGCCTGCTCGTCGTGCTGTGGTGGGACTGACCCCGCAGACCCCCGGAAGACGCCCCGGTCCGTGCGGGGCGGTCGTGGAAGGATGCGATCCGACTCAGGAGACGCCGAAGCATGGGACTCGACTACGGCTACGAGGTGTTCACGCCCGCCCGGAACGTCTCCCGGGCGCTGGCCGAGCTCGTCGAGCCGGCGCCGCGAACGCGCCGGGTACCGCCGCTCACGCTGACCCTGCCCGACGGTGAGCGGCTCTCCGTACCGTTCACCTCGCATTTCGCGAGCGACCCGGTCGACTGCTCCGCGGGCGGCACGCTCGAACTCGACACCTCGATCATGGTCGGCGTCGACGACGCGGTACGCGAGTACGTCGAGGGCCGTGGCCTCGAACTCGACGAACTCGGACGGGTTCGGATCGGGTACGTCTACCTGACCGTCCGGTTCGCCCCCGCGCTGCACCCGCACTTCGCCTCAGTGCAGTTCACCGCGGCGACCTCGGGGATGAGCCGGATGTTCGAGCGGTCGGCGAGCATCAGAGCGGTGTTCACCGGCCTCACCGCCGCAGCCGGCGGGGTGTGCTGCCTGCTCGACGCCGAGATCGACACCGTCCGACTGTGCCGGCTGAACGGTGAGACGACCCGCGAGACGGTGCCCGGCCCCCGCTTCGCGGCCTACCGCGACCTCGCGGCAGCCTGGCCCGACGGCCGGGCGCTGCGCTCCGATCGAGGTCGAGGTCGAGGCCGGTGCCGGTGCTGCGGCGGCGGGCCCGGTCGCACCGCTCGGCAGGAACACCGCATGGCAGGTGTCGTCCCTGAGGGCAAGGACCACGTCGGTGCCCGAGATCCGGGCGACGCCGAGCACCTTGGCCGGGACGCCCTTGACCGGCAGGACGTCGACGCCGCCCTGGAGGGCCACATCCACCGGGGCGGCGGCCCAATCGGTGCCCAGCGCGCCGGATTCCGGTCCGCAGCGGGCGCTGATCCTCGCCGGTTTCGTCAACCGGGTCGGCAACGGACTCTTCAACACCGCCGCCGTCCTCTACTTCACGCTCGTCGTACACCTGCCCGCCACCCAGGTGGGTGCGGGTCTGACCGTCGCCGGCCTGGCCGGCCTCGCGGCCGGTGTACCGGCGGCGAACCTGGCCGACCGGCCGGGGCGGTGAGCCCAGTTGGTGTGACTCGGCACGCGGACTGTCGTGTCAGCGCCGCATTTGTCGTCCTTGGCGGCAGGGAGGCATGCGCGACGCCGGATGGAGCCGACCTGGCTAGGCTTCGCTGATGCCGAGCCAGCACCGATCGACGGGTCTCACTGACGACCAGCTCTCGATCATCGACGAACTGAGCACTTTGCCGTTCCCCAAGCGGGAAGGCCGATCGGAGAAGGACCGAAGCTGGGGTGGACCTGGATATCAGGTGGCCGTGCTCCGGGAGAGTCAGGACTTCTGGGACGACCGTAGTGAGGAGATCGTCGAAGCAGCCGAGCAGGACCTGGAAGCCGATCTCGCTGCGCTGACTGCCGTTCTGGCCGACCGTTGGGGAGATCCGGCGACGGTCGATCTGTGGCCATATCTCGGGTTCGACAATCCGGATCCGGAGTTCGTGGCTCCCGAGCCGCTGGGCTTCCTGTGCAACGTCGCCGGCAGCATGCGGGTGTGGCGGCTACGGCCTTCCGGCCGTTGGCTCGCATTGGCCATCGGCCAAGCCGATCGGGAGTTCCCGTTCGAGTTGATTGCCGCTGTCGGTGAAGCGTCCTTGCTCCCGGAATGAGCTGCAGCACGAGACCGTCGCGGCCGGACATTGATCACCCGCGTGGGACGAGGCCGTATCCGGACGGTTGCCGAACGGTCACCGGCCGTCGGATACATCGCTGATTCAGCGACAGATGTCGTGCTGACCCAGCCTGTCCATGCTCACGCCCATGGCACTTGAATGGGAACAGATCATCGTCGACTCCTCCGACCCCATCGCCCTCGGGAGCTGGTGGGCCGAGGCTCTCGGCTGGGTAGTGGTCGACGAATCCGAGGAGATCATCGAGATCCGGCCTGAGCCGGACCGGATGCCGGGGCTGCTCTTCGTGCCTGTCCCCGAGGGCAAGACGTCGAAGAACCGGCTCCACCCCGACTTCCGCCCCGACGACCAGGAGGCCGAGGTCGCCCGGCTGCTCTCCCTCGGTGCCCGGCGCGCCGACACCGTGCAGGACGAGCAGCACTGGGTGGCCCTCCTCGACCCCAACACTCCGGACTACCAGTTCTGGAGTGACCCCCGGTGTCGACCGCCACCCTTACCCGTGACCTGCGGAATTCGTCCCCCTCCCCGGAGGGTATGACTAGGACGACCCTGCCCGGGACCGAGGGCACCGTGTTCTCCGGGCGCCTGCGGGGCGTCTCGGCTATCCGCCTGTCCGTGTTGACGGACGAGACCACCAGCCCCGAGCGGCAGCGCGAGTCCAACGAGACCGCCGCCGCGGCTTTGAACATCGACTTCGGCGAGGGTGACCAGCGCCGCGAAGCCGTCGACCTTGACGTGTCGGCGAGCAAGACAGCTCCGTGGGAACGTCCGGAGCTTGGCCGCTGGATCGCGGCCCCCGACAGCTTCGACGCCCTTGTGTGGTGGCGCTTCGACCGTGCCATCCGATCCATGGGGCACATGCACGAACTCGCCAAGTGGGCGAGGGAGCACCGAAAGGTGCTGGTGTTCGCCGAGGGCATCGGCGGTGGGCGGCTGGTCTTCGACTTCCGCAACCCCATGGACCCCATGGCAGAACTCCAAATGCTCATGCTGGCGTTTGCCGCACAGGTCGAGTCGCAGAGCATCAGCGACCGCGTAACAGGCGCCATGGCTGCCATGCGCAAGATGCCGCTTCGGTGGCGTGGCGGTGGTCGTCCGCCGTACGGCTACATGCCCGCCCCGATGCCCGAGGAGTTCGGCGGCAAGGGCTGGACCCTGGTGCCCGACCCGGACGCCGTGCTTGTCATTGAGCGCATCGTCCGCGAGCTGTTGGAGGGGCTACCGTCTCCGCCATTGCGGCAGGGCTCAACGCCGATGACGTGCTCAGTCCGCGCGACTACTGGTCCGTCAAGAACGGGCGTCCGCGTGGCGGCAAGACCGGTGGGGCGAAGGGCTCTCACGTCGTAGTGGACGTGTTCAAGTGGACTCCGGCGGTCATTACCCGGATGCTCCGCAGTGAGACGCTGATCGGCTGGAAGATGCACAACGGCGTACCGGTGCGCGATGACCAGGGCAACCCGATCATGTGCACCACGGACCCGATCCTCACCCGCGAGGAGTTCGACCGGATCGGCGCGATCCTTGACGAACGCAGCATCGAGAACGGCGAGCGGTCCGACACGGAAGCCCTGTTGCTGCGGGTCATCCACTGTGATTCGTGCGGTGGGCGCATGTACCTGAACCGGCAGGAGAGCAAGAAGAACCAGGCGCCCGTGTACAAGTGCAACCACCACGCCCGCGGCGACGCCTGCGAGGCGCCGTCGAACGTCCGGGGAGACTGGGCAGACGACCACGTGGAAGCCGAGTTCCTGCGGCTGGTCGGCCCCATCCGGACGAAGACGGTCGTAGAGGTGCCCGGGTACGACCCCGCGCCCGAGCTGAACGCCACCGTGGCCGAGTTTGCAGAGCACCAGAAGCAGCAGGGGCGCCAGAAGTCCCGGCACGCTGCGGCCGAGTGGCAGAAGCGCGCCGACGCGCTCGACAACCGCATTGCCGAGTTGGAGTCCCGGGAGAGGACCGAGCCCACGCGGGTCGTCACGGAGACCGGGCGGGCTTACGCGGACGACTGGGCAGCGGCGGACCTTGCTGGCCGGCGGCGCATGCTGGTTGAGGCCGGGGCCCGGCTCGACGTGAAGCGGGGCACCCGGGGCGGGTGGCAGAAGCTCGACGTACGACGGGTCACCTTCACCATCACGGGTGAGCTGGACCCGGCGATAGAGGCAGTGGCCGGGCTACGTACCGAGCTGAGCGCCACCCCCGGGACCGCCCCCACCGAGGGCGCCCGGGTCCGCCTCGCCGAGCCCGTCGCAGCAGCGGCGTAGGGCACCAGCGTGAGGAGGTGGTGACGGGTGACGTTGGAGACGCAAAATCTGGTTTCTCTATGACACTGCAAGTCTAGAGAAAACCTGATTCACCCTCTCCAACGTCACCCCATCACCACCCGGGAATTCGT
This sequence comes from Kitasatospora sp. NPDC059577, assembly GCF_042735475.1. Taxonomy (NCBI): domain Bacteria; kingdom Bacillati; phylum Actinomycetota; class Actinomycetes; order Kitasatosporales; family Streptomycetaceae; genus Kitasatospora; species Kitasatospora sp. NPDC059577. Next base: position 419,282 of record NZ_JBHWBZ010000001.1, on the reverse strand, counting down.
CCCCCTCTTCTACTCCCGGGAGAGGGGAACGGACGACCCGCACGGCGCCGCTCGGCGGGCCACGGGAATTCGTCCCCCTCTTCTACTTCCGAGAGAGGGAGCGCAGGACTACCGCGCACCCCACTGACGGGAACAGGCGGACCGAGTGCCCGCGCCCCTCTCTCGCCGCTCTGCCCGTGCACCACGCACCCGTTCACCGGGTGGCCGCCGGAGTCGTGAGGCAGAGCGCGGGGGACTGAGCCGCCCACCAGTAACCGCCCCTCGGGGCGCCGACCGGGGTAGCAAGATCGCTCAGTCCCCCACGGCGAGCACTTGTCGTAGAGCATCTACGCGAAGTGCGGCACCACCCAACGCTGAGAGGGGGCACCGTGCGCTGTATCGACTGCCCCTCACCCCCGACTCACCGAGGGCGCTGTGAAGCCCACCACCGGGCCTACGAAGCCCGCCCCTCGGTCCGTGCCCGCCGACGGCTGCAAGCCCTGGTCTCACGCCACTACAGCGGCGCCGAACGGCTTCGCCGGCGGGTCGACCGGGACGGCTCCGCGGTGTGCGGCCTGTGCGGCGGGACCTTCCCGGCCGAGGTGGTCGACGTGGACCACCGGACCCCGCTCGCCCTTGGTGGCGAGGACACCGACGACAACGTGTGGCCACTGTGCCGCCCGTGTCACCAGGGCAAGACCGCAACGGACTTCGGGCTGTTCGCCGTCGGCCCGTGATCAGACCAGGACGACCAGCAGCGCGGACAACCACAGGCAGAGCCAGTGTTGCGACTGGTCGACCTTTGGTACCCAGGTGCCCCGCGATGGACAGCACGACGCCCCGACACAGGCTCTGAGAGGTCCGAACCGGGGCGGCGGGCAACTGTCAGCGCTGAGTGAAGTCGTCTGCTTCGTACCTATCGACGACGAGGAACAAACCCGCCGTGTAACTGTCGCCTAGCGCGGCCCACTCGGGATTTCCGGGCTTGTTGGGCGCCGGAGCGGGGATCGGGTCGGGCGTGTGCAGGACCCAATGGCCGTTCTCCTGGGCGAATCGGGCCGTGGATTCCGGGCCAGAACTGCTCACGACGGGGAGTTCGGCCGGGATGTACTTCCCATCGCCCATGACGAGCACGGGCCGACCGTCGCGGTACTCGATCGACAGTGTGGCGATGTCCTCGGGCTTGACCTGGTCGGCCGGGATCAGCGCGGGTTCCGTGGGTGCCGTTGCTCCAGGGGTGGGAGTCAGCCCGAGATTTGCCATCTGCTCGGGTGACAGTTGCACCTGGGCGGGGCCCTTGGCGTTGGGCGTGGTCTCGGGCATGGCTGTCTCCTCACTGGCCGGCTCGCTGCCGACGCGGCGTGGATCTTCCCATGACGAAGCGTCATCAAACCGTCACGGATCGCAGATCGGAGGTACTCCCATGCCGCGAAGACCCCGCCCCCCGTGCTCGGTCCCCGGGTGCCCCGAGCTGACCGCCCGTGGTGGTCGCTGCCCCGAGCACCAGGCCGAGGCTGACGCACAGCGAGGCACACCAGGCGGAAGCGCGTACGGCCCTCACTGGCCCCGCATCCGTCGGGCCTACCTCTACGCCCATCCGTGGTGCGTGCTCTGTGCTCGCGTCGCTGTGGTCGCCGACCACTTCCCGGAGTCGCGTCGGTCGCTGGTCGCCCGAGGTGTGCCCGATCCGGACGCGTGGTCGCGTCTTCGTCCGCTGTGTACGCAGTGTCACAGCCGCGAGACGGCCGTTCACCAGCCCGGAGGTTGGGCGAGCGAGCGCGTCAAGCCTGTCCGAGGCCCTGACCTGCGGTGACACCCCAGGGGGGTGACTCCCTCCCGGTGCCATAAGGCGCGGCAGGGAGGGAAAAGACTCTCGCCGCAGGCAGAGCCGTTTGCGCGGAGCGTGACAGATCAAGAGAGGGGGGTTCATGGCGGACCCGAGGCCGTAGCTGTCATCACCTATCGGGACAGTCAGTCCCAGATGCCGGAATCATCCCGAATCGCAAAGGCCCCGCCCTGTTCTCCCTCAGCGGGGCAGGGCGGGGCCTTTCTGCATTTGGGGAGATCGATCCGGCGTCAACGCAAAGCGCAGGCGCTCACCGTACTCAGCGCGGGGCCGCCGGGAGGTGAGCAGCCGAACGCTTGGCCGCATCACGCGCGCGGAATCCGAAGCTGATCAGGATCACGCGTTCTCCGGCTCCGAGGGGAGTCCTTCCGTGCGGGGTGATCGCCCCATCGAATACAACGCACTCGCCGGCTGCGAGATCACACGCACGGTAGCCGTCAGCGCCGATGAAGACGGTAGTGCTCACATTAGGAGCTGCGGCGGGACGCTCGTGCTTGAGACACAGGATCAGATTGGCCTCACCGAACCCGAACTCGTCCACGTGGAAGTCGAGGAACTGCCCCTCCTCCAGATAGGCGATATAGACGCCGTTGTGCGGCTGCTCCATCTCCAGGCCGGTGGACTCCGCGACGACTGCGGCGAGATCGACTTGCCCGGCGAAGCGGTTCGCGGCGTCGCCCACGGCTGCGTTCCACTTGCCGTTGTGGAGGTATCCGTTGGCGGTCAGGGCCTCCTCGGCCTCCTGCGCCATAGCGTTGATCAACTCGACCGGGAACGGCTGGTCGCGCAGGTGGCGCGGGTGTACCCGCTGATGCGCGGTCAGCCCGCGCACGGCGCTCCGGATGGCCGGGAAGTCTTCTGCCCACCGGTCCGAAGTCCGGGCCGTGGTGTTGGACTGGAGCCACGAAGTCCACTGCCCGCTCCACTGGCGGGGCCCGGCGTTGTCCGCGCCCGGCGCTGCGGCTTGCTCGATCAGCAGTTCCACCCGCGAGAGGGCTGCCTGTGTGGACCCGATCAGCTCGGTGTCCCCCTTGGTGATCCGCAGTCGCAGCGCTTCCCGGAGGTGGGCCTCGGCGCCCGCGAGGTCACCGCGCTCCATCAGATACTTGCCGGTGTGCTGGAGCGCGAAGTCCACCAGTTCCGGGTGTTGGCTCCGCGCGGTGCCCAGGGCGCTGCGGTAGAGCGCATCCGCAGTCCGCATGTCACCGGCGTAGCGGTGGGCGTCGCCGAGGTTGAGCCCCGTGGCGACGACCGCTCGGGTGTTGCCGCTCGCTGCGGCCAAGTCGAGCGACTGCCGCAGGAACGAAAGGGCCTCCTCGTGGTGGCCCAAGCACATCTGACCGACGCCGATCCATCTGGTCAGGACCCGGGCACGAGCTGGGTCGGCCCCTTCGGGCAAGGCCCTTAGATCTTCGCGGAGTTGGCCAATCGCAGTCGTCAACTTGCCCCGGTCGGTCGGGATCATCCGCAGGCCGGCGTCTTGTGTGATGAGGTGCTGGAGCACCGGACCCTCCTCGTTCGGTTCTGCTCAGGGTGGCACTACAGCTGGTCGGTCTGCTGGCGCAGGTCGGCCAGCAGCTCCACTCCGTGCGGGGTGAAGTTCTCACTCAGGAGTTCGAGTTCGCGCATGAGGTAGCGGACGGCGGGAAGGCCCTCGTCGTAGGCGGCCTCGAAGCACGCGCGCTCGTTGGCGGTCAGGTCGTCGCGGTCCAGCTCGGTGCGGCGGAACCTCAGCAACTGGTTGTAGACACCGGTCGCGTGGAAGGCCCGGTCCACCTCCCAGAACTGGTTGCGCGCGACGCCCTGACCCGCTCGCCACTTGATCTCGATCTTCGGGGACTCCTTGGACGAGTACCCGTCGGCGAAGACCTGGTGCTGAAGGACGTGGAAGCTGATCGACTGGTGCGTTCCCTCGTGGAGCAGGTTCTCCGCCAGGAAGCGGGGAGACGGCTCCGGGCTGACCGTGTTCGGCGGGATGTGGTGTCGGGCCTTGTCGGAGAACACGACGATGTACGGGAGCGCCGGGTCACTGGAACTGATCAGCGAAGAACCGCGGACTCCGGGCTTGAGCCCGACCCACAGCAGCCCACGAACGAACTCGCGCACGCGGGCGAATCCCTCGGGGTGGACCAGCGACAGGCGGTCCAGCGCCTCGGACAGTGCTGCACGGCGGTCATCGGTGTGCTCGGCGATCTCGTAGTTCGTCAGGTTGATCTCGTTGGCGATCTCGCCGGGAAGCTGGGCGTCGAACCAGTCGAAGGCCACTCCGGGCACGGTCACGTTCTCGCTGCGCAGGGAACGGGCGTGCTGCGCGTAGGGGGTACCGGACTTGATGAGGCGTTCCATCAAGGCGAAGGGCAGAGCGCTCTCCGCGCCCTCCTCGCGCAGCCGGAGCAGTTCCGGGTCCTTCCGGCCGAGGTCGAAGAAGGAGCCAGCCGGGACGCTGGTGGCGATGGTGGTGTTCACTGCGGACTCTCCTTGCTTGGGACTGTGTGGCGATGCCGCGCGGCGGGCGGACCCGGGTGGTCATCCGAGCCGACCCGCCATGCCGTCAACTACTCGGCATCAGTTCGGAGTTGCTGTCAGACCTCGGTGGCCGCAGGCGCGAAGTCGCCGTCCGGGACCGAGTGGTCCAGCCGTCGCGTCAGGGACTCGACGCCCACCGGCGCGAAGTCGCCGTCCGGCACCGAGTGGTCCAGGCGCCGCGTCAGGTTGCTGACCTGGGTGCTGTCGGACATGGTTGTGCTCCCTCCATGGGTACTGCTGCGGGTTGGTGCACCTCCCCGAGGTTCGGGGAGGAGTCTGCGAACCGCTGGCGGGCTCACCGCGTGGCTTGCGGCAGGTATCGCCATTGCCGTGCCAGTCGGGCGGGAACCCCCGGCCTGTCGGTGCAATCAGTGAACAGCCAGTCACGCTCCGGCGGTACGGTGTGAGCACACCGATCCCGTTCAACCCGTTCAAGATCGCAATTAGGGACGACAGTTGACGGACACTAAGGCGCCAAACGAGGCACTGGCCCGTGCCATCGCGGAGTCCGGATGCACGTACCAGGCACTGGCGACGACAGTGCGCGCAGTCGCTTCCGAAGCGGGGGAGCACTTGGCCACGGCTCCATCCGCCATCGCCCACTGGGTAGCCGGCGGCACCCCCACGGGGCGCACCCCGCTGTACCTCGCCGAGGCCCTTACCCGGAAGACACGCCGCAAGGTGACCGTGGCAGAGATCGGGCTAGGGTCGGAAGCGATCGGGGAGGCTATGGGCGCCGACCCGCTGGCCACCGCCGCCGACCTCGGGAGAGCCGTGATGCAGTCCCGCCGTGACTTCCTCGCCAGTGCGTTCGCCACTGCCGCTGTGGCACTGCCGCTGACCTACGATCACCAGGCGGTCGCCGCCACCCTGCGAGCGGGAAGGACTGGCGGCCGGGTGGGCGTCGGCGAGGTGGCCACCGTCCGGCACATCACCAGCGTGTTCACTGCCGCTGACGAGCGTCTTGGTGGAGGGCACGGGCTGAGTGCGGTGACCACCTACCTGACTGACACGGTGGTGCCGATGCTCCAGGCCGTGTATCCCTCCGAGGCGATTCGCCGGGACGCCTACGGCGTGGCGGCCGAACTGTCGTACCTCGCCGCGTGGAAGTACCACGACCTGGGCCGGGAGGGCGCCGCGCAGCGGTACTACCTTCTCGGCTACCAACTCGCCTGCGAGAGCGATCCGACAGGACACGGAGCCTGGATGATGCGTGCCCTCGCCCATCAGGCTCTCAACCTCAAGCAACCGGAGTTCTGCGTCGAACTGGCGGAGGAGTCCCTACGGCGGGCGCGTGGGAAGGTGGACCCGCAGACCGAGGCCCTGTTGCTGATCACGAGCGCCAGGGCGTACGGAGCTGTGGGGAGCGGACAGAAGGCCGCAGCGGCGCTACTGGCGGCCGAGGACGCCATGCTTGACACCACGGCTCCGCCAGCGTCCTTTACGGCCGCCACCGGGCCGGTAGCGGCAACCGTCGCCTCTCACACCGCCAAGACCCTGGCCGAGCTGAAAGACCACCAGGCGGCCGAACGCCACCACCGTGCCGCCCTCGCCGGTCGTGACCCCGAGGCGTTCCGGCGCATTCACGCCCTGACACTCGGGAACCTGGCCCGGTCGGTCGCTGCCCAGCGCCGCCACGACGAGGCTGTGGGGATTTGGGGTCAATCCCTGGATTTCATGGACGGAGTCATCTCGGACCGGCACAAGAAGGACCTTCACAAAGTCCGTACCACAATGACTAGTTGGGCCCGACGCGGCATCCCCGGCGCCGCAGACCTGGGGCAACGCGCCGCGGAACTCGTCCGAGCCTGACCGGCACCTATCCGGCCCCGTCCTACTGGTGAACTCCGGTGGGCGGGGTCTGCTGGTCTCCGGGGGTCTGGTTGGTGCGGTCCGCCACGAACGTGCCGCGCTGCGGAAGAGTCCGGACCACCCTTGGGTGCGCAGGTACTCGACAGCGTGGCGAGCTGTATTCCGGGCAACGCCGTATGCCTGGATCAACGTAGCCTCGGACGGCACCCGGGCACCGATCCGCAGATCCCCGGACTGAATGGCCCGGATGATGTCCGCCGCAATCTGCTGATACGGGTGCGCCTCGGCGTCCGGGTCAATGGGGGTCACGTCCATAGCCAAAAGCGTAGGACGCCCCGAACGACCTCGCGCGTTTCGCTACGAGCATGAACGTACCTAGACGTACCTATAGGAGTTGGCCGGTCGAAATCCGCACCACCAACCAAAGAGCCCCGGGACTGTGCGACCAGTCACCGGGGCCGCCGAACAGCTTTCGAGGAGCTGCCGACATGCGTCACCTTATCGTCCGTGCCCTTCGCCTCGCCCTGCGCATGGTCCTGCCAGCTCGCGGGCAGCACCGCGCCGTCCCAGCCGAGCCGGAGTCCGCCGCCCTGGCGGTCACCTCCGACCCCACCGCCCAGAGCGCGCCGGAGCCCGCTGACGAAGAGCTGGAGTGGGGACCGCTGGTCCGCCCCCTACGTCGACCACGCCGCGTGGCGGGCCGAGCTGGACGAGATGCAGCGCCAGTACGAGCGGCGCGAGGCCCTGCGGGCGGTCGCCGAGGGACAGCCCGATCCGGGCTACACCTACCCGGGCGCGCAGCATCTCGCCGGGGCGGTGGCGTGATGGCTCGGGCGTTCATCAAGCGACTTCCGGACGGCACTCGCCGGGGCAACACGCGGGGGCTGCTGCGGTGCGAGCGGGACGGGTGGCAGATCCTCGCCGGAGCCCGCTACGCGGTCCGCTACGACCCCCGTAAGCCGAACGACTGCCGACCGTGGACCGACGGGCTTGCCCGGTACTGGTCGCGTGACTGCTGGGCAGTGCCGCACCACCGCGCCGCGAAGTAGCACCCCCTCGCCCCGTCCGGGACCGACCCGGGCGGGGCACTCTCGGCCCTGCCGTAGAACCGCTAGTTCCGTGTCTCCGGAGACCCGGAGGGCAACGAATTCTGTGTCCTGGGTGAGCGGAAGATCTGAGCGGACGGCGTCCCGCTGAGTCGTCAGGCCGGCGTCCACGCGTCTCGACTCGGTGGTCCGCGGCCGTCGTGCTCGTGATCAGCTTCGTCTGAGCAGCAGTTCACCCGGAAACCCTGACAGCTCAGGGGTCCCGGGTGATGGGCGGCGCCGCCGCCTTACGCTTCGCCGACCAGCAGCCGGGCGTTGATCGTCGGGTTGCCCGCCTGCGAGAGCGGGAAGGCCGTGCCGATCTCCTCGCCGTGCCCCGGCACGTCGATCCGGACGGACAGCACCTTGTCGAGGATCTCGTCCTGGGACATCCGGAAGTCGAGGTTGATGATGCCGTTCTTCTTGCACGTCTCACAGCCCTGCGGGTTCTTCGGCTGGAAGAAGAACCGTGCCGCGATCGGCTCGCCGTCGGCGAGCAGGGTCACGCTGAACGACCCCGGGATGTTCAGCCGGTCGATCCCCTTGACCCGCACCGAGACCGGGTCGGAGCTCCGGAACGCGAAGGTGCGGGCGGCGTCGATGCTGCCGGAGAGGTTCTCCATGTCGCCCTTCGCATGGCTGATGAGTTCCAGGCGGTCGTACGTGACCTCGGTGGAGATGGTCTGCTGGGCGACCTGGGGGAAGGGCTTCAGCTCGGTGAACAGGGAGGGGGCGGGTTGCAGCCAGGTGTCGTCCTGCCCTGCCAGCCTGGTGCGGAACCCGGCCAGCGTCGTCGCGGTGTTGTTCGTCTGCCAGCTCAGCCAGAGCCGGTCGATGTTGCAGTGGAAGAACCAGAACACCGGGTCGAAGGCCGAGACGTTCTGGTCGTGCATCGTCGGCCCGATCGATCCGTGGCCGGCGTCGTGGGCCTGGATCGAGAAGTCCTGGTAGCCGTTGGTGTTGTACGCACCCCACAGCAACTGCGCCAGCGAGGTGGTGATGTCGCCGAGGACGTTGAACCGTTGGACGCGCTTCGTGATGCCGTCGACCGAGTAGCGCTCGGTCGTGTACGGGAAGTACCCGTGAACGGGCGGGTGCGCGGTGGCGCCGGGGTCGGCCGGCAGGATGTACTTGTCGAACGGCGGGTGCTGCAGACGGTCCGGCAGCGGGGTCGAGATGTCCCAGTACGGGAGCGTCACGTCCTGGCAGCCCGGGACGGAGCGCAGCGCGTCCTCGAACTCGATCAGGTACGGGCGGTGCCAGGGGTTGAAGCGGTTCTCGTGGTGCAGGCAACAGGCTCTGGGGAGGCCGTGCAGCCCGGCCAGCATGAAGTAGCCGTCCGCTGCCGTGGTTGCGCGGGCGATGACTCCCTCGAACGCCGTTGTGAGGAGAGTGAATTCGGGGTCGGTCAGGGTGGTGACGTCCTTGCGCAGCCGGGCCGGCGCCGCCCCGGTCGGCGGCTCCGTGGCAGGGGGCGTTGCCGTACCGATCGGGAAGGCGTTGAGGATCCAGTTCTTGAACGTCTGCGAGCGGTTGGCGCTCCACTTGCCGGCCGTGTCCGGGGGCATGTCCGCCCCGGGGGGAGCGGTGTGGGCGAAGATCGCCCCGGCGTTGTTCTTCACTCCGTCGTAGGTGCCGAGATCGATGCCCTTGGCGGCCATGTGTTCCACGTCCTCGGGCCGGAAGTAGTGGCGGATGTCCGCCAGGTAGGTCGGCGCCGCGACGACCGGATCGTCGGCGGGGTTGTTCTGGGGCGTGGTCATGTGTCCTCCGCGGGGCTCGGGGTGGGCGTTTTGCTCGGATATCGAGCTTTTGCGGAGCGAGTATGCGGCACTGCAAAAGTTCTCTATGCGATCGACACGGCCCGGCGGTCGGAGTTGCGGTGTGCGGGCGGCTGTTTCCTACGAATCCCAACGAATGCTCAGGCGCGGCCGAGGACCTTCCGGGTGGCGCAGGCGGCGGCACCGAGGGCGAGCAGCCGCTGGGCCGGAGTCCTGATCGACTCGATTCCGTCCGCCGTACGCAGTGACTCCATGAGGCGGAGCAGGTCGGAACGCGACAAGGTCATCGCGCGCCTCTCACTCAACGAGCATGCCTAATCGGAGAGTTGCGCGATGGCTCCTTTATGACCAGGGGTTACGTCAAGATCCCTGCTACACCATTCCATGGGACGCCATCTGTCACTCGGCACGCCAACTGTCGGGGCAGTAGAGGATCTGCGGTCCGCCCGAAGCCGCTCGGGGCTGATCCCTCCGGACTCGATTCCGGCTCGAATCCCCGACCGGGCAAGGTCAGTGCAGCCGCCCCGGAAAACGGCTGGGCTACCAGTCCATGCCGTGAAAGGATGCCCGTTCAGGACAGGGGAGGCGGCCGGGCGGGCATGGGGCTGGACTGCGGCTACGAGACTTTCGTGCCCCCTCGCAGCGTTCGGAACGTTGCGCGAGCACTGACCCGGCCGGCCGAAGTCGGTCTGCCGGGCCTGGGCCGGTCGAGTCGGACCGGAAGCTGAGGATCGAAAGCCGTCCGACTTCGACGCCGTCTCCGTCGGCTCGCTGACCCACAGCGCGCCGGCCATGGATCCGAGCATGGTCCTGAGCATCAATTCCGAACACAGGAGGTACCGTGGCCAAGGGCTATTGGGTCAGCGCCTACCGCACCATTGCGGACCCCGAGAAGCTGGCTGCCTACAACAAGCTGGCTGCTCCGGCCGTCAAGGCCGCGGGCGGGCGGACGGTCGCCCGCGGCGGCCGGGTCGTCGCACACGACGCCGGAATCGCCGAGCGCACCGTCCTGGTCGAGTTCGACAGCTTCGAACAGGCGGTCGCCGCCCATGCGAGTGCGGCCTACCAGGAGGCGCTGGCCGCACTTGCCGACGGCGTCGAGCGCGACTTCCGCATCATCGAAGGCCTCGACTGACGATCGAGGCTGCGTCGGCGACGAACACGAAGCCGACTGCGGGGATCACCCGGCCATCAGCTCGTTCAACGAACACCCATCTGAGCGGACGAGGGCCTTCGTCTTCGCGTCATGGCTCGCCGCGTCGTGCGACCGTCGACGGCGACTCCCCTGGAATCGAAAACGGACCGTTCGACCCGGGCTCGCCCGGAACCGCCGGGGTTGAACGGGCCGATCGAACAGCGGCAGGATCCCGCGTCGTGGACGACACCTGGACGATCCTCAAGTCCCTCGCCGAGAAGCTGGATTCGCTCTTGGATCATCCCCCCGAGCAGACGATGCTTCTGCAGGCGCTGAAGTTGGGGGAGGAGTGCGGCGAGGTCGCCGAGGCCGTCATCGGCGTGCTCGGGATGAACCCGCGCAAGGGCCGGTCCCACACCCTGGAGCAGGTCCACGCCGAGGCCTGTGACGCGGCCGTGACCGCTCTGATCCTCATCGCCCGCACCGGCGGTGACCCCGAGGCGGTCTTCGCGCGCCACCTGCGGTACCTCGCCGGGCGGTCGATCACCGGCGAGGCCACCGCGTGAGCACCCCCGCCACGGCCTGCCCGCACACCGCCGCCGGGCGCAGCCGGGGAGCCTGAGTGGCCGGCCGCCACCGACGACCCGGTACGGGCCCGGAACCCGACCTCCACCGCCCGACGGGCCGCGAGGCGGGCGCCGTGCAGGGAGGTGCCCTGAACGAAGGCGCAGTGGAGGAAGGCGCCGTGGAGGAAGGCGTCGCCGCCTTCGACCGCAGCGGCGCCGTGTTCCTGTACCGACGCGAGTACCCGCCGGGCCGGGAGCCCCGCACGGCCATGGTCCGCCTGGACGCCGTCGCCCTGTTCCCCTTCCCTCCGCCCGACCGCCTCTGACCACGGCGGAGCGGACGGCCGACTTCCCCCGGGACGGCCGACTCCCCCGGCTGTTCCCCGGCTCGCGCCCGGGTCGGCCGGCCCTCCTCCTAGGGCTTGTCTGACAATTCCCGCCGCGCGCACGACGCCGGGCATCCGCCCCCAGCCTTCGGCCGGGAGGTACCCCCACCTGGACGCACCGCCGAATCGTCCAAGTACGTCCAGTACGAGGACGCTCCGGCGGCACGCCCAGCCGGGCGCCCAACGCCGCGCGCTGATGCGACGCGAATTGTCAGACAAGCCCTAGGTCCGCCCTCTCAGGCCGTCGAGCACCAGGTCCGTCAGGCGTTCCGGCAGGTCCGGCTCGATCGGGCGGTGGCCGAGCAGGGCGCGGCTCTGGAGCGGGGAGCAGAGCAGTTCCAGGGCCAGGGCGGTGTCGGTGTCGGGGGGGAGTTCCCCGCGTTCGACGGCCCGGCCGATGATGGTTCCGGCCTGGTCGAGGCGGGACTGCCAGAAGGCCTGCCAGGCTTCGGCGAGGTCGGGGTCGTCGGAGCCGAGCGTGGCCGCCTGGGCGACGGAGCGGCCGGTGGGGGTGGCGAGGTACTCGGCGAGCGCGCGGGCGAAGGCGGCGAGGTCGGTGCGGACGGCTCCGGTGTCGGGGACGGGGATGCCCTCGTTGCTGCCGGTGAGCAGGGCGTCCAGTACGAGTTTCTCCCGGCTGCCCCAACGCCGGTACACCGTGGTCTCGTTGACTCCCGCGCGGGCTGCGACCCCGGCGACGGTGAGTCGGGTGATGCCTTCCTCGACCAGCATCTCCATGGCGGCCGCGAGGACGGCCTGACGGACGCGTGTGGCCCGGCCGCCGGGACGGCGGCGGATCGGTTCCGGTTCTTCCTCGGTCATGTGTCGATCACCTCGGCCCCACCTTAACGCAGGAGTTCTTGCGTTAATCGCCGCCCCGGCGCATAGTCACTAAGGCAAGAGTTCCGGCGTTAAGAGCATCGGGAGGCACCACCATGTCCTTCACCTGGCCCCTGGACCCGCAGGACCTGTTCGTCGAGCGCTACCCGCAGATGACCCTCGGCCTGGCCGTCGACGAGGTCGACGAGGTCCGCGCCCGCATCACCGAGATGTGGCCCGACCGGCCCGGCAGTTGGGTGTACGAGTGGTCCGCCCTCGCCGCCCGGCACGCCGGGGCCGGGCGCCACCGCGCGGCGGCGCAGGCGTACGGCTGGGCCAAGTTCCCCTCTCTGGCCGACGGCCCGAAGCGCACCGCGCTCGCCCGCCAGGTCGAGCAGTACGTGCTGGCCGCCCCCGGCTTCCCGGTGGACGTCGAGCGCCGCACGCTCACCGTCCCGTACCGCGGCGGCGGGGCCGAGCTGCCGGTCCACCTGATGGCCGCCCCCGGCCTGCCCGCCGACGCACCGGTCGTGCTGGCCAGCGGCGGCGTGGACTCCTGGAAGACCGACCTGCACGGCATGTGGGAGCAGCTCGCTCTCACCCTGCCGGCGCGACTCCTGCTGTTCGACCTCCCGGGCACCGGTGAGACCGCCCACCTGCCGATGACCCCGGACGGCGGGGCCGAGGTGATCGCCGGGCTGGTCTCCTTCGCCCGCGGGGCCGGCAGCGGGCAGGTCGGCCACTTCGGCATCTCGATGGGCGGCTACTACTCCGCCCGGACCGGACTGACCGGCGCCGTGGACGCCTCCGTGGTGCTCGGCGGCCCGGTGGAACGCTCCTTCGCCCCGGGCCGCGGCTTCGCCTTCGGCATGGACGGCATCGTCGGCAACGCCCTCGGCTTCGACGCGATGCCGAGCACGGCCGAGCGCGAGGAGGCCTTCGCGGCCTTCGACCTGCGCCCGCTGCTGGACCGGGACGCCAACGGGCCGATACTGGTGGTCAACGGCACCGAGGACGTCCACGTCCCGCTGGCCGACACCCGGGTGTTCGAGGGCCGCCGGGACACCCGGGTCGAGCTGATCCCGGACACCGGCCACTGCGCGATCTCGCGCTTCGGCGAGGCGATGGCCGTGATCACCCCCTGGCTGCGGGACACCCTGACCGGTTGATCCCCCGGCCCTGGCCCCTGACCGGCTGGCCCCGCCGCCCTGACCGGCTGGCCCCCGCTCCGACCGGTGATCCCCGGCCCGTACCGGGCGCCGGGCCGTCAGCGGGCGACGGTCGCCACCAGCGCGCTGAGCGCGCCCTCGACCGGGCCGGGGCCGAAGCGGTCGGCGAGCGCGGCCGCGACCGCCCGGGTCACCTCGTCCGGGGTGCGGGTGCCCCGGGCCTCGATCTCGCCGCGCAGCGGAGTGCCCTGGCAGCAGGCCGTCGCCGCGTCCGCCGCCGAGTCCGCGCGGGCCCGCGCGGTGACGGTCCCGATCCGCGGGGTGCCGGCGAATCCTCCGTCCGCCAGGTCCCGCGCGATCGCTTCGGCGTCGTGGTAGCCGTACGGGACGCGGTTCAGGAAGTCCGGCGGGTCCGCGGGGAAGAGGCCGGCGGGCGTCGTCCGGTCACCGCGGCGAACTCGTTCGCCGTGACGGCGTCCCCGACGCTGAACAGCAGGACGCCGCCGGGCCGCAGCACCCGTCGGGCCTCGCCGAAGGCGCGCGGGCGGTCGGGGAAGACATGGCCCCGAACTGGCAGACCACAGCGTCGCAGGAGCCGTCCGGGAACGGCAGCGCCATCGCGTCGGCCTCGGCCCAGCCGGCCGGGCGGGCGAGCGGCACGCCCTGGGCGGTCGAGCATCGGCCGGCTGAGGTCGGTCGCGGTGATCGAGGTGTCCGGCGGCAGGACGGCGGCCGGTTCACGGGTGACCGCACCGGTCCCGGCGGCGGTCTCCGGCACGTCCCGGGGGCGGTGCCGCCGCAGACGGCGCGCCACGTCCCGGGCGTAGGGGCGGAGGAGCAGCGGCACCAGGTACCGCTCGTAGACGTCGGGGACCGGGCCCTCGAAGGACATGCCGCCGCCCCTCCCGTCGCGCGCGGTGCGGCGCGAGGCCCACCGCCGGGCGCGTCCGCGGCGCCCGGCGGTGCGAGTGTGGCACGGCCCCGCGATCCTGGCCCGGCCCTGCCCGGCCACGCCGCGCCGCCCCGGTCCCGGGCTGCGGGACCCCGCGGTGAAAGACCTTGAGGGCGTCTCCCGTGCTCTCTACGATCGTGGGACGGGGGCGCCCCGGCGGGGCGGGACGAGTGTGGGGGTAGTAGTGACGGCTACTCAGAGATCGCGGATCGTCGACGGCACCTTGAAGTTCTTCGCCTTCGTCTTCGGTTCGGGGGCGTTCGTCTTCAGCACCCTGGCCGGCTCCAACGGCAGTCGCCAGGTGGAGTTCATCCTCTACGGCATCGCCACCACCGCGCTGACGGTGCTGGTCGGTTCGGTGGAGGCGCGACGCGCGCGGACGGTGCACGGGCGGATCGAGGCGCTGGCGCTGGAGACCTCCCGCGGCCTGAACGAACTGGTGACGGCGGTCGCCCCCGGCACCACGTTCACCGCCAACATCGCCGGCCTCCTGGCCGCTTCGGAGGATCCGAGGGCCGAGCGCGGGCGGCTCGACCAGGCCGTCGCGGCGGCCGCCGCGCGGATCCACCACTCCTGCCGGGGCGTCTACTACTCGTGGGACCCGGCGACCGATACCTTCACCTGTCGCGGACGTTCCCTCGACTCGGCCTCACCGGTGGAACGGATCGGCCCCGGTGACTTCGGGATCGGTGCCCTGCGCAAGGTCGTCGCCACCGGCCGGGTGTTCCGCCGGACCGCCACGAAGTCCTACTTCCGGGGCAACGTCCCCGGGACCCCTGCGGACGACGCGGTGGTGATCGTCCGGGTGCAGGCCGGCAGCGTGCCGCTGGGCGTGCTCGCGGTGGACGCGAAGACGGACTCCTGGGGCGGGATCTTCCAGGACCCCGACCGGCAGGAGTTCAGCGACCAGCACGTACGGCAGTTGCTGATGCTGGCCGATCTCCTCGCGGGCGGGCTCGCCGGCTGACCCCGGCACCACACGCACCCGCACCCGCGCCGGCCCCACACGCACTGCACGCACAACGGACCGGCACCACGACGGACCGGCAGCACAACGAACTGGCAGCACACCCGACCGGCACCACGACGGACCCGAGTCGGCGCCCCAGGAGGAGGAGCGAATGAGCAGCGGATACGGCGCGACACCCGACGGTCCGCGGCGGCGCCGCGGCTTCCGCCGACGGGCGGTCCGGGTGGAGCGCGAGTGGGAGGAGGGCAACATCGAGCCCTACTTCTTCGACCCCGGCGAGTTCACCGGCGGCGCCGAGGGGGACGCGGCCGCGCAGATCGAGGAGATCCACCGGAGTTCGCCCGGCAGCCGGTTGGGCCTCGCGTACGCGATCGTCGGCTCGGCCGCCCTCGGCCTGCTGCTCTGGCTGTACTCCCGTACCGTGTGGGCCCTCGCACCGGCCGGGCTGGCGGTCCTGGCCGTCGGGGTGCTGGTCTGGTTCCACGTGACGGACCGGGCCGACCGGGCCCGGCGCCGACTCGCGCGGACGGGCCGCGGCGCCGGGTGGGAACACGACCCGTACGAGGGCGAGTTCCGCGAACGGTGACGCCCAGGGCCCCGCAGCCCGCCGACCTGCAGTCCCGCCGATCTGCTGTCCCGCAGTCCCGCAGTCCCGCCGAACTGCTGTCCCCGGCTCCGCGGACGACGAGGACGGCCTCATGGTGGAGCGCGGGCCGGTCCGCGACGGCGAGCCGGTCGGTGCGCACGGCCGGGCCGGGCCCCTGCTTCGGGCGGTGGGGCGGACGTTGATCCCTTCCGTTGCGGCGCCGCCGTGGCGAGGATGGGGGCATGGATGCTGCCGAGGACTCCTTCGCCGTCGTGGAACGCCTGTGGGAGGAACACCGGAACGAGTTCCGCTCGCCCCTGCCGCTCCGGTGGATCACCCTGGAGGTCGCGGGCGTCGACCTGATGTCGTTCGAAACCAGGCTGGCGGGTTGCGTGTTCACGTGGGTCGGGAACGGCGGTTCCCTCCACGAGCGGGGGATGGGAACGGTGCGGTACATGCTCGGCCGGCTCGAACAGGTCCTGCCTGCGCTCACCGAGGACGACAGCCCTCGGCTCTGGCGCCGGATGCACCGGATGTGTCAGCTCATCGTGGCTCATGACACTCCGCCCACCGGGACGGCTTCGGAGGCGTTCCGCGGTGATGCGCCGAGCAGTTGATCCGACGTGTCCGTCCGGTACGGGGATCAGCGGGACGACGCACGAGCGGAGCGCCGGCGGCCCGGGGCACTGCCCCGGGGGCAGCCGCGCAGGGCGGCCCCGGCACAGTGGCGGGGGGGGGGGGGGGGGGGGGGGGGGGGGCGGGGGGCGGGGGGGGCGGCCGCGCCGGCCCCCGCGGCGCCGCCCGCGCCCCGCCGCCGGCGGCGCCGGCCGCCC
>NZ_JBHWBZ010000001.1:357733-402827 GCF_042735475.1 Kitasatospora sp. NPDC059577 | reverse complement strand
CGGGCGCGCGCGGGCCCCGCGCCCCCCCCACACCGGGCGCCCCCCCCGCGCCCCCCACCCCCCCCCGCGCCCCCCCCCCCCCCCCCCCCCCCCCCCCCACGACCGGAAGGACCGGAAGGACCGGGCCTCAGGTGCTGTACACGCCGACCTCGTGCAGCGAGTAGCCCCACTGGGTGCCGCGTTGCACCCCGTGGACGCGGACGTAGCGGGCCGGGACGCCGGCGAACCGGGCGGTGTCGAGGCCGCCGTCCCCGGTGGTGGTGGACCAGACCGACTGCCACGTGTTCCCGTCGGTGGAGACCTCGATCCGGTACGCCCGCCCGTAGGCGCGTTCCCAGTCCAGGGTGACGCGCCCGACCAGGGTGGTGGAGCCGAGGTCGATGCGGAGCCACTGGTCGTCGCTCCACTCGCTGGCCCAGCGGGTCCCCGGGTCGCCGTCCACGGCCCGCCCGGGCGCGTAGCTGACGAACGGGTTCCACCACTCGGTGGTGCTGGCCGTGGCCGGCCGGCCTGCGGCAAGGTCGACCGTGGCGTGGTGCCGTTCGGAGGCGCCCCAGGTGGTGAGGTACGACTCGGCGCCGCGGAAGAGGTCGTCCATGACGCCCTGCCCGCCCACCTGCCGGATGTCCTCCAGCCAGTCCGGGACCAGGCCGTAGTGCGCGGCACCGTCCGTGTTGATGTCCCAGGTGCGAGCGCCGGTGGTCTGGCGGTCGATGAGGGACCCGCCGTCCTGGCTGCGGAACGGGTAGTGCACCGGGTTGGGGGTGTTCGCGCCGCGCGGGCCGGGCCAGCCGCCGACGCCGTTCATGTCGGTGCCGTAGCCGTACCCGACGTGGTACTTGTCGCGCAGGGCTTCGGTGCGCTTGGCCTCCGCGCTGAACCCCTCGGCTCCGTTCATGTACTGGGCGACGAAGCCGCCGAGCTTGTAGACCCGCTCGATCCAGTCGAGGTCCATCCAGCTGTGCGAGGAGATCACGCCCGGGTAGGACTCGGACTCCAGGATGTCGAAGGAGCGGGCGGCCGCCTTGACGCTCATGTGGTCGACTTCGAGCATCATCTTGCGTTGCATCAGTCCGCGCACCGCGTACTCGCCGAGGTCGGTGAGCCCGCGGCTGTTGCACTGCGCGTCGCCGGTGTAGGCGGGCACGGCCACCCCCGCCGGGAGTTGCTTCTGCGCCTCGGGTGCCGGGGCGAGGCCGATGGGGTTGTCGTGTTGCGGCCCGGCGCACGTCTCGGTCTTCCAGAAGGTGCCGGTGGAGAGGAACTGGCCGACGTTGATGGCCGTCCCGAGCGCGCCCTCGTCGAAGCGCACCCCGCAGAGCGCGTTGTCGAACTTGTGGCAGAGGAACATGCTGCGCACGCCGAGCCCGTAGAGCTCGTCGAGGCCTCGGTCGATGTCGGCCTTGCTGCACTGGGCGACGTCGAGGATCTGCTTGCAGCCGAACGGCTCGGAGGTCTCCACCCCGAGGACGACGGCCAGTTTGCCCTGTTCGACGACCTGGCGGGCCTGTGCGCTGTCGGTGACGATCCGGAACCAGCCCTTGCCCGGGCCGCCGTACATCGTGTCGATGTAGGCCTGCAGTTCGTAGGTCTTCTGTGCCTGGAGCCGGATGGAGGTCATCTCGTCGCAGCTGCGGTCCTTGAAGAAGTAGACCGAGCAGATCACCCCGTTGGTGACGAGGTCGTTGACGAGGACCCGCTGGCCGCCGCGCCAGGCGCGTTCGATCCAGGCGTAGTAGTTCTGCTGGTGGGTGAGCGAGTCGTGGGCCGGCCAGTCCTTGAAGGTCGGCCAGCCGACCGGGTCGTGCTTGCCGTCGCCGCCCTTGGTGAGGAAGTCGAAGATGGCGAGCGAGCCGTCGGGGTAGTGCTCGGGGCAGTCCTTCAGCGCGTCGGCGATCCCGGCTTCGGAGAAGGACTTGCCGCAGATGAGCCTGCCGCCGAAGGCCTCGTTGGCCATGATGTGGTCGTGCGCGTCGACGAAGCCGCGGACCTTGCCCTGGGCGTCGGTCCCGCGGAACGGCTCGCCGGTGACGCCGATCTGCGAGTCGGGGGCGGGCCGTGCGGTCGGGGTCCACCAGTCCGTCCCGGCCGTGTCACCGGACGCGGCGGGTGCGGCGGGTGCCGGGGCGGCGAGCACCACGGCGGCCAGGGTGAGGAGCGCGGCCAGAAGTGCGATGAATCCGTGCCTGTTGCGCAGGAGTTGGTGCATGGTCACCACCCGTGTCCGAGGTGAGGGGTGGCGCGGCCGCCGGGCGCTGGGAACCGTCCGGGGCGCGGGGACCGACCCGTCCGGGCCGGCTGTCATGGACCGCGCACTCGGTGTGACGAGAATCGCCACTGTTGGACTTTTAGTCAATAGCCGTGCGCGGACTCGGGCTCCGGCGACCACCGCGCGGGCGCGGGCCCGGGGCACCGGAAAACCGGGTACGAGCCCGGCGGCACCCGTGCTGTACTGGGCACATGGGGGTTGACGACGGGCGCACGGGAGTCCACGACGAGCGCGCACGAGCCGACGGGCGCACGCGAGCCGACGAGCGCGCGCGAGCCGTCGACGGGCGGATGCGGCTGCGGGTGACGAGCCATCCGGTCGCCGGCACCACCGGATCCGGGCTCAGCCGGATCCTGAGCACCGGCCCCATGCTCCGCAACACCTTCGTCCTCCCGCCCGACCGCCAGGTCGGGTACCTCAACGCGAGCCGCGCCGATCTCCTGCGCCTCGGCGCCCTGTTCCGCGTCGCCGCGACGAGCCCGCACAGCGCGGTCCACGTCCCCGTCCCGCCGGGCGGCCGGCCGACGTCCTCCCTCGGTGGCGAGAGCCGTCCGCTGCCGATGCTGCTGGCCCGCGAGGACACGGGACTTCGGCCCTCCGACTGGCCGGACCTGCGGCGCGCGATGCGCCGCGCCTCGACGCCCCTGACGGTGACGGCCCCGGCGGCACGGCCTCCCGAGCGGCCGGACGACGTCCGGCGCCGGGCCGACCGCCACCCCGCCCGCTTCGCCGAGCACGCCGCGACGATCGTCATCACCGCCCGCGCCGAACTGCTGTTCTGGATCGGCGACTGGCTCACCGACGTCGGCGACGGCGTCGCCCGGGACGGCCACGTCCACCGGCACGGCGAGAGCTTCCTCGGCGACATCGTCGGGTTCTTCGACCCCGAGGGCACGAACCGGCCCATGCACGCGTTCTGTGTGGTCGCCGTCGAGCCGATCTTCCACCGGGCCCGCTGGCGGCGGCAGCGGACGCCCGCGGGCTGACCGGGGACGACGGAGGACGGCCGCGCCGGAGGCCGGGGCCGGGTCCAGGTCCGGGGCCGGAACGCACGCGCCGGTCCGGCGGCGAGCCCGTGCGTCCCCGGACCCGTCCGGGCCCGGGGACGCGACCCGAGGAGAGCGCCCCGGGCAGAGCAAGCCGAGCAGACCGCCCCGGGACCGTCACCCCGTCCGCAGGTCCAGCACGAGGTCGCGGGGCAGGCCGTGGGTGTCGTGGAGGTAGTGCAGGTCGTCCTCGGTCAGCGGGCCGCGGAAGCGGGGGCGGGAGAGCACCCGGCGGCCACGCTCCAGGAGGCGGACGAACCGCTGCTCCTCGTCGAGCAGGACCCGGCGCACGGTCTCCGGGTCGACGTCCTGGCGGAAGCGGTCGAGGGTGTGGCCGACCAACTCGACCGGCAGGTCGCCGAGTCCGCGTCGCGGGTCGTCCCGGTGGAGCACGGTGAGCACCCGGCGCACCAGGCGGCGCAGCACGTAGCCGCGGCCGGTGTTGGAGGGGCGGACGCCGTCGCCGATGACGACGACGGCCGAGCGCAGGTGGTCGCAGACCAGCCGCAGGGACGGTTCGTCCAGCTGCCACAGGGGCGGGACGAGGCGGCGCCAGGGGTCGAAGACGTCGCACTCGAAGACCGACGACCGGCCCTGCAGCAGCGAGGAGAGCCGTTCCAGGCCGAGGCCGGTGTCGATGTTGCGCTGGGGCAGCGGGACGAGCGTGCCGTCGTCGAGGCGCCGGTGGCGCATCATCACGTGGTTCCACACCTCCACCCAGCGGTCGTCCCGGGTGGGTGTCGACTGCGGCGGGGTGTCGCCGGTCCACAGGAAGATCTCCGAGTCCGGGCCGCACGGGCCGGTCGGCCCGTTGGACCACCAGTTGTCCTCGACGGTGAGTTCGACCGGCACGCCGCGGTCCTGCCACAGCTCCAGCGAGCCGGTGTCCGGGCCGACCCGGTCGTCGCCGCCGAAGACGGTGACGTGGAGCCGGCCGGGGTCGATGCCGAACCCGTCGGTGAGCAGCCCGTAACCCCAGTCGAGGCTCTGCGGGCCCTCGTAGTCGCCGAGGGACCAGGTGCCGAGCATCTCGAAGACGGTCAGGTGGGTGCGGTCGCCGACCTCGTCGAGGTCCGTGGTGCGCAGGCAGCGCTGGACGTTGACCAGCCGCCGGCCGAGCGGGTGCGGGCGGCCCTCCAGGTAGGGCGTGAGGGGGTGCATGCCGGAGGTGGTGAACAGCACCGGGTCGCCGGGCGGGGGCAGCAGGGTCGAGCCCGTGATCCGGCGGTGGCCACGGTACTCGAAGTACTCGATGAAGGTGCGGACGAGCTGGTCGGTGTTCATGGGGTGGCTCCTTCGCGTGTGCCGGGGGGAGGCACCGGACGACGGGCCACGCGGTCATCGGAGCCGAGGGCGGAAACGCCTCGGGGCCACCAGCGGCGGACCGTGTCCGGTCGCCGTGGGGAGGGGTACGTCAGGCGGCGGCAACCGGCGAGCTGGTCGCTCGCGCGGTGGCGGTGATCGGGCCGGTGACGTTCATGACGCCGAGGGTAACGCGGCCGGCGCCCCGGCGGCATCCGGTTTTCCGCGCGAACGCCCGGACGCCCGGACGCCCGGACGCCCACAGCCCCGTCGCCGCGCTGACACGCCAACGCACCGACGCACCGACGCGCCGACGCACCGACGGCCGCACCCCGCCCTGGACAGGCCGGGCCGGCCGGGGTGGGATGACACGACTCGGCCATCGGGCCGGGCTGTTGATCCTGTCAGCACCGCCACGGAATGGAGGCGCAGCACAGATGACGACCGCACCGTGGGGCACGACCCGGATGGGTCCGTACCCCGAGTCCGGCTCGATCCCCGCCGTCACGCCCGTGATCGACCCCGACACCCAGATCGCCGTGTTCGTGGACGAGCACGGGCGCAGGGTCGAGTCGGGTACGCACGGCACCAGCACCAGCGGGCTCACGCCGACGAGCACGCAGCCCGGCGACGGGGCCGGCCCGGGCGGGGCCACCGATGCCGACAGCACCGAGTCCTACGACCAGGACCAGAGCTCCGGCTGATGGACGACCGGTGCGGGTCGGTGCTGGTGCTGACCAATCCCCTCGACGTGACGGCGGATGCGGTCCTGCGGGTGCTCGCGGAGCGCCGGGTCCCGGTGGTCCGCCTCGATCCCGGCGCCGACCTGCACACGGGTGCCTCGCTGACCGCCGCGTACCGCACGGGCGGGCAGCGGGGCGCCCTGCGCACCGCCAGCCGGGTCCTCGACCTCGGCGCGGTCCGGTCGGTGTGGGTGCGCCGGGCCTCGCCCTACGAGGGCCCGTCCGAACTGGACGGGCAGGACCGCAGGTTCGCCGCCTCGCAGGCCCTGTGGGGTGCGGGCGGCATCCTCGCCTCGCTCCCCGGCGCGCACTACGTGAACCACCCGTGGGCCAACCGCGCCGCCGAGCACAAGCCGGCGCAGCTCGCGGCCGCGCAGCGCTGCGGGTTCCCGGTCCCCGACACGGTGATCACCAACGACCCGCGCGAGGCGCGGGAGTTCGTGGCGGCCCAGGCCACCGGGGCGGTGTACAAGCCGCTGTGGAACACCCCGTACGCGGTCGACGGGCGGCCGCACGCCGTGTGGGTGCGCGAGGTCGAACCGGCCGAGATCACCGACGCCGTGGCCGCGTGCCCGCACCTCTTCCAGGCGCGGGTGCCGAAGGCGTTCGACGCCCGGGTGACCGCCGTCGGCGACCGCCTGTTCGGCGTGCGGATCGACAGCCCCGACCTGGACTGGCGGCGCCGCCAGGACCGGATGGCGTGCACGCCGATCGACGTACCCGAGTCGGTCGCACGCTCGGTCGCCGCCTACCTCGGACGGCTCCGTCTGGTCTACGGCGCGTTCGACTTCGCCGTGACCGGCTCGGGCGCCTGGTACTTCCTTGAATGCAACCCGAACGGCCAGTGGGCCTGGCAGCCGGCCGCGACCACCGACGCGATCGCCCGGGCCCTCGCCGACCAGTTAGAGAAAGGTCCCGATTCGTGAGCACATCGGCCCAGCTCCGCGACGCCCTGGTGGACGGGTTCACCGGGGGCGACGGGATCCCCGATCCGGCGTGGGAGCGTGCGGCCCGGGCGGTCCGCCGGGAGCTGTTCGCGCGGTCCTTCTTCCTGCCGGTCCCGGGGAGCAGCCCGAGCGCCTACCGGCCGGTCGTGGAGGGCGATCCCGGCTGGCTGGAGCACGTCTACGCGGACGAAACGCTGATCACCCAGCTCGACGGGCGGATCCGCCCGGCCGACGTGGCCGGGGGCACCGCGACCGGCTCGCCCTCGTCGTCCTCCACCCTGCCGTCCCTCGTGCTGCGCATGTGGCAGCAGCTCGGCGCCGAGGCCGGGCACCGGGTCCTGGAGATCGGCACCGGCACCGGCTACTCGACCGCCCTCGGCGCGCACCGGCTCGGGGACGCCGCTCTCACCAGTATCGAGTACGACCCGGAGGTGGGCGCCGCCGCCGCCACCGCCGTCCAGGCGGCCGGGTACTCCCCCCGGCTGATCATCGGCGACGGACTGCTCGGCGACCCCGACGGCGGCGCGTACGACCGGCTCATCGCCACCTGCTCGGTCCGCTACCTCCCGCCGCCGTGGCTGCACCAGGTGAAGCCCGGCGGCGTCATCCTGGCCACGCTGTCCGGGTGGGGGTTCGGGTTCGGGCTGGCCCGGCTGGTCGTCACGGCGCCCGGCGAGGCCTCGGGGCGGTTCCTGCCCGGCTACACCAGCTTCATGATCGCCCGCCCGCACGACCGTCCGCCCCGCCAGAGCCTGTCGCTGCTCCCCGGGGACGAGCGCCCGACCCGGATCGACCCCGAGGTCATCGGCACCTGGACCGGGAGCTGGGTCTGCCAGCTCGCGGCGCCCTCCGCCGAACGGATGGGGGCCGGCGGGCACCAGGTCCTCTCCGACGTGGCGACCGGGTCGCAGGCCAGGACCGCGCCCGACGCCGGCGGCGGATGGACCGTCGTGCAGCGCGGCCCGCTCCGCCTGTGGGACCGGGTCGAGGAGGCCGTCGAGGCCTGGCAGCGCGCGGGCGAGCCGCACCAGGACGGGTTCGGCATCACGGTCACGGGGGCCGGACAGCGGGTCTGGATCGGAACGGAGGACGGGCCGGGCTGGAACCTGCCGATCTGAACCGGTGAGGCCGTCACTGCCGGCGCCCCGTCACCGGCGGAGCCCCGTCACGGATCCCCATCACCGCCGGACCGTCAGTGCTGGTACGGGCTCGGCTCCCAGGCGTGCCCGCCGATCGGGTAGACGTACAGCGGCCGGCCCTTCACCGCGCTGGTGCGGAACGGCACGCCGTGGCCGAGGTCGACGGGCAGCGTCCCCTTGCGGTTGCCGCTGGACCACTCCAGCTCCAGGTACCAGCTGACGTCGTGGGAGGTGGTCTCGGCGGAGACCTCGATGACCTCCGGATCGCTCGCGCTCACCTTGACCGGCAGGCCGTGGCTTTCCCGGGTCACGACCGGGCGGGGGCGGGCCGCGTCCAGGTCGAGGTCGTAGGAGAGCTTGTCGACCCCACCGCCGCAGCCCTCGCCCATGGAGTAGGCGTTCCAGGCGAGCGGGGCCGAGACCCGGGTGACCCGGACGTTGAGGGCCGTCAGCACCACGGTGTCGCTGCCGGTGCCCTGCACGGTGAGCTCGATCGACTGGTAGTGGCCGGGGACCGCACCGACCTGGGCGGCCCAGCGCGGGACGTCCACGATCGCGGGCGGCCTGGGGACCTCGGACGGCGGGCGGTTCACCACGTACTGGTCGCACGCGGTGTCCCAGCCGGACGGGGTCACCGTGACGGTGATGGGGGCACTCGGGGTGGGGTCCGCCCCGCCGGTCGGCCCCGACGGGCCGGCTCCCGCACCGGTGGAGTCGGAGGCGGAGGCCGAGTCGGACGCAGCGGCGGAGGCAGTGCCACTGGACGGGGACGGCGGCGGGCTCTGGACACCGGGGGCCGGGGAACCGGCGGCCGGCCCGGCGCCTGCCGACCGGACGACGGCGGGATCGGAGTCGCCGCCCGGGTGCGCCCTCAGCTTGGTGACGACGGCCCCGAGGGTGGCGAGCACCACGATGGCCGTCACCGCGGCGATGGCGCCCCGGCGCCGGGCGCGCCGCCGCGGCGGCACCACGGGGGCGGAGGCGGCGGTGGTCTCGGCCCCGGCGGCGGCGCCCGCATCCCGGGTCCCGTCCGCGTCCCGCGTCCCGCCCGCGTCCCGTGTCCCGCCCGGGTCCGGGGTCGCCGCGGCCTCCGGGGTCGCCCCGCTCGCCGGGCTCGCTTCGTCTGCCGGGCTCGCTTCCGTCTCCGGCGTCAGCGGCCGCGCCTTCGCTTCGGCGAGGGGCGGTGGCTTCCTGCTCCCCCGCGCCGCCTGGGCGATCACCCACAGCCGGTACAGCTCGACGAGTTCCTGCGGGGTCGCCCGGCACAGCCGCGCGAGCTGGTCCAGCGGGGCGAACTCCGTCGGCGTCACATCGCCGTTGCAGTAGCGGTGGAGCGTCGACGTGCTCAGGTGCAGCCGCTTCGCCAGCGCACCGTAACTGAGCCCCGACCGGCTCTTCAGCTCCTGCAGCAGCAGCGCGAGCTCACTCGTCTCCTTCAACTCCCCGACCCCTCTTGCTCTGTTCCTTCGACCCGCTCGTCGATCCCGCAGCGATCGCGCCCGCGGTGACCATGCCCTCGCACGCCCCGGCACGCCCCGGCACGCCCCGGCAGAGAAGCACGCCGCACACCGCCCCGCGGTTCCCCCTCCCCCGGTTCGCGCGGGGAGGACGGGCCCTTCCCGGGGCGCCTCCCGCGCCGGTCACTCCGTTCCTCCGTCCCACGGGCGCGTCCCAGGAAGGTTACGTCTTCCCAGCTCACAGCGGGTATCGGCGTCCCCGCGTCCCTGATCGCGGGCCGTTCGTTGCGGCTGGGACGAAGCGGCGGACAAGCTTTCGGCGAACACCGAGAGGGAGCAACTGTGAGGACTGTTCGGGCGGCCCGGGCCGCGATACGCACCACCGACCGTTTCCACCGCGGGGCGGTGGCGCTGACGATGGGCGGGATCCTGCTCATGACCGCGGCCTGCGGCGACGACCAGGGGAAGGCCGCCGACGCGGCGGGGACAGCGGGCGCCGCCGTCTCCGGCGGGCCGTCGGCCGCCGGTGGCGGTGCCGGTGCCGGTGCCGGTGCGGCGAGGACGTCGGCCGCCGTGCTGGACGTCCAGCCGAAGGACGGGGCCCAGGGCGTCGCACCGAACGCGCTGCAGGTGTCCGTCGCCCACGGCAAGCTGACCGCGGTCGACGTGACCGACAAGGACGGCAGGTCCGTCCAGGGCGCGATCACCCCGGACGGCGCCGGCTGGAAGCCCGCCGCCGCGCTCGCCCCCGGCACGGCGTACACGGTGAACGCCCAGGCGAAGGACACCGACGGACTCGTGGCCGCCGCCACCACCGCCTTCACCACGCTCACGCCCGACCGGAAGGTGTCCACCAACGACAACATCGGCGACGGCCAGACCTACGGCGTGGGCATGATCGTCAAGGTGGACTTCAGCGGGAAGGTCGTCAACAAGGAGGCCGTCGCCAAGGCCATCACCTTCGAGACGGACAACGGCACCGAGGTGAAGGGCCACTGGTTCGGCGACGACCGGCTGGACTTCCGCCCGGCCGAGTACTGGAAGCCGGGCACCAAGGTCACCATCCACTACCGGCTGAAGAACGTCGAGGTGTCCCCCGGCGTCTGGGGCGACGTCGACAAGGACGAGCCGTTCACCATCGGCCGCTCCCAGGTCTCCACCGCGGACGCCGCCGCGCACCAGCTCACGATCGTCCGGGACGGCAGGTCCACCACCGTGCCCGCGACCCTCGGGGACGACAAGCACCCGTCGTGGGGCGGCACCATGGTGATCATGTCCAAGGAGAAGGTCACCCACATGAACTCCCAGACGGTCGGCCTCGGCAGCGAGTACGACATCCCCGCCGTCCCGCACGCGATGCGGCTGACCAGGAGCGGCACCTACCTCCACGGCAACTACTGGTACAAGGGCGACCCGTTCGGCAAGGCCAACACCAGCCACGGCTGCGTCGCGCTCAAGGACGTGGAGGGCGGCAGCGACACCTCCGTCGCGGGGTCGTTCTACAACAGTTCGCTGATCGGCGACGTCGTCACGGTCGTGAACACCAAGGAGAAGACCGTCTCCCCCGACAACGGGCTCGGCGGGTGGAACCTCCCCTGGGCCAACTGGTAGGCCCGTCCCGGGCCTCCCGGGCCGGGAGGCCCATCTCGGCTGCCTCGACCGCCTCGACCGGCCGGTGACGGTCAGTCACGTCCGGTGGCGGAGGTGCCCTCGTCCCCGGAGGCCCCCTCGTCCCCGAAGGGCCCCTCGTCGACGAAGCGGCGCAGGAGGCGGGCGAAGTCGCGGGCGTCGGCCTCCGGCCAGGCGGCGAGCGAGTCCTCGATGCCGGTGGCGAGCCGCTGCCTGGTGGCCCCGATGACGGCGCGGCCGTCGTCGGTGAGGGCGAGCAGGGTCGCGCGGCCGTCGGCCGGGTCGGGCCGGCGCTGCAGCAGGCCGGCTCGTTCGAGGCGGTCGGCGCGGCGGGTGACGGTGGTGCGGTCGAGCCCGATCTCGCGGCCGAGGTCGGCGGCGCTGCAGGATCCGGTGCGGGCCAGGCCGCTGAGGACCGGGTAGGTGAGGTCGTCGACCGCCTCCCCCAGCCCGTCGGTCAGGGTGGTGTAGAGGTGGGCCCGGGTGCTGCGCCGCAGGAGCAGTCCGAGGGCGTCGGCGATGTCGTGTCCCGTCGAGTTCTTCACCCCTCCAGATTAGCGTGCACCAAGCACGCTTCTTCTGTATAGTCATAAGCGTGCTTCAGGCACGCATCTCGACACGGTCCACCGCGGGCCCGGCCCGCACGCGAACGAAGGAATCCCCGTGAACCACACCGACATCCGCGCCGCCCTGACCGACCTGCTGCTCACCCCCGGGCTCGACCTCGACGAGGCCGCCGACCGGCACTTCGCCCCCGACTACCGCCAGCGCACCGACGGCGAGTGGGCCGACCGCACCGAGTTCCTCGACCACATCGCCCACCTGCGCACCGTCGTCGCCGACGGCTCCGTCGAGGTCCACGACGAACTCTCCGACGGCGACCGCTACGCCGACCGCCACACCATGACCATCCTCAAGACCGACGGATCCACCGTCCGCATCGAGGTCTACCTCTTCGCCGAGTTCGCCCCCGACGGCCGCTTCCGCCGCATCGAGGAGACCACCCTCATGCTCGAAGGCGCCGACGGCGACCGGAACCTCGGCAGCGCCCGCTGACCCGGCGCGTACCCCGGCACCCCGGCACCGAAAATTGGGTGTCGCCAATCCGTTCGAGACTGGTAGCGTCCTGGACGTGGCAAAGCTGAACCAGATCATCGCCGTTGAAAAGGGCGTCAAGTCCAAGTCCTTCCAGGAGCTGACGCAGGCCCACCAGGACCTGCAGAAGCCCGCGCTGCTGGCCGGCATCTCCCGGACCTACCAGCCCAAGGACGAGGAGGGCGAGCAGCTGCCGGCGGAGTCGACGCGGGTCCAGCTGAAGGCCGAGGACATCCTGCAGTCCACCGCGCGCACGCTGACCCGACTGTTCGACGTGACGGCCACCAAGGACTGGGCCAACATCGGAGCCAGTGCGGACGTGGTGGTGGACGGTCAGGTGCTCCTCCCCCGAGTGCCGGTCCCGTACCTGCTCTTCCTGGAGAAGCAACTCACCGACCTCTTCACCTTCGTGAAGAAGCTCCCGGTCCTGGACGCCTCCGAGTCCTGGAACCTGGACCCGTCCACGGACTCCTGGAAGACGGAGCCGGTGCGCACCATCCGGACCAAGAAGGTGCCGCGCAACCACGTCAAGGCCGAGGCCACCGAGAAGCACCCGGCCCAGGTCGAGGTCTACTACGAGGACGTCCCGGTCGGCTACTGGACCACGGTCAAGTTCTCCGGATCGCTGCCCGCCCGCCGGGTGAACGAGCTCGCCGAGCGCGTGGAAAAGCTCCAGCAGGCGGTCAAGTTCGCCCGCGAGGAGGCCAATGCGGTCGAGGTCACCGACCAGCGCGTGGGCGACGCCGTCTTCGGCTACCTGTTCCGGTAGCCCCATGATCGCCCGCCCGGGGAGCCGGGCGGGTGCGCCGAGCTCGTGCAGGACCTCGCCCCGCTGAACGGGGCGGGTACGCTGCGCGGCACGGCGCGAAAAGCTGACACTGATGTTGAAGCTGACCAGGGGTCACAGTGGAGGTTCGATTCCTCCCCCCGGCACCACCGGCCGGGGTAGCCCAAGCAGGCAGAGGCAGGCCCCGTGAATCTCAGACTCTCGCTCCAGTCTCAGCATTCGCCGCCGAACACCGGATCGACCGGGTGCGGACGAATATCGACGAATGCAGGTTCAAGTCCTGTCTGTGCCGCTCCGTGGCACGGTAGTTCAAAGGTAGAACGCGTCGGTTTCAACCTGATCCGCGACCCTTAAACGTGCCGGTGTGCGCAATTGGGCGGCACACAGGGGCCCGGGAGCAGGCTACGCTCCCGGGTCCTCTTTTCCTTTCCCCACTTGGTCACTCCTCCGACCGTCCCCTCCCTGCGGCCCGACTCCCCCGGACGATCCGACGGTTACCCGTGCCCCGCCGCCGCCCCTACCGTCGGGGAGTCACCCGCGGGTCGCTGTCGCCTGGTCGGGCCGGCTTCGGGAGGCGGGCGCCCGGGCCGGCGCCGCAGAGAGGCGTGCACCGTGTCCGCGGCCGCGAACTTCCGTACGGCGAAGCAACTGACGGGCGGCCGGGTGCTGCTGTGGTCACTGCTCGGCCGGCTGCCGAACGCGATGACCCCGATCGGCACGCTGCTGCTGGTCAGCCGCAACACCGGCAGCGTGTGGTCCGGTTCGCCGGTCGCCGGGGCGCTGGCGGGCGGTCAGGCCCTCGGCGGCCCGGTCCTCGGACGGATCGCCGACCGGCACGGGCAGCGGACGGTGGGCCTGGCCGCCGCCCTCGTCAACGCGGCCGCCCTGATCACACTCGTCGTCGTGTCCGAGCGCGGGCTCCCCCTCGGCTGGCAGGTCGTGCCCGCCGCCCGGCTCGGCGAGGCGATGGCCGCACTGGTCAGCGCACTGATCCTGGCGCAGGCCGCGGGCACCTTCCTCGCCGGCTGGGCCGCCGGCCACGTCGCCCCGGGCACCGTCCCCTTCGCCGCCCCCTTCGCCGTCACCACCGGGGCCGCCGCGACCGCCTTCGCCCTCGCCGCCTGCACCGCCACCGAACGCCGCTACCGCCGTCGCGACGACCCGACCCACGCCCCCGCTCCCCGGGCCGGCCGGGCGGCCCGGGTGGGCGGAGGGTGAAACGGGTCGGAGGACGAGTTCACGGAGTCGGAGGAGAGTGGAGGGGTGGATTCCTCCCCCGGCGGCCGGTTCGCCTCGACGGTGCCGTACTACGCGAAGTACCGGCCCGCGTACGACCAGCACTTGTTCGCGCTGCTCCGCCGACGCTTCTCGCTCGACGGCACCCAGCGCGTGCTGGACCTCGGGGCCGGCAGCGGAGCCCTCACGCTGCCGCTGGCCCCCCTCCTGCGCGAGGTGATCGCCGTCGATCCCGAGCCCGCGATGATCGCCGAGGGCCGACGGCTCGCCGCCCGGGCGGGCGTGAACGGCGTCAGCTGGCGGCTCGGCGACTCCGACACGCTCCTGGCGCTGGACGTGGGGCCGGTACTGCTCACGGTGATGGGCGCCTCCTTCCACTGGACGGACCGCGAACGGCTGCTGCGGGACCTGGACACCCTGATCGAGCCCGGAGGCGCGGTGGTGCTGGCGACCTGCGGAGCCCGGCACGACGACCTCGAACCGCCGGACTGGCTGCCCGTGGTCGAGGAGGTGCGCCGCCGCCGTACGGACCAGGACCGCCCGCCCGGCTCCGGGCCGGCCGGGTATCCCGACGTGCACCACCGCGACGTCCTGCTCCGCTCGCCGTTCTCCCGGATCGAGGAGAGCCACTGGGACCGGACCGTCAGCCGGAGCGCGGAACAGGTCATCGGACTTCAACTCTCCTACAGCTTCACCAGCCCGGCCGCGCTCGGCGCCGGTCGCGCGGCCTTCGAGGACGACCTCCGCCGGGCACTGACCGCCTTCCGACCCGGCGGCGGTCAGTTCGACGAACGTGTCCGCACGGAGGTCGTCATCGCCACCAGACCGTAGCGGCAGCGGCGGTGGCGGTGCCGGCACCGGCACCGCTCTCCTCATCTGGTCCGCTCGTAACAGGCACCCCGCGAGGGAAGCACCACTACGCACAACCGGGCGTGCCGTGCGCAGATTCCCGTTTTCGCTGTGACATTCCCCCACCGCCGGGCGTCTTCTCACGATGGCTCCCACCTGGGCATACTCCACGCCTGCCTCGTCCCAGGACACCACAGTGCGGGGGCCGTTGGGCGTGCCGCTCAGTCTCTCGACGAGCAGTTCGCCCCTCGTGATCCTCGCACCGGAGTCGTGTGGCACGCCGCCTCCAC
Organism: Kitasatospora sp. NPDC059577; assembly: GCF_042735475.1. Lineage (NCBI taxonomy): Bacteria > Bacillati > Actinomycetota > Actinomycetes > Kitasatosporales > Streptomycetaceae > Kitasatospora > Kitasatospora sp. NPDC059577. The sequence goes on along the minus strand of NZ_JBHWBZ010000001.1, from coordinate 388,038 downwards.
ATGCACGTCCCTGAACCCGGGACGACACGATCGACAGACCATGGAGTACAGGGTGAGTCAAGCCCCCGCCACGTCAACCGACAGCACTCCCGGGCGATTCGGCGACGCGCGCCGATCCTGGCCGGTACGGCGAGGGCTGCTGCTGGAGTCCGGGCCCCAGCGGAAGCTGGCCCTCGCCGGATTCGTCAACCAGCTCGGCACCGCGGCCTTCCTGGCAACCGTGCCGCTGTACGCCCATCAGGTGATCCAGCTGTCCATCGGGCAGGTCGGCCTCGGCCTCGGTGCCGCGGGAGTGGTCGGGCTGATCGCCGGGATCCCGGTAGGGCATCTGGCCGACCGCCGCGGCCCGCGGGACATCTTCGTGATCACTCTGCTGATCCAGACACTGTCCATGTTGTCGCTGCTGTTCGCCCACTCGTTCCTGGCGTTCACGCTGGCCGTGGCCGTGACGGACCTCGCCGGCTCGTCCGGTGGTGCGGCTCGTGGCCCGTTGATCCGCCGCTTCGGCGGTGACGAGGTGCCGAAGTTCCGCTCCTACCTGCGATCGGTGGCCATGCTCGCCGGCACGTTCGGCGCGATGGCGGCCGGTGCGGTGGTGCAGATCGACAGCGACTTCGCCTACCGCGTCCTCATCCTCGGCAACGCGCTGACGTTCGTCGGCAGTGCCGCTGTCCTGGTCGGGCTGCCCAGGCTCGACCCCCTGGCGTCCCCGCGCGAGGAAGGCCGGTGGATCGCGCTCAAGGACAAGCCGTACATGGCGTTCGTCGTGCTCGACGGCATCATGTGGATCCACAACGAGGTGCTGTCGTTCGCCCTGCCGCTGTGGGTGGTCCTGCACACGGACGCACCGCGGTGGTTCGTCGGTCCGGCGATCGCCGTCAACACCGTGATGGTGGTGTTCCTGCAGATCCGGACCAGTCGCGGGGTCAAGGGTGGCCCGGCCGCCGGCCGGGCCACCCGCCGCGCCGGGTTGGCGTTCATGATCGGCATGGCGGTCATCGCAACAGCCTCCGGAGTACCCGGCTGTGCCGCCGTGGCCATCATGACGGCCGGCGTCGCCGTTCACACCGTGGGCTCGCTGTGGCATGCGGCCGGATCGCTGGAACTGCGGTTCCGGCTGGCTCCCGCACACGCCCAGGGCCAGTACTCCGGAGTGTTCGGCATGGGCATGGGCCTGTGCTACACCGTCGCACCGAGCCTGCTGGGCCTGCTCTGCGTGTCCTGGGGGACGCCCGGCTGGCTCGTGATGGGCGGCGTGTTCGTCGCAGCCGGCCTCGCCATGCCCTACGTGATCCAGTGGGCCGGCCGCAGCCGGGAGATCGCGGACACCGCCGACTGAGCTGCCCCGGACCTGGTCACCCCTCGATCCGATCGCCCACGCCGCCCGCTGACATCGACTACCGCACATCGTCTTCGAGCAGGAACAGGGATGACTCTCGATCGGGGAGACAGGGCCCTCGTGCCACATCAGGCGCTCGGAACAGCGCCGACGCCGCATCGTGGTGCCGCCGCCCGTCAGCTACTGCGTACTGCCGTCGTCGAGTCCGGCAATGACTCTGACGTCCGCTTCGGACATGCCCAGGACCTTGGCGATCTCCTGGGTGAGCAGGGGCTCCGGGTTGTGTCTTCCGATGCGAAGCATCTGGATGGTGGGCGCCGACCGTCCGGTTTCCATTGCCATCGCCCGGACCGGGATCCCGCGCAGGTCCATCAACCCGGTGAGCACTCTTGCGAACGGGTGCGGCTCCAGCCGCCCGGCCGGGGCGACGGCAGGACCGAGGACCACGTCGCCGATCTTGGCCTGGAATCGGATCAGTCGGTCACCCGAGAATCCGACCTTCGCGACGAAAGGCAGGCTCTCGCCGCCGCCGGAACCGACCGTGCCCGGCACCGATACTTCGGTGAACGTCGAAGGGTAGCCGTGGTGGTCACTGTCGATCTCCAGGGGAAGGCCCGGTTCGACGTGGCTGACCTGCCAGTCGCGGTTCCACCAGGGAAGTTCCTGCAGCACCTCGTTGAAGAAGGGGGGCAGCACAGTGAGATCCACCGGGTCCGGAGGGTTCTTCTGACCGCCCCAGAGAATTCCGGGCCAGTACGTCAGTGCCGCGATCACGTGCACCGTCAGCGTGCGGTTGGCAATCTCCATGCCCACACTCTCCCACCAGTCGACAGAGCAACCTCCCGCTACCAGGCGAACGTTGTCCGAGGCGACACCAGCCGGACAGGGCCCGGCCGAACCGGTGCCGACCGAACCGGTCCCGGCCGAACGGGTCCGCCGTCCCACGCCGTGCGCGCACGGGGCGACCCGCGAAGGCTGCGATCATGGACGCGTCGTCCACGCCGTCGCACGTGAACCGGATTGGTGCTGCCGTGAGTTCTGTCCCGCCGGACCCTTCGACGCTCCACCCGATGCCGGAACAACCGCGTGTCGTCCTCCTGAAGCCGCTGGTGACGTCCCCCCTGATCGAGGTCGGCGAGTACTCCTACTACGACGATCCGGACGGTGCGACCGACTTCGAGACGCGGAACGTGCTGTACCACTACGGCCCGGAGAAGCTCGTCATCGGGAAGTACTGCGCGCTGGGGACCGGGGTCCGGTTCCTCATGAACGGCGCCAACCACCGGATGGACGGCCCGTCGACCTTCCCGTTCCCGATCATGGGCGGGGGCTGGGCCGAACACCTCGACCTCCTCGCCGGCCTCCCCGGCCGCGGAGACACGGTGGTCGGCAACGACGTCTGGATCGGCTACGGCGCCATGGTGATGCCCGGAGTCCGCATCGGCCACGGCGCCATCGTCGCGTCCGGAGCCGTCGTCGTCGACGACGTCCCCGACTACGGCATCGTCGGCGGCAACCCGGCCCGGCTCATCCGCACCCGCTACAGCGCGCCCGACGTCGCCCGCCTGCTCGCCCTGGCCTGGTGGGACTGGCCGGCCGAACACCTCACCCGGCACGTTCGCACCGTCATGTCCGGCACCGTCGAGGAGTTGGAAGCCGCCGCGCCCGCCGGGTGACGGGCCCGGGAATCCGACCGGCCCCGACTCGGCGTGTTGCGTCCCCGACGGCCTTGACCTCAAGCGCACTTGAGTTCCTAGGCTCGACCGCATGATCTTCACCGAGAAGGAACGCGAGTACCTCACCGCCCAGCTGCTGGCCCGGCTGGCCACCACCGGCCCCGACGGCCGTCCACAGGTCCGCCCGGTCGGCTTCCGGCTCAACGCCGACGGCACCATCGACATCGGCGGACCCGCCATGGCCCGCAGCCGCAAGTACCGCAACGTGCAGGCCAACCCCGACGTCTCCGTGCTGGTGGACGACCTGGCCCCGGCCGACGACCCGGTCGCGGGCGGGTGGGGGCGCGGCGTCGAGATCAGGGGCCGGGCCGAGACGCTGACGGTCGACGTGCCGCCGGTGGCGCCCGACCGCTTCAGCAACGACATCGTCCGCGTCCACCCCCGCCGGGTCATCACCTGGAACCTGGAGGCGCTGGGGAGCACCGCCCGCAACGTCGACTGACACGGGGAACGGGAGTCGCGAGACGGCAGACGGCAGACGGCAGACGGGAAATCCGGGGGAATACCCGTCCGGAGTCGGGGCAGGCGAATGACGTCCACAACCGTCACCGACCGGGAGGTCGATCACCGTGGTTCCGCTGCTCCTCGTTCTCCTTCTGGCCCTGGTCCTTTTCGGTGCGGGATTCGCCGTCAAGATCCTGTGGTGGGCCGCCGTCCTCGTCCTGGTGATCTGGCTGCTGGGATTCATCGCACGCGGTTCCGGCACCTCCGGAAACCGCGGCCGCTGGTACCGCTGGTGATCCCCGGACAACGGGAATTCCGGAGCGGTACGCGTTCCGCAAGAAAGCACCACGGAGGAACGCGTACCGCCCGGATCCGGTCGATCCGGAACCGACGAAGCGGGCGCGCCCGCGGACGGAACGAAGGGAAAAAGGTCGCCATGAACCCCCTGCACAGGACGCCTCACCCGGCCGCCGTGGAAGCCCTCCGGGCGCGGGCCCACGAGGCGGTCGCCGGCCCCGCCGCGGCCACGGCGGACGGCCTGTGGCGCACCGCCAGGTCCGTCACGGCCCGACTGGGCCGGACCCGTCCGGGCCACGCCGCGACGCACCGCACGCGGCCCCGGGCGGCTGCGGCCGACGGCCACCGCCGACGGGTGGCCCTACGGACCGCGGCCGCCGCCCGGGACCGGCTGACGGACTCCGCGCACGGCGCCCGCGCGGCCGTACGCACGGTCCGGCACTCCGTGCGGACGGCCGCGCGCCGGAACCGGGGCCGCACGCACACCGCGTTCACCACGCCGACCGCGCTCGCGATCCCGACCGCAGAGGCCTCGACGGCTGCGAAGGCCGCCCGGATCGGCGCAGCGGTGGCCGCACTGACGGCAGGCGTCGTCGGGATGTTCCTGGCACGCCGGCGACGGGGCTGACATTCCCGCCGCACCGAGCCGGGGAAGCCGCCGAATTCCCCGGAGGAACTCCCCGGAGGAATCCGACGGACCGGTGGGTGCCCCCTGAGCGTTGTCGGAAAGCTCGACGACCACCAGCCGCGGCACCGCCGGGCGGGCCTCGCACTCGCGGTCCTCTACACGTTCATCGACGATCAGGGCACATTCACGGCGGCCCTGATCACCTAGTGCGGATTCCTGTCGCTCTTCCCGATGCTGCTGCTCCTGGTCGCGACACTCGGATTCGCGCTTCACGACGGTCCACAGCTGCAGCAGCGGCCGGTCCTGCATTCCGCCCTCGGCCGGTTCCCGGTGATCGGCGACCGGATCGAGCACAGCATCCACTCCTTTCACGGCAGCGGATTCGCGCTCGCCGTCGGCATCACGGGCAGTCTCTACGGCGCGCCGGGAGCCGCGCAGGCGCTCCAGAACGCTTTCAACCACTACGCCAGCCACGAACTGTGCGGCACCACGGCCACGTACGGGCTGTTTCGGCGTGGTGCTCGGCCTGATGGCCTGGGTCTACCTCGGCGCCCTCACCCTCGTGCTCTGCGCGGAGAGTGCGGCGGTGCGCACCCGCCGACTGTGGCCGGGCGGCATCACGGCGCCCTTCACCGACGACGGCGCGCCGTGCGGCGCGGACCGGCGGGCCTACGCCTCCTGCGCCACCGCGGCCGCCCACGAGCCGTGCGAGGAGATCACCGGCGACCTCCACAAGCCCCCCGCCGCCCCGGCAGGACGCCTACGGCCCGGCGGCCGAGTGAACCCGGCAGCCCGAACGCGACCGCCCCGTCACCGACGGGGCACGGATCAGGTCCACAAGTCTCCTCCGGAAAGGACTGCGCCATGCACCGCGCACTGATCGTCGTCGACGTGCAGAAGGACTTCTGCGAGGGCGGCAGCGTCCCGGTCAGGGGTGGGGCCGACCGGGCCCGCGCCATCGCCGACCTCGCCGGCCGCACCGCCGGCACCACGTACTCCCACATCGTCGCCACCCGCGACCACCACATCGACCCCGGCGGCCACTTCTCCGACCACCCGGACTTCCGCGACTCCTTCCCGGTGCACTGCGTCGTCGGCAGCGACGGCGGCGAGTTCCACCCCCACTTCGCCCCCACCGCCCAGTCCGGCACCGTCGACGAGGTCTTCTACAAGGGCGCGCGATCCGCCTCCAAGAGCGGCTTCGAAGGCTTCACCGAGTCCGGCACCCCCCTCACCGACTGGCTGCGCGCCCGCGACGTCACCCACGTCGACGTCGTCGGCATCGCCACCGACCACTGCGTCAAGGCGACGGCCCTCGACGGCACCCGCGCCGGCTTCACCGTCCGCGTCCTGCTCGACTACACCGCAGGCGTCGCCCCCGACACCACCGCCGACGCCCTCGACGAACTCCGCCGAGCCGGGGTCCACCTCACCGGCCACCCCGTCGTCCTGACCTGACCCGCACAGCACGGCCTTCGCGCACAGCACCCCGGCCCGGCCGCCGCGGCAACGGCACCGGGCACAGCTGGAGACGTGCAGCCGGTCCGGCTGCCGCAGTCGACGGTGGCGCCGACCCGGGGCGCCCACCCGGGGCGCCGACCCGGGGATAGCGATTCCGCTACCGCTGACGAGACCGCGGCCGGGGTGCAGTCATCGTTCTGCCCCGTTCTCCAGGTTGTAGGTCATCCGTTCCAGGACGGTGACGGCGAGCCGGTACTCCTCGCCGGTGATGCCGGCTGTCGACAACTCCCGGAAGGCGTCGACGCGTTCGCCGACCTCGGCGAGGCGGGCGCGGCCGTCGTCGGTCAGGGCGAGGCGGCCCGGCTCCGGGCGGATGGCCCAGCCGTCGGCGACGGCGGTCCCGATGGCCTCGGTCAGGGTGGTGACGTCGGCATTCGCGGCCAGGACGGTCAGCACGCCGGTGTCGGTGGCCTGCGGGTCGTCCCCGACGACGTTGAGGACCTGCCAGGCGGGTCGGGTGAGGCCGAACTCGGCCAACACGGTGTTCATGGAGGTGGTGAGGGCCTTGTCGGTGCGGTTGAGCCAGTATCCGATGGGCTTCACTTGGTGCTCCCGGGTGGGTCGGTGGTGCCGGGGTCGGGCGTTGCGGGTCGGCAGCCGCACGAGGGCGCGGCAGGCGAGAATGGCGACGGCGACCACGGCGAGGCTGTGGACGGCTGCGTTCGAGGAACCGCCGGGGTCGGGAAGTAGACGGTGGTGACGGCTGCGGCGCCGATGCAGTCGGCGAGCTGGGCGACGGCGGACAGGGAACCGCTGGCGCTGCCCGACTCCTTCGGGCCGACGCCGCCGCGGGTGACCTCGCCCGTGGCCCGGGCCCGTCCGGATCAGTGCCGGGTGAAGGCGGGGGCGTTCTCGCGGGCCCACTTCCGGTACGTGCGGGCGGGGCGGCGGAGGAGGGTGTCGGTGGTGTCGGCGATGGCCGCCGGACCGTGGTCGGCGGCCTCCCACAGGTCGAGCAGCGAGGAGACCACCGGTGCGGGCATGTAGGTGCCCATCTGCTGCTCGGCCTCGGCGCGGGTGATCCGCTCGACCGGGATCTCATGGCCGAGGGTGTCGGCGAGGACGGCGAGCTGCTCGCGGAAGCTGAGCGACTCGGGGCCGGTCAGCGTGACCGAGGAGCCGGTGAGGGAGGTGCCGGTCAGGGCCTCGACGGCGATGTCGGCGATGTCCTCGGGGTGGATGGGCGCGATGTGCGCGTCCGGGTAGGCGAGTTGGACCGGCATCGACCGGCCGATGGCGCGGGCCCAGCCGAGCGAGTTGCTGGCGAAGGCGTCCGGGCGCAGGAACGTGCGGGTGAGGCCGGAGGCGGCGAGGGCGCGCTCGACCTGGAGGCTGTGGTTGGCGAGCGGGTCGTTCTCGGCGTCGGGGCCGAGGACGGAGGACGAGGAGAGCAGGACGACGTGCTCGACGCCGGCGGCCTCGGCGGCCTCGGCCAGCTCGTGCACGCCGGTGGGCTGGGGGTAGAGGAAGACCTGGCGCACTCCGCGGAGCGCGGCCTCGAAGGTCTCGGGCCGGTCGAGGACAAGCCCGACGGTCTCGACGCCCGCCGGGACGGTCAGTTCGGCGAGGTTGGCGCTGGCAGCGCGGACGGTGCGGCCGGCGGAGTGCAGGCGGCCGATGACGGCCTGGCCGACCTTGCCGCGGGCGCCGGTGATGAGGATGGTCATGAGGGACTCCATTCGCTGCTTAACAACATATGCATGCTTACATGCACACGTTTGCGAGTCAACACATGCCTTCATGAGGTCATCCATACCTTGTACGATGGGGGCATGACGAAGCATGAGCCGAAGACGGCGAACGAGCTGCTGAACGCCGTAGGCCCGGCCTTCGGGAAGCTGCGACGCTCCTCGCTCCTGGACGTCGAGGACCCGATCTCCCAGAAGGACCTCAGTCGCACGCTGGTGCTCAGAATCGTCCTGGAGTCCGAGCAGAACGCCCCGGACAACGGGCAGGACAACGGGCGGGAGAACGGCCAGTCCGGGCAGTCCGGGCAGTCCGGCGCCAACGAGGTCACCGTCGGCGCGGTCGCGCGGCACCTGGGCGTGGACCCGTCGGTGGCCAGCCGCATGGTCTCCGACTGCATCTCGGCCGGCTACCTGATCCGCGCGGCCTCCCAGCAGGACGGCCGCCGCACCGTCCTCCGACTGAGCCCCGAAGGACGCGAGTTGATGGCCCGCTTCGGCCGCCACCAGCGCTCGGCCTTCGAGTACATCACCGCCGACTGGAGCGAGCGGGAACGCCTGGAGTTCGCCCGCCTCATGCTCAAGTACGTCGCCTCCCAGGACGCGCTCCGCCACCGACCCCCCGGCGAGAACCCCCCGCGCTGAGCGGCCGGGCCTTCGATCACGGCGGAACGTACGGGATTCGAACTCGCGAGCGGGTGCCCCGCAGCGGGCTCTCCGGCGGTCCGCCGCGCGCTGCCGATCGGCTGCTCCCGGGCGGCGGGCGAGCGGAACGACTGCCGGGGCCCACCGCTCGCGGCGGGCGCCGGGCCTGGTTGGATCCTCCGCATGACGGACTGGACGGAACTCAGCCACGCCTACGGCTCTGCCGAGGACATACCCGCCCTGCTCGCACGGATCGCGGCGGAGCTGGAGCCCGGGCTGTGGAGCGAACTGTGGTCCGCGCTCTGCCACCAGGGCAGTGTCTACTCGGCCAGCTTCGCCGCACTGCCCTGGCTGGCCGGCACGGCCGAGAGCGACGACCGGGAGCAGGCGGTGAACGCCCTCTGTCTTGCGGGTTCCATCGTGGCGGGTGCCGGGCAGTCGCACGGCGCGGATGACGTCCGGGCCCGGTACTCGGCGGAGATCGCGGCGCTGTCGGTGTCGGCGAACCGCCGTCTCCGGACCGCGGCCGACCAGGTCGAGTACGTCGACCTGCTGGCGTCCATGCTCGGCTTCGAGGGTGTCGAGGGCTGGGGCGAGGACCTGGCGTGGGGGCTCGGGGCCGAGGAGTTCCAGGTCTCCTGTCCCGGATGCGAAGCCGGGCTGTTCATCGCCCTCGGCGAAGGCGGGTTCTTCTGCAGCAGCGAGGACTACGCCCTGTCGGACGAGCCCGTCGAGAGCCGCCCGCTCCGGCCGGCGCGCCCTGCGGATCTGACGGGCCTCGGCGGTCGCCTCCACGGCATCGCGCTCGGCGACGGCCGGGACGAGGTCGCGCGTCTGCTGACCTACGTCTTCGGGGACGCGTCCTGCCCGGACTGCGGGAGCGGGTTCTCGGTCGCCGACCGGATCGGCGCCGGATAGTCCCGATCCCCGCGAGGTCCGGCGCGCGGTGCCGGTGTCGTGCCCGGCGGATAATGGCCGCGGGCCGGCGGCGCCGGCGGAACGGATCGAGGAGAGGCAGAGGACGGATGACCCTGGTGGAAGGCCTGCGTGTCAGGCTGGCCGAGGACCTCGGGATCGGTGAGGCGGTCGCCGGGGAACCCGGGGCCGTCGTCGGCTTCCTCTCGTTGGGGGCCGGGATCGAGGGCACCGTCGAGCGGGTGGACGGGGAACTCCCGGAGAGCCACGAGGTCCGCGAGTACCAGCGGCTCAAGGCACTGTTCGAGGACTACGGGCACACCATGCCGGTGGCGAGCCGGGAGCGGCTGGAAGCGGAGATCGCCGTGCTGGAGCCGCAGTGGGCCGCGTTCCGGGACCGGGGGAAGCTGGTGACGGTCCGGGTGCGGTGGGACAACGGCCTCGTCCTCGACGGCGCGCACCAGGACGTCCTGGTCCCGCTGTGACGGACGACGCCCCGGAGCAGTGACGGGCCCGGCACCGGGTCGGGCCCGGGCGCTCGGCCGGGTCGGGCACCCACGGCGGGTGGCCCGCCGTTCAGTCCCCGGTGCTGCGGCGTACCGGCCAGGTGCGGGCGACCGAGGCGGCGAGCGCCGTGCCCTGGCGGTGGCCGGCGCGGGCGGCGGCCGGGCGGCGGGCGTTGGCGGTCAGGTTGCGTCCCATGGCGCGGCGGGCGTCGGCGTCCGGCGCGATCAGAGTGGTGTGGGTGCCTGCGGCGCGCAGTTCCGCCGCCTGCTGGTGGGCACCGGGGTGCGGGCCGACGGCGGTGGGGATGGGCGTGACGGCGAGCACCTGGCGGTGGCCGGAGGCGAGTTGGAGGTTGCCGGTGGAGCGGGTACCGCCGTCGATCCAGCGCCGCCCGAGGGCTGCGGCGGGCGGCCAGACCAGCGGGACGGCACAGCTGGCGGCGACGGCGTCGGCGAGGTCGAGGCCGGAGTCGGCGTCGAAGGCTTCGACGGTGCCGGTCTCCGCGTCCACGGCGGTGATCCGTAGCGCGGCCGCGGGCCAGGCGGTGGCACCGTTCAGCAGGGTGCGCACGGTGTCGTGGAGGTCGTGGGCGGGGGTGGGACGCGCGGTCAGGGCGGCGCGGCCCAGGCGTCGGACGGAGCGTTCGGGGTCGCGGGTGGCGAGGGCCGCCCAGAGGAAGCGCAGGGTCTGTGCGGTGGTGACGCCCATGTCGACCCGGTCGAGGTCGGCCAGTTGACGTTCGTACAGGTCGCGGGCCGTTTCGCCGCTCACGAGCCGGGTGCCGAAGACGGCTCCGGCGGAGGTGCCGATGACGGTGTCGGCGGCGGTCAGGTCGATCCCGCCGTCGGCGAGGCCGGCGAGCACGCCGGTCAGCCACGCCCCGCCGACCGGTGCGCCGCCGCCCAGCACCAGTGCTGTCCCGTCCATGGTGTTCCTCTCCCCCAGCCGCCAGAAGTGGGGATTACTCCCCACTTCATTCTCGTGTGACGATACACCGCCGGAGGACGGCGCGGAACGGCCAAGGCGGCGTCAGACATCGGCCCGGACCGGGAGATCGACGACCCGCCGCCCCCACCGGCCGCAGCGCCGCCCGCACCGACCACGAGCAGCGACATCAGGGTGCGCAGCAGCGCGCCTGCGCACTACAAAGTGGGGATGGCCGTCTCCTTCTGTTTCACCTACGGCACCGTGATCAGGCCGGAACCGGTCGGGCTCGCCTGGTACCTCCTGGTCCGGGAGGACGAGGACGGGGCGGAACGGCTCTGGGGGAGGTGCGCGGGAGTCGAGGGACTGTTCGTCGACCCGGTCCCGCCGCCGCGCGAGGTGCTCACTTTCCGCGGCTGCCGCCCCGACGGTCTCCTGAAGGACGTCCTGGCCGGGCCCGGCGTCTCCCTGCGGGGGCCTGGGCGACGTGTGCGTCGAGGTCCGCAGCGACGGGCGGCCCGTGCAGTGGTGACACTCGTCGACGCGGTCGTGCCGGCGCATCGGCCCCACCCGGCGGACCCGGCGCGGTACGACGTCGTGTTCGGCGCCGGCGTCAGGAGCGAGGGGAGCGGCGTCGCACTGCCCGCGGCGCCGCGCTTCGAGCTGTTCGCAGGACCGGTGTCCACCACGAACGCCGGCCGGTGCGCCGCCGTCGACAGCCTGTTCAAGGCGCGGGCGGACCCAGCCCCCGTTCCGATGGAGCTCGTCGGCTGTGAGCCTGCGGAGCCCCTGCTCGCGGTGCTGCGGCACCCCGGGCGGTCGGAGCGGGACCGGGCCCGCCTCCTGGTGCTGGACCGTCATGGCGCGTGGGAGGACCCGCAGGGCCGGCTCTCCTACGTCGAGGAGATCGTGCGACTCCTCGAACGGCGCGGTGTCACGGTCGTGCTGCGGTGAGCCGCCGACGCGGGTCCCGCTGACGGGTCGAGACCGGTGCCCGGACATAATTCGCGGGCGCACGGCACCGGCCGGAAGCTAGGCTGCCCGCCGTGATCGACTGGAAGAGCGTCGAGGCCGCCGACTGCGCCGTGCCCGCCGGCCGCCCCGTGGACGACCTCGTCGGCGAGCTGTCCCGGGCGCTGGCGGATCCCGATCCGCTGGTCCGGGACGGCGCGCCCTACACCGTCCTCGCGACCTGGATCGCCCGCGGGACGATCGGGACGCCCCGGCGGCTGGAACTCGGGGACGAGATGGCCGGCCGGTTCGCCGACCCCCGGATCGAGGCCCGCAGCTTCGCGCCCCTCGTGCTCGACATGCTGGTGGCCGCAGGGGACTTCAGGGCCGGCTGGGTCGACGCGTTCGAGCGCTGGTACCCGGCGGAGCAGGACCTGCGCGGCCACGACGGGACGCTCGGCTGGCTCCACGCGGTGGCGCACGGCGCGGACCTGCTCGCCCGGTTCGGCCGCCACCCGGAGGTGGCGCCGACCCGGATGCTGGACCTCGCCGCCGCCCGGCTGACGGCACCCACCGACCACGTCTTCGAGCAGATGGAGGACGACCGCCTGGCCCGGGCCGTCGCCCTGGTCCTCGCCCGTACCGACCTCGGCGAGCGCGACGCCGTCGGCTGGCTGGAGCCGATAGCCGACCGCTTCGGGTCCGACCGCATCAGCACCCCGGTGCCCGCCCACATCAGCAACTGCCTGCGCACGCTGCGCCAGCTCCACGTCCTCGCCGACCGGGGCGTGCGCCCCGGCGGCGACCTGCCCGCGGAGCCCGTCCCCCACCGCGACACGGTCAAGTCCGGCGTCGCCGCCGTCCTCGACCGGATCGTCAGGCGCTGACCGGCGGGACACGGACCGACCCGCCTCCGCGGGGGAGCACGAGGGCCCGCCCGGATCAGGCGGCCGGGTCCGCGGGGGCCTCTGCCAGCCGGGCCTCGATCTCCTCCAGGACCGGACGGTAGGCCTCCTCGGCGGCCCGCATCAGGGTCCGGCACTCGGCGAACAGCCGCCGGGAACGGGCCCTGCGGCCGGGTATCAGGTCGTAGCGGCGCAGGCGCACCGACCGCATATCCACCATGAAGCCGGGCCTGCAGCGCACGCCGTGGGCGTGGCGCACGACGTCCTCGGCGTGGCTCAGCAGACCGTCGTAGGCGTCGTGGGCGACCTTCCAGCGGGCGGCGTCCTCCGGGGTCCCGGGCACCTCGATGCCGCGCCCCGGCGGCTGGACGACGTCGTACAGGGTGAATTCGAGGTCCTCGGGCACCTGGACCCAGCGCATGACGCGCCACGGCCACGGGATCAGGGTGTAGGTGCGTTGCTTTACGCGTATCACGCGGTCCCCCCGGGGTCTGTGCGGATCGGGCCGGACGGCCCGCACCCGCACCAGGTGCGCTGATGCGTCGCCGAGCCGCCCCGCGCCCGCGGCGGGCCACCGGTCCGTTCGGCCGACGCGGACGTGCACGCCGCAACCTACTCCACGTAGGCCGGTTCCGGCTCCGCCCCCGGGCAGCAGACGGTGTCCTCATCGGCGATCTCCGCGAGGCAGCCACCGCAGAGCCACACCGTCTCGGGCTCCACGGGCCCGGACGCGGACACCTCGTTGTCACGCACCGTCAGCTGCCAGGTGTCCCAGGACTCCTCGCCCTGCGCGTCGATCACACCGTTCAGCACGTGGTCGAAGGTGAAGCCCTCGAACCCGGCCTCGCCCCGGGCACGGGCGCCGGGCTTCAGGAAGTGGTCGATCAGGTAGGCCATCCACTCCGACGCGTCGTAGAACTTCTCGTGCCCGTTCCATTCGATCGCGGCCCCGTCATCCGTGGGCTCCCACTTGCACCACAGGCCGGGCTGGCCCGCCGGCGGCCTGTTGAAGTCGCGGATGTCCGCGTCGTGGCCCTGTCCCGCGAAGCCGGTGCCGCCGACGTAGTAGGGACCGTGGGCACGGTCCATGCGCCGGGTGTGCGCGAACGTCCGCAGGTAGGCGATCTCCTGCGCGCCGAGTCGCGGCTCGACGGCGATCCGTCCGGTGAACGTCGTGGTGTAGCCCATGCCCGGGATCGTAGCCACGCCCTCCGACATCCCGGACCGTCCGGCCGGGGGCCGGGCGACGTCGATCACGGTGACCGATGCCGGAGGACCGTGTCAGCACCGTCATTTGACTGTTCCGCCGGACTCCTCCCGGGCGGAGAGTGAAGGCCCGGTCGGCGCCCGGCCGGTACGGGGCGGGCGCCGACGGAGCAGTGACGAGCCGATCGACAGGGAGAGTGCCCGCATGGCCAGGTCCGACATCCGTTTCGACAGCGCCGGCATCGAGATCGCCGCGCACCTGTACGTCCCCGACCTCCCGGCGGTCCGGGGGCTTCCGGCGCTGGTGGTCGGACACCCGGGGACGGGGGTGAAGGAACAGGCCTCCGGAACGTACGCACGACGGATGGCCGAACGTGGTTTCGTCACCCTCGCGTTCGACGCGGCGCACCAGGGCGAGTCCGGTGGGCTGCCGCGCGGGCTGGAGGACCCGGCCCGGCGCGTGGAGGACTTCAAGGCCGCGGTGTCGTACCTGGTCACCCGTCGGGAGGTCGACGCGGAGCGGATCGGTCTGCTCGGCATCTGCGCGTCGGGCGGCTACTCGCTGGCCGCGACCGGCGGTGACAGCCGGGTCCGGGCGGTGGCCGCCGTGTGCACCGCCGACCCGTCCCGGCAGTTCCGGCTGGGGGCCGACGGCGGCCAGGACCCGGCCGTCTTCCGGGCCCTGCTGGACGCGGCCGCGCGGGCCCGCACCGCCGCCGCCCTCGGTGAGGACCCCGGCGTGATGACGGTGTTCCCGGAGACGGCCGAGCAGGCGGGCGCGCTCGGCGGCGAGCACGGCGCCGAAGGCTTCGCGTACTACTGCACCTCGCGCGGTGGGCACGAGCGTTCCGCGAAGGTCCTGGCCTGGGAGAGCATCGACCGGCTGGCCGGCTACGACCCCTTCTTCGCCGTCCCGCTGATCGGCCCCCGCCCGGTGTTGCAGATCGTCGGCGAGCGCGCCGTCACCTCCTGGATGGCCGTCGAAGCGCACCAACGCGCCACCGGGCCCAAGGAGTTGTACCGGATCGACGGGGCGAGCCACGTCGACCTCTACGACCGCAAGGAGTACGTCGACCAGGCCGTCGACAAGCTGGCCGGCTTCTTCGGCGCTCATCTGGCCTCCGCGAGCTGACCGGCCACCCGTGTGCGTGCGACCGGGAGGGGCGGACGAGGGGCCCGCGTCCGGCGGTGGGGCCACCCGGGGGCGGCCGGGGGACGCCGTCGCGGGCCGGGGCGCGGGGCGATGTCAGTGCCCCGCGCTAGTCTCCGGGGACCCTGAGGAAACGCGGGGCCCGCTCCCGGGAATTCGCCTACCGGGAGTGGGTCCGGCCCTCGGCCGCGGCGGCGCCGGGCCGGAACGGGACTGCGCCGAACGGGGTCGCACCGGACGGGCCGGTCGAGCCGTACACGCCGAACGGGCCGGACGCGCAGGGTTCGGCGGTCAGGATGCGGGTGTCCGCCGGACGGGCGATGACACGGTGGCTGCCCTCGGCGCTGATCTCCACCAGGAGCCGCCCCTCGCAGCCGGTGTAGAGGGGGTGCCCGGCGGGGCCGAAGCGGCCGGTGGCCGCGACGGGCGAGGTGCTGAGCGTGCCGGCGGGGCCGCGCAGCCGCAGCAGGTAGCCGGACACGGGCGCGGAGGTGCGGACGGGCGCGCTCACGGTCGCCGGCCGGCCGGGACGAAGCCGAGGATCCAGCCCAGCGCGTGGGCCGCACCGGCCGCGCGGGCCCGTGCGTCCTCCGGGCGGCCGGGGTCACGGGAGGCCTCGATGGCGGCGCGCTCCTCCACCGCCAGGTCGAGTTCGGACGGTGCACCGTCCAGCACCCGGCCGGTCACCGGCGCCGGACCCACCGGGTCGAGCGCCCACCGGTACACGGCGAGCGCCCCGGCCGCCTCGACGGCCACGGGCCCCGCGCCGCGGCCGGTGAGCTCGGCGACCCCGGCGGCGACCTCCTCACGGGGGCGAACGGCGATGAACTCCGGTTTCGGCTGACCGGGCACGGACCCACCTCAATCACGGCAGAGGAAAGCAGAGAGCAGAACGGCCGCGTGGCCGCGTGGCCGCACGACAGCGGGCGCCCGCTGGGGCGGGCGTCGGGCGGCCGGGCTGATCCGACCATCCTGCAGTGCGCGGGCCGCGAACGCACGACGGCGGCGGCGGCGGGTTCGCGCGTCGGGCCCGACGGCGTCGACGGTTGCGGACCCGGCCGGCGGGTCACGGCGGGTCACGGCGGGTCGGTGCCGGTGGGCCTGCCGCCGAAGGCCCGGCGGACGGGAGCCCGGCCGACGGCCGGGACACCGACGGCGGGCCGATGGCGGGCCGACGGCGGGCAGCGGCAGCGGCGGCGGGCGGCGGGCCGGCCCCGGACGGTGCGCCCGAACGGTCCGGGCGGAGCCGTGCCGGGACGGGCACGGCCGTCGGGCCCCCCGGCGGGGCCGCGCCTTGCGCGCCCGGGCAGGGGGCGATGGTGCGCGCAGCACGCGGCTGGGACGGGCCGGGGGCCGTCACCCTGCCGTGCCATCACCCTGCCCTGCCCTGCCGTGCAGTGACGTGCAGTGCCGTGCCGTGCCGTGCCGTGCCGTGCCGTGCCGTCACCCTGCCGTACTGCGGCATCCGGCAAGGAGGGTGGCGACCATGTGCTTCGCGTCGGCCTGGTCGTAGTCGGGGCCGGTGATGCTGAGGTTCCCGATGGCGCGCATGAAGGTGTAGGCGGTGATGCCGGGGGCGAGTTCGCCGGCGGCGGCGCAGGCGTCCAGGAGCGTCGCGCAGGCGGGGACCAGGGTGTCGAGCATGAGGGCGTGGAGGTTCTCCAGCCCCGGATCGCCGGACCCCAGTGCCGCGCCGAGGCCGTGCTTGGTGACGAGGAACTCCACGAACGCGTCCGCCCAGCGGGTCAGGGCGGTGAACGGGGAGGCTGATTCCGCCAGCAGGCGGGGCGCGAGCGCGGCGCAGGTGTCGATCTGGTGCCGGTAGACGGCGGTGACGAGGTCCGCCCGGGTCGGGAAGTTCCGGTAGACCGTGCCGACGCCGACGCCGGCGCGGTCGGCGATGTCCCGGACGGGGGCCTGGACCCCCTGGTCCACGAAGACCGCCGCGGCGGCCGCCAGCACGGCGCTTCGGGTGCGCTGGGCCTGTGCTTGGCGTACTCCGACCGGTTCCGGCACGGGTTTCTCCTTTACTCGCGGAACATTGTTCCGCTAGATTGGCGGAACGCTGCTCCGCCAAATTATGGCAGAGCCTTCCCTCGGAGAAAGCGCAGGTCTCCCATGCCCACCCGCCACCTCGACCGGCGGATCGTCGCCGTCAAGCCCATCACCGTTCCCGCCCCCGGCCGCGGCGTCGACCTGCAGGTGAAGGTCACCGCCCCGGTGTCGGGCCAGGACCTGCCCGTCATCGTGTTCTCCCACGGCAACGCATGGTCCCTCGACGGGTACGAGCCCCTCGTCGACCGGTGGGCCGCCGCCGGATTCGTCGTCGTGCAGCCCACCCACCTGGACTCCCGCCGCAACGGCATCGGGTGGGACGACCCGCGCTTCGCCACCGTCTGGCGCGTGCGGATCGCCGACCTCCACGCGGTCCTCGACAACCTCGGCGACGTCCTCCACCAGGCCGGCGGCCTGGAGGCCCGCGCCGACCGCGAGCGCATCGCGGTCGTCGGCCACTCCTGGGGCGCCCAGACGGCCGGGACGATCCTCGGCGCACGCGTGCTCGACGCCGACGGCCTGCCGGGCGAGGACTTCTCCCACCCCGCGGTCTCCGCCGGCGCACTGATCGCCGTGACCGGAACCGGCGACAGCCTCACCCCGTTCGCCGCCGAGCACCTTCCGTTCATGAGGCCGGACTACTCCACCATGACCACCCCCGCCCTGGTCGTCGCAGGCGGCAAGGACCGGTCGCAGCTCTCCACCCGGGGGCCGGAGTGGTTCACCGACGCCTACCACCTCGGCCCGGCCCCGAAGAGCCTGCTCGTCATCGCCGACGGCGAGCACACCCTGGGCGGCATCGCCGGCGAGGCGGTCGCCGAGACCGGCGACGAGGACCCCGCCCGCGTCGCCCTCGTCGCCGACGCGGTCTCCGCCTACCTCCTCGACGCCTTCGAGGTCGACGGCGCCGCGTGGACCGCACTGCGCGACGCCGCGGCGGCCGGCGACGGCACGTGGAGCATCTCCGGCAGGTGAACCCGCCGGGCCGGGGAGACGGCGCCCTCACGACACGCCCGGGGTGGGGCGCTGCCCGCCATGCGCGGTGGTCCCCCGGCGGCCCTCAGTCCTCGGTCGGGCCGAGGTCGGGCCGGTCCCGCAGCCGGACGGTGGGCGTGGTGGAGGCGTGGAGTTCCAGGACGGTGATCTCGTTCCCGCCGCGGCGGAGCACCGGCGCGGGGACGTACAGGGTGGTCTGCGGGCCCCGGGACCAGTAGCGGCCGAGGTTGAAGCCGTTGATCCACGCCTGGCCCTTGGTCCAGCCGGGCAGCGCCAGGTACCCGTCGGCGGGCTCCTCGACGTGGACGCGGCCCCGGTGGAAGGCCGGGCCGACGACGGGCACGGCGGGGGCGGCGGGGGCGGCGGGCACGGCGGCGGGGGTGAAGCTGAGGCCGTCGAGGGTGTCCAGGGGCAGCGCGCGGCTGGACCAGCCGGCCGGCTCCTCGCCGTTGACGGTGACCGGGCCGAGCAGGCCCTTGCGGTCGTGGATGCCGGTCCCGTAGTTGACCCGGCCCTGGTTCTCCACCAGGACGGCCAGGCGCGCGCCGCGCCGGTGCGCGGTGAAGGCGAGGGCGTGCTCGTGGTTCTCGCGCTCCAGCACGCCGACGGGCTGCCCGTCGACGAAGACCTGCGCCCGGTCGCGGACCTCGCCGGCCCGGAGCACGACGGGCCCGGCCGCCGGCAGCTCCGTCTCGTACAGCACGAAGCCGAACGACTGGCCGAGCTGCTCCATGGTCTGCGGACGGTGGGCGGTGACGGCCGGGCCGAACAGCTGCGCCTGGTCGAACAGGCCTGCGCAGGAGTCGAGTTCGACGGTGACGGGGGCGAGCTTGGGACCGGGGGCGGGGACCGGCTCGGCCGGGACGGGCGCGTGCTTCGCGATGACCTCGCGGAACGCCCGGTACTTGGGGGTGGGGTCGCCGGCCTCGTCGAGGAGCGAGTCGTAGTCGTAGGAGGTGACGGTGGGCCGGTAGGTGCCCTTGTCGTTGGCGCCGTTGGTGAAGCCGAAGTTGGTGCCGCCGTGGAACAGGTAGACGTTGACGGAGGCGCCGGCGGCGAGCAGGCGGTCCAGGTCGGCGGCGGCGTCGGCGGGGCTGCGGGTGGTGTGGGTGGCGCCCCAGCGGTCGAACCAGCCGATCCAGAACTCCGAACACATCAGCGGACCGGTCGGCTGCTGCCTGCGCAGTTCGGCGAGGCCGGAGTCGACGCGGCTGCCGAAGTTGGCGGTGCGCAGCACCCCGTCCAGACCGCCGCGTTCCAGGTCGGCGGGCTGGTCGCAGGTGAACAGGGGGACGTCGACGCCGTGGGTGCGCAGCAGTGCGGCGAGGTCGGCGAGGTAGCCGCGGTCCTCGCCGTACGCGCCGTACTCGTTCTCCAGCTGGACGGCGATGACCGGGCCGCCGCCGGTGGACAGGTGGGGTTTGACGGCCGCCATGAGGTCGGCGAGGTAGCCGTCGACGGCGGCGAGGAAGCGGGGGTCGCGGCTGCGCAGCCGGATGCCGTCCTCGGCGAGCAGCCAGGCGGGCAAGCCGCCGCCCTCCCATTCGGCGCAGATGTAGGGGCCGGGGCGGAGCAGCACGTGCAGGCCCTCGGCGGCGGCCAGGTCGAGGAACCGGGGCAGGTCGAGACCTCCGTCCCGCCGGAACCGTCCGGGCCGGGGGGCGTGGAGGTTCCAGGGGACGTAGGTCTCGACCGTGTTGAGTCCCAGCAGCCTCGCCTTGTGGAGGCGGTCGGCCCACTGCTCCGGGTGGACACGGAAGTAGTGCAGTCCGCCGGAGATGATGCGCAGCGGTCGGCCGTCGAGGCGGAAGCCGTCGTCGGCGGTCTCCAGTCGTGGCATGCCGGGGTGCTCCTAGCTGGTCGGTGTGGGGGCGGGCCGGGTCCGGGGCGTCTCGGGGGTGGGGGCGGCCCGGGTCCGGGGGCGGGCCCTGCGGGCGAGCGGGCGGGTCAGGCGAGCGGACGGCAGAGCAGGGCGTCGGGGGCGCCGCCGTGCATCCACTTCCAGGTGAAGGCGACACCGGCGAGGTACTCGTTGTCGGCGCACTGGCCCTTGTAGTGGCCGGGCGCCCAGTCGCTGGCGTTCGATCCGCCGGTGGCGGGCCGGTTGTCGCCGTGGTCGAACCAGACGAGGCGGTCGGTGGCGGGCAGCGGCGTGGTGGAGGGGGCGCAGAGCAGGGTGGCCATGGCGTTGCCGTTGACGCTGTAGCCGACGGCGAAGCTGTTGTCGGGGCACTGGAGCTTGTTGTAGCCGCCGGCCCAGTCGGCCTTGACGTACCGCTCGTCGTTGACGGCGGTCCATCCGGCGGCGGTCCCGGCCGGCTGGTTCGCGTCGGTGCACAGGCCTCGGTTCGAGCTGCGGGCGAGGCCGACGACGCGCTGGGTGTCGGGGCAGTTGCCCTTGCGGTAGCCGACGGCCCAGTCGGCCTTGGCGCGCATGGTGCGGGAGAGGTCCTGGTCACCGAAGTCGAGGTCGAGCATGTTCCAGTGGTCGCTCCGGGGGACGGGCCCGGTCCTGGCGGGGGCGTTGACGAGCTTGTTCCAGTCGGTGGCGCGCCAGTCGCCGGGGTCCTCGACGCTCGTCCTCCTGCCGGCGGCGTCGTAGGAGATCAGCGCCCAGGTGTCGTTGGGCTTGCCGGTGGGGTCGCTCCAGCCGACGAGCGGCCACTGGGCGAAGTCGGTGTCGTTCTTCACCAGGATGTCGGTGAAGCGGTCGAACCAGTCCTTCTCCTTGGCGTTGTCGGAGCCGCGGCCGCCGGCGCCGAACTCGCTGATCCACACGGGGGCGGTGAAGTGCTGTCCGGACTGCGTGACGAACAGGGCCTCGTCGTTCACGACCTGGACGAGTTGCTCGGGGGTGAGGTCCTGGTAGCGGGGGTCGTTGGTCTCGCCGTTCTGCCAGCCGCCGCTCGCTCCGGTGTGGTTGGGGCCGGTGTACGCGTAGAAGTGCGCGGAGTAGACCAGCTTGCCGGAGTCGATCAGGGTGTTGGAGAGGGTGCGGACCGGGGTGAGCATCGGGCGGCCGTGGCTGAACATCCCGGAGGGGATGCCCTGCCAGTTGATGCCCTCCATGATGATCAGCATGTCGGGGTCGGCTTCGAGGATCCTGTTGCCGGCCTGCTCGAACGCGGCGTAGAGGTCGTGGCCGTCGCCCGACCCCCAGTTCGGGTCGTCCCAGGTGTCGCGCCGGACCTCGTTGCGCAGGTCGGCGCCGGCCACCCGCTTGTTGCCCTTGTACCGGTTGACCAGGAACACCCAGTCGTCGATCCACTGCTGCGTGGACTGGCCGCTGTTCCAGCGCTCGTTGCCGTCCAGGGCGCAGCAGAAGCGGTAGCTCGTGGTGTGGTTGTTGAGGATGACGGCGAAGCCGTCCGCGGTCAGCGCGGCGACGACGGCGTCGTACACCTGGAGCGGTGTCATGCCCCTGAGCTGCGGGTTGGCGGCGACGGCGGAGTCCGGGACGGCCACCGTGTCGTGGATCATCGCGTTGGCGAAGGGCAGCCGGATGCTGTTGACGCCCACCGCGTGGAAGTCGGACAGGATCCGGCTGATCGGGGTGCGGTCCAGGCCGAGCGGGATGTTGTGGGAGACCTGCCCGGCCTGGTTGTTCGCCGGGTCGTCGACGGCGCCGCTGCCCTCCCACGTGCCCTGGGCGCCGGCCCAGTTGCTCGCCTTGAGCTTGAAGCGCTCGCCGTTCGCGTCGACGACGTACCGGCCCCGGGTGGACAGCGGTCCGGTCCAGGAGGCGGCGAGTTGGGCTCCCGTCATCGCGACGGGGGCGGAGGCGGTGGCGCTCGCGGTCGCGGTGCCGGTGGTCGGCGCGGCGACGGCGACGGCGCCGGGGGCGGACAGGACCAGCAGGGCGGTGGTGACGAGCACCGCGGGCAGGCCGCGCGGGGCGGGTCGGACGGATCGCATGAGGGTTTCCCTCCGGTCTTCTGGTGGGGTGAGGGAGGAGCGGGGTGGTGCGGACCCCGGCTCACGACGTCCGGGGTGTCTGGGGGGCGGTTCGGCCCTCGGGGCGGGCGGTTGCGGGGAGTTGCGGGCGGTTCCGCCCTCGGGGCGGGCGGTTGCGGGGGGTGCGGGCGGTTCAGCCCTTGAGGCCGCTGGTGGCGATGCCTTCGACGATGTACCGCTGGGCGATGAGGAACATCACCACCAGCGGGGCGACGGTCACGACGGCGCCGGCGAACAGGCCGGGCAGGTTGATGGTCTGCGAGGTGAGGAAGGTGGACAGCGCGATCTGGGCGGTCCAGCTGGACGGGTCCTGTCCGATGACCAGCGGCCACAGGAAGGCGTTCCAGCTGTCGATGAAGGCGAGCGCGCCGAGGGAGGCGAGCATCGCGCCCGAGGCGGGGAGGGCGATCCGCCGGTAGAGCCCGAACCAGCCGAGCCCGTCCAGCCGCCCGGCCTCCTCGATCTCGGCCGGGAACTGCAGGTAGAAGTTGCGGAACAGCAGGACCGCGAACGGGTTGAACAGGCCGGGTGCGATGAGGCCCCACAGCGTGTTGACCCCGCCCATCGAGCCGACCACCACGAAGGTGGGCACGAAGGTGACCGAGCCGGGGATCATCAGCGTGGCCACCACCAGGGCCAGCAGCACGCCGCGTCCGCGCACCGGGATCCGTGCGAAGGCGTACCCGGCGGCGGAGGCCAGGAGCGTCGAGACCGGGGCGGTGATCCCGGCGATCAGCAGCGAGTTCCCGAGGGCCCGGCCCATGTGCAGGGTCGGGTCGTCGAGGAGCGCGGTGAAGTTCTCCCAGTGCATGGGCGAGGGCCACCAGGTCCACCGGGGCGAGGCCAGGCCCTTGGAGTCCATCAGTGCGTTGCGCAGCATCAGGTAGAACGGCGTCAGGAAGACCGCCGTCAGCAGGCCCACCAGCAGGCCGCGCGCGCCGGGGCGCAGGCGCCCGAACGGGTTGTTCGTCACGGCCGGTTCACTCCCCGCCCTTGCCGAAGCCGGTCAGCCGGCCCTGGACCAGCGTCACGGCCACGATCAGCGCGGTGAGGACGAAGGCCCCCGCCGATCCGAGGCCGTAGTCCTGGGCGCCCATCGCGGTGTCGTACAGGTAGACCAGCGGGGTCCGCACGGGCGCGGTGCCGCCGCCCGACAGACCGCTGTTGAACAGGTTGTAGAACTCGTCGAAGGCCTGGAAGGCGGCGATGAACTGGAGCATGAGCACCGCGACGGAGGTGTTGCGCAGCATGGGCAGGGTGATCCGCCGCAGCAGCCGCAGGCCGGTGGCGCCGTCCAGGGCCGCGGCCTCGTACACGTCCCGGGGGACGGCCTGCAGGCCGGCCAGGAAGAGCACCATGTAGAAGCCGACCTGGAGCCACAGCCGGAGGGTGACCAGGACGATCCAGTAGAGCGGGGGGTCGGTGGTCTGCAGCCAGGGGACGGCGGCCATCCCGAACCAGCCGCCGACCGTGTTGGCGATGCCCGCCGGCAGGCCGTTGAACAGGCACATCTTCCACAGCAGGGACGCCGCGACGTAGGACACGGCGGCCGGGATCAGGAAGGCGGTGCGCACCACCGCCCGACCGCGCCGGACGCGGTGCACGAGCAGCGCGAGGCCGAGCGAGACGGCGAAGGTGACCGGCACGATGGCGAGGGTGAAGAGCACGATCCGGACCAGCGAGGAACGGAAGGCCGGGTCGGCGAGCAGGTGCCGGTAGTTGTCCAGGCCCACCCAGTGGCCGAGGGCGATGGTCCCGTGGGCGTCGCTGAGGCTGAGCAGGAAACTCCAGCCGATGGCCACGTACTTGAAGGTCCCGAGGCCGATCAGCATCGGGCCTGCGAGCAGGGCGAACGCTCCCCAGGCGCGCCGGTCGGCGCGCCCGGGGCGGCGGGCCGGGGCGTGGGCCCACGGTTCCGTCGCGGGTGACGCGGCACGCCCGAGACTCCGGGTGCTGTCCGGGGTGGCGTTCATCCGCTGTGCTGCCTGTCCACGGAGGTCTGGGCCTGCTCGGCCGCTTCGGCGAGGAGCCGGGCGGGGTCGCCCTGTCCGGCGACGATCTTGGCGGCGGCCGCGTTGAACGGGGTGGAGACCGTGCTGTCCCAGAGGTTCGGGTTGTTCCTGCCGTACTGGGCGGCGAGCGCGAGGGTCTCCTTGGCGGGGCCCTGGGCGAGCTTGTCCGCGGCGGCGGCGACCGAGGTGCGCGGCGGGATGTGGAAGCCGTAGCTCTCCGCGAAGTCCTTCTGGAGGTCGGTCTGTTCGACCCAGAGCCACTGGACGAACCGCTTGGCCGCGTCCACGTGCCTGCTCTTGGCGTTGACGCAGCTGGTCCAGCCGCCGACCCGCACCACCGGGCGGCCGCCCGGCTTGAAGGCCGGCCAGGGCAGGACGCCGAAGTCGTCGCCGAGTGCGGTCCTGATCGCGGGCATCGCCCACAGGCCGCACCACTGGATCGGGACGACGTCCTGGACCAGGGCGGACGGGTCCCACCAGTCGGTGGTGAAGCCGAGTTGCAGGGACTGGTCGTCGTGCAGCCGCTTGAGGCCGGTGACCGCCTCGACGGCCTGCGGGGAGGCGTACCCGACCCTGCCGTCGGTGACCAGGTCGCCGCCGTTGGAGAGCACCGCCAGCAACGGGGTGTCACCGATGCCGTCGTTGCCGACGAACAGGCCCTTGCCGTTCCTGGTGGTGAGCGCCTTGGCCGCGGCGACCAGTTCGTCGAAGGTGGCGGGAGGGTTGATGCCCGCCTTGGCGAGGACGCTCTTGCGGTAGTAGAGCATCACGACGTCGTCGACCATCTTGACGCCGTGGGGCTTGCCGTCGACGGTCACGTAGGCGAGGTCGCCCGGGTTGAAGTCCGGTGCGGCGGTGCCGTACAGGTCGTCGAGCGGGGCTATCTGGCCGCGCCGGGCCATGGCCGCGCTGAAGTCGCCGATCTCGAAGACGTCGGGGGCGCCGTCGGTGAGGAGGGTCGCGTTGAGCTTGCCGGTGTAGTCGCCCGGGACCCAGGTGACCTTGACCGCGATGTCGGGGTGGGCCTTGGTGAAGGCCTCGGCGTAGCGGGTGGCGGCCTGTTGGGTCCCGGCTTCGCCGTAGGCGTGGAACCAGACGTTCAGCGTGGTCCTGGCTCCGGAGGAGCCGCCGCCGGTCGGGTCGGTGCTGCAGCCGACCGCGGCGCCGGCGACGAAGAGCAGCGAGCCGCTGAGGAATCCGCGTCGGCTGAGCTGCGATGCGTGTGCGCTCATATCGCATCCTCGAGGGTGGGGGTACGGGTGGGTCCGTCCCGGGCGGGTGTCCGCCGTCCGGTGCGGGTGGGTCCGCCCCCGGTGGGTGTCCGCTGTCGGGTGCCGGCGACGGTTGCGACCTCGGTCGCTGCCGTCGGTCGCTGCCGGGCGTTGCGCGGACACCGGCCGGGAGTCCGGTGCGATGTGGTGGTGCACTGGCCGGGCTCCCGCGTGTGCGGGGCCGTCAGGGTGGTGCCGTGCCTTACGGGAAGAGCGCCTGGATGCCCAGGACGGCGGCGCCTCTGGCCCATTCCTCCCAGGGGAGCGGACGCAGCGTCAGCGGGCACTTCGCGGCGGCCTTGAAGCAGTGGGCGGCGTACGCGTTCCTGATGTGCACGCCGAAGAGGTCGTAGGTGTCGAGGCCCTCCCCGGTCACGACGACCCGTTCGGGGCCGAGCAGGCTGACCAGGGTGGCGATTCCGGTGCCGATCGCCCGTCCTGCCCGGGCGAAGGCCTCGCGGGCGGCGGGGTCTCCGCCGCGGGCGAGGCGGACGGCGCCGTCGAAGTCGAGGTCCGCGTCACCGGTGGCGTCGCGGACGGCGGCCAGGATGGCGTCGCTGGAGGCGATCGCCTCCACGCAGCCGGTCTGGCCGCAGTGGCAGGGCGGTCCGGCCGGGTCGATGCAGATGTGCCCCATCTCGCCGGCGACGCCGTACGCCCCGGCGATCAGCCGGCCGTTGACGACCAGGCCGGAGCCGATCCCCGCGCCGATCGTGACCAGTGCGAAGTACTCGGTGCCGATGCCCTCGCCGAACCAGTGTTCGGCCGCGGTGAGGGCCTTGACGTCGTTCTCGACGGTGACGCTCAGGCCGGTCGCCCGCGCCACCGTCTCGGCGAGCGGGACGTCCTGCCACCCGGGGAGGACGGAGTAGCGGACCCGGCCGGCGGTGCGGTCGACGTCGCCGGAGACCGCGATCCCGAGGTGGCGGGTGCGCTCCCGGAACGCCGGGTCCGCGTCGAGCAGGAGCTCGACGAGTTCGCCGACCAGGGCGCACACGGCCGCCGGGCCGCGGTCCTCGCCCAGCCTGCGCTCGGCGGTGGCCCGCAGGCCGGCCCGCAGGTCGCAGACCGTGCCGAACAGGGCCTCCGCGCTGATCTTGACCCCGACGAAGAACTCCCGGTCGGCGGTGACGGCCAGGGGGTTGACGGGCCGTCCGGCGCCCGGGGCGGTGCGCTCCGGGGGGAGTTCGTGCAGGTAGCCGTCGTCGATGAGCGGCCGGGCGGCCTTGGTGACGGCGGTGGACGACAGGCCGGTGCGACGGGCCAGTTCGACCCGGCTGAGGGGGCCTTCGGTCAACAGGAGGGCGAGCATCGACGTCTCGGCCGGCGCGGTGACCAAGGGCTGGACATGGGTGGGGAACACGGCTGCAACCTACGACAAATAAATAACTTCTTCCAGTATTGATTTGGACAGTCCGCCGGACCTAATCTCGGGCCACCCACGTGCCCGCCACCCGCACCAGGACCCCGCCCGGACGCCCGCCCCACCGCCCCGCCCCGGTCCGACCACCCACCTCCTCCCTGGGGGACACCCGTGCCCACCACCCCTCCCGCCGTCTCCTTCGACACCGACCACGGCACCGCCGTCCTGCGCACGCCGAACAGCGTCTACGCCGTACGCGTCGGCGCCGACGGCAGCCCCCGCCACGTCCACTGGGGGCCGCCCCTCGACGCCCTCGAACTGCCGCACCCCCACTCCCCCGCCGACAGCAGCTTCGAGGACGACGCGGCCCCCGACGAACTCGGCATCCAGACCGGCGCCCGCTTCGGCCCGGCAGGCCTCCAGGTGCGCTTCCCCGACGGCACCTCGGGCGCCCAGTGGCACTTCCGCGGCCACCGCGTCGACGGCGGCGAGCTACGACTCCTCCTGACCGACCGTCACTACCCGCTGGCCGCCGAACTCTGCTACCGGGTACGGCCCGACAGCGACGTGATCGAACGCTGGACCGAACTCACCCACACCGGCACCGCGGAGAGCGACGCCGGCCCGATCACGGTCCTCCGCCTCGACTCGGCGTCCTGGACCGCTCCGCACCTGCCCGACTACCGGCTCAGCCACCTGGTCGGCGGCTGGGCCAGCGAGTTCCAGCTGCACCGCGACCGGCTCCCGGTCGCCGAAACCGTCCTCACCAGCCGCCGGGGCCTCACCGGCCACCACGCCGGCCCCTGGCTGGCCCTCGACGACGGATCCGCCACCGAGGAGCAGGGCGACGTGTGGAGCACCGCGCTCGCCTGGAGCGGGAGCTGGCGCATCACCGTGCACCGGGACCCGGTCGGCCGCACCACCTGGACCGGGGGCTTCGGCCACGAGGGGCTCGGCTGGGCCCTGCAACCGGGCGAGACCCTGCACACCCCGGTCTTCGCCGGCCTCTACACCCCCGACGGCTTCGGCGGGGCGAGCCGCGCCTGGCACGCCCACGTCCGGACGGCCGTCCTGCCCGAACCCGACCGCGACCGGCCCGTCCTGTACAACTCCTGGGAAGCCACCGGCTTCGCCGTCGACCAGGCCGGCCAGTGCCGCCTCGCCGACCTCGCCGCCGGGCTCGGCGTCGAACTCTTCGTCCTGGACGACGGCTGGTTCGGCGCCCGCACCGACGACCGCGCCGGCCTCGGCGACTGGACGCCCAGGCCCGGGGCCTTCCCCGACGGCCTGCGACCGCTCGCCGACCACGTCCACGGCCACGGCATGGCCTTCGGCGTGTGGGTGGAACCGGAGATGGTCAACGCCGACAGCGACCTGTACCGCGCCCACCCCGACTGGGTGCTCCACGCACCCACCCGGGACACCACCGAACTGCGCCACCAGCTCGTCCTCGACCTCGCCCGCCCCGACGTCGAGGAATGGGTGCGGGCGACCCTCGACCGGCTGGTCACCGAGAACGACGTGGACTGGCTCAAGTGGGACGCCAACCGCCCCTTCACCGACACCGGCCGGTCCGTCCACCCGGACCCCGACCGGCGGTGGATCGACCACACCCGGGCCGTCCACCGGATCATGGACCGGCTGCGCGCCGACCACCCCGGCCTGCGGATCGAGGCCTGCGCCGGCGGCGGCGGCCGCGTCGACCTCGCCGTCCTCGCCCGGACCGACCAGGCCTGGACCTCCGACAACACCGACCCGGTCGACCGGATCTCCGTCCAGCACGGCTTCAGCCAGCTCTTCCCGGCCCACACCATGGCCTCCTGGGTCACCGACTCACCCAACGGCATCACCGGCCGCACCACGCCCCTGCGCTTCCGCTTCCACGTCGCCATGGCCGGGGCCCTCGGCCTGGGCGGCGACCTCACCCGGTGGACACCGGACGAACTCGCCGAGGCCGCCCGCCTGGTCGCCGAGTACAAGCGGATCCGGCCACTCGTGCAGCACGGCCTCCAGCACCGGCTCACCGGCCACGACGGACTCACCGCCGTCCACTACGCCGCCCCGGACGACACCGAGCACGCCGTCCTCGCCTGGCGCCCGACCACCCGCTTCGGCCACCACCCCGCCCCGCTGCGCCTGCCCGCCCTCCACACCGGGCACCGCTACCGCGACCCGGACACCGGCCGGGTGCACGACGGCGCCGTCCTGCGCAACCGCGGCATCGACCTGGACCTGCCCGCCGGCGACCACGCCAGCCGCCTGGTCCGGCTGCACCGGGTCGGCTGACGCCCCGTCCGGTCGCCGGCACCGGGCCCGGCGGCGCCGTCCCCACCCGGACCGTCCCGACCGGCACCGCGTCCCGAGCCCCGAACCCCGGCCCCGGGCGGCGCGGTACCGGTCACGCCGGAAGGGCCCGCCCCGTTCGCCCACCCGGGCGTACGGGGCGGTGCGCCCTCACCCCGACGGGACCGGTCGGACCGGCATCGGAGTGCGTTTGGCGGCGTGACTCACGACGGCCGTCTCGACGTGGGTGATGCCCAGGCCGACCAGGTCGTGGGAGAGGAAGGTGTAGAGGGTCGCCAGGTCCGGGAAGTACGCGGCCGCGTGCAGGTTGGAAGGACCCGACGTCGCGAACGCGCCGTGCACCGCGGGGTGGTCGGCCAGCGCCTGCCCGGCGGCGGCCAGGTGGTCCGGGGCCACCTGCAGCAGGAACTTGGCTTCGATGGGCAGCCCGAGGCGGCGGGGGTCGACCAGGACCTGGGTGACCAGACGGCCTTCGGCCGCCAGGTGGGCGAGGCGTCGGCGCACCGTGCTCTCCGGGTGACCGGTGCGCTCTGCCAGGGCCACCGCGCTCAGCCGCGCGTCGGGCGTGAGGGCGTCGATGAGGGCCTGTTCCAAGGCATCGGTGTCGACGCCGTACGGGCCCGGCGACGTGGCGGCCGTCGCCCCGGCGGCCGGCGCGCCCGGGCCGAGCGCCTCCCGCTCGGCCGCGGTCAGCACCTGGTGGCGCCACTCGGAGGTGAGCCGGAAGACGTGCAGGATCGTGGCGCTCTCCAGGGAGGTCACCGCCTGGGTCGAGGGCAGTTGACGGAAGACCAACTGGTCCCGTGAGCCCGGCTCGGTACGGGCGACCGCGAAGATCTCGTCACCCGACGTGGTGATGTCGATGAAGGGGATGTCCTCACGCGCCGCGAGCGCGGCCACGATCGTGTCGAGCTTTCCCCGCAGGACCCGGATGCGCAGGAACAGGGCTCCGGCCGAGCCCCCGTTGCGCGGTCGCGCCACCGGCGAGACGACCACGCGCACGGTGCCGTCGGCGCCGAGCGCGTGCAGGCGGCGGCGGACGGTGGCCGGGCTGAGCCCCAGCGCGTGGGCCGCCCGCTCGGCGGTGAGGCGGCCGTCCCACTGCAACGCGGCCACCAGCCGCTGGTCCGGGAGGCTCAGTACGGAATTCGTCGATTCACGTGCCATGAACGAGAGTTTCGCCCATTCCGTGGCCTCGCGGCGCCCGTTCCGCGGACGACACCCCAACCATGGAGGTCATCCGCTCCGCCCGTCCCCGACCGACGTCGGCGGACCCGAGCCCCGGAAAGGAGCAACCCGTGATCCTCGACCCGCGCATCTGGTTCCCCGGCCTCACCGGCTGACCGTCAGCACCCCCGGTGCCGCCACCGGCGGCCCGGGAGGAGCGGGGGGGGGCGGGGGGGGGGGCGCCCCCCGCGCCCCCCCCCCCCACCCCCCCCCCCCCGCCCACCCCCCACCCCACCACGGCCGCCGCGCCCCCGCCCGCGCCGCCCAGAC
>NZ_JBHWBZ010000001.1:317935-357723 GCF_042735475.1 Kitasatospora sp. NPDC059577 | reverse complement strand
CCGGGCCAACCCGGCTTGACCTCCAGCCCCCCGGGGGCCGCCGGCGGGGGCGGGGGGGGGGGGGGCGCGGGGGGCCCCCCCCCCCGCCCCCCCCACCTCCACAGCACCCCGAGAGACAGATCCACCACGGAGGCCGACGTGCCCACGCTCACACAACGGAAAGCAGTACGCTTCGCCAGCGGCGACACCTCGTGCGCCGCCTGGCACTACCCGGGGTCCAACGGCGGCTGCGTCATCATGGCCGGCGGAACCTCGGTGACGAAGGAACCGGCCACGGACCTGTTCGCCGCACGGTTCAACGAGGCCGGGTTCGCCGTCCTCGCCTTCGACCACCGCCGGTTCGGAGAGAGCGGGGGCCTTCCGCGCCAGATCCTCCGCGTCGACGAGCAGGTCGCCGACTGGCACGCCGCGATCGACTTCGCCGCCGGTCTCCCCGACGTCGACCCGGACGCGATCTCCGTCTGGGGCTTCTCGCTCGCGGGCGGCCACGTCTTCCGGGTCGCGGCCGAACACCCGCGACTGGCCTGTGCGATCGCCCAGACCCCGCTGGTCGACGCCCGCGCCGTCGCCCCCCACGCGCTGCGCTCCATGACGCCCCTCGCCCTGCTGCGGCTCCTCGGCCGGGGCGTCGCCGACGCGCTCGGCAGCCTCGTCGGACGCCCGCCGCTGCTGGTCCCGACCGCCGGACCGCGCGGCGCCGTCGCCTCCCTCACCACGGCCGACGCCATGGACTGCGACCGGGCGCTCGATCCCGACCGTCGCCACGCGAACTGGGAGCAGACCGTCGCCGCACGCCTGGCCCTGCAGATCGGCGGGTACCGGCCCGGGCTCCACGCCCCCCGGATCCGGTGCCCGCTGCTGGTGGTCGTCTGCGACCAGGACCAGAGCGCGCTCCCCGGCCCCGCCGTCCGCGCGGCCCGGAGCGCACCGCACGCCGAGGTCGTCCGGCTGTCCGGCCGTCACTACGCCCCGTTCCTCGAATCGCACGAACAGGCCGTCGAAGCGGAGATCTCGTTCCTGCGCGAGCACCTCGACCGCCGCCCCCGCGACGCCGGCTGAGGCGGCGCGCCGTCACCCCGGACCAGCGGTGGACCGGGAACCCGGCGGCAGGCCCGACCACCCGTCACCGGTGTCGAAGCCACCGTCGGAACCGCACAGCACCACGCCGGCGATCGGAACGCCGACGGTACGACCGCCCATCAGGGCCACAGGGGCACGAGGTGCCACCTGCCTTCCGGACAGGAGTCTGCACATGATCATGGTCACTGGCGCGACCGGAACCATCGGTCGCACCGTGGTGGAACACCTGGCGGCGCAGCGACGCGAGGTCGCCGCAGTCACCCGCGATCCGGCCGCCGGCGAGCCGGCCCACGGCGGGCCGGCCACCGGCGTCCGGCCGGTCGTCGGCGATCCGTCCAGGCCGCAGTCGCTGGCCCCGGCACTGGACGGCGTGGAGGCCCTCCTGCTCAGCCCGCGCGCCGTCGGCGGTGCGAGTGCCGAGCTGCTGGCGCTGGCGGCCGAGCACGGCGTGCGGCGCGTGGTGGTGCTGTCGGCCGTCACGGTCGAGTACGGCGGGGGGTACCGGCGCTTCGCCGAGGAGTTCGAGCGGGTCGAGGCCGCGGCCAGGGCCTCCGGGCTGCAGTGGACGTTCCTGCGGTGCGCCGACTTCGACGCCAACGCCCTCGCCTGGGCACCGCAGATCCGCGCGACCGGCCTCGTCCGGGGCGTGCACGGCGACGCGGCCACCTCCCCCGTCCACCAGCGGGACATCGCCGAGGTCGCCGTCCGGGCACTCGTGGACCCCGCCCACGCGGGCCGTGCGTACGCACTCACCGGGCCCGAGTCGCTCACCCAACGGGACAAGGCCCGGCTCATCGGCGAAGCCATCGGCAGGGAGCTGGCGTTCGCGGAAGTGCCGCCCGAGGAACTGCGCCGGGCGATGCTCGCCCAGGGGCTGCCCGAGGACGTGCCCGACCGCCTGATCGGCTACGCGGCCGCATGCCTGGAACAGCCGGGCCCGACGACGGACACCGTCCCGCGGCTCCTCGGACGCCCCGCCCTGACCTTCGCCACCTGGGCCGCCGAACACGCGGCGGCCTTCCGGGGCTGAAGCCTGCGGGACCGCCGACCGGGACACCGGCCGCCGCGCACCGGCCGCACCGGCGCGCGACGGCCGTTCAGGCGTCGTAGCGGTGGGCGAACGGGCGGCCGGGGCACGCGCGGCACTCGAACAGGTACACCCCGCCCAGGTCGCCGAGGCTCAGGTCCGCGCCCTTCCGGCGGAGGTCGCGGTCCTCGACCGGTGTCCACGTCAGCCGGCAGTCGTGGTCCTCGGTACTGTCCACGGTCAGCAGGTGGTCCATCGGTGCCCGGCAGGTCGGACAGTCCGGCCACCGCGGTTCCTGGCACCAGCCCGGGTAGCCGCCCAGCTTGATGCCCGGCGCGGTGGACAGGTGGAACTGGTAGTCCCAGCCCGTCTGCGCCTCCACCTGCTCGACGCGGGGTTCCAGGGCGTCCCAGAGCGTGTCCGGCAGGTCCCAGCTCGGGTACTCCGTGACCGGTTCCGGATGGACGACGCACGGCCGCGGCACCTGACCGTACCGGGCCTCCGGCGGTACCGGCGGGGCCTGCCGCACCTCGCCGACCTCCGCCGCGGACCGCCAGCGGACCAGCGGGACGACCCACTGCCCGTCGTGGGCGCGCGGGCACCACAGCACCTGGAGCAGGTCCCGCCCCTCCGGGAAGGGCACGAGGTCGGGCACGTCGGCACGGCGGACCTGCACGACCGCGACCATCGGCGATCCCGGGTGCTCCGGGCAGTCCGGCCACGGCTCCCGCGCCGGCCACAGCAGCGGGCCGCCCACCGAGCTGTCACCGGGGGCCGGCCGGCCCGCTCGCGGGTGCAGTCGCACGGCCTCCCGGCGGAAGGGGACGACCTCGGGAAACAGCTCTTCGACCGGCGCGGGGCGCGGGGGAGTTCGACGGGTCACCCGCGGACGGTACCGGTGACCGCGGTCCGGGCGCACCACGGTTTCGGCCCGCTCGGCGGGCGCAGCGGCCGGGCACAGCGGCCGGGCACAGCGGGCGGGCACAGCCGCCCGAAGGTCAGTGCCGGGGCGCGGGCACCGCCGGGTACGGGACGAAGGTGCTGGTGTGCTCGTCGACGGCGAGCGGGCGGCCGATGGCGGGTGCGGAGCGCTGCGGGCAGGCGGGGCGGTCGCAGACCTTGCAACCGAGGCCGATCGGGGTGGCGGCGGTCTCGTCGCCGAGGTCGAGCCCCGCCGAGTAGACGAGCCGTCCGGCGTGGCGCAGTTCGCAGCCGAGGCCGAGGGCGAAGGTCTTGGTGGGGCGGGCCCAGCCGCCCGGGGAGCGGGTGACGGCGCGGGCGGTCCAGAGGTAGCGGCGGCCGTCGGGCATGGCGGCGACCTGGACGTGGACGCGGCCGGGCGCGGCGAAGGCCTCGTAGACGTTCCACAGCGGGCAGGTGCCGCCGGTGCGGGAGAAGTGGAAGTCGGTGGCGGACTGGCGTTTGGAGACGTTGCCCGCCCGGTCGACCCGGACGAAGGAGAACGGCACGCCGCGCAGCCGGGGCCGCTGCAGGGTGCTGAGCCGGTGGCAGACCGTCTCGTAGCCGACGCCGAAGTGGTCGGCGAGGTGCTCGATGTCGTAGCGGGCGGATTCGGCCTCGGCGTGGAACGCGGTGTACGGGAGGACCAGCGCGGCGGCGAAGTAGTTGGCCAGGCCGATCCGGGTGAGCGACCAGGCGGTGCCGCCCTCCGGGCTGTCCTGGGCGGCAAGTTCGGACAGCAGCGGGTCGTGTTCCAGGTACGCCAGCTGGGTCGCCATCCGGAAGGCCTGCTGGCCCGGGCGCAGCCGGTCCGACAGGCTGAGGACCCTGGTGCGCGGGTCGAAGCTGTGCAGGTCCCCGCCGCCGGTGACGGTCCGTACGCCGTGGCCGGAGGCGAGCCGCTCGGCCAGGACCGCCCCGACCACGCCGCGCCGCAGGCCGATGGCGCTCGCCGACTCCTCGGCCGCGGTGTCGAGTTCGTCGACGTAGTTGCGACGGCGGTAGAAGAACTCGCGGACCTCCTCGTGCGGGGTGAGGGTGTCGGGCGCCGGGCCGCGGTCGCCGGCGAGGACGGCCAGTTGTTCGGCGACGGCCCGCCGGCCGCGGCCGAGGTCCATCAGCAGGCGGGCCACGGCGGGCAGCCGGGCGGCGAGTTCGTCGAGGTCGCCGGGGGTGACCCGGCCGGCCGCGAGCTCCTCGCCGAGGGCGTCGCGGAGTTCGGCGGTGAGCCGGGCGCTGTCCGGCGGGGCGAAGTACCCGGCCTCGACGCCGAAGGCCTCGGTGAGGCGCAGCAGCACGGGGACGGTGAGCGGGCGGGCGTCGTGCTCCAGCTGGTTGAGGTAGCTGGGTGACAGGTCGATCAGCCGGGCGAGGGCGGCCTGGCTGAGGCCGCGTTCCTCGCGCAGGCGGCGCAGCCGGGCGCCGGCGAAGGCCTTTCCCATGTCGTTCTCCCCCTGCGGGCGTCGGTGGTGCCGGCTGCCCCTGCGGGCGTCGGTGTGCCGGCGCGTCGGTGTGCCGGCGCGTCGGTGTGCCGGCCGGGCGGCGCAGCCGCGCGGTGCCGGTGGGGGCAGCGTAGCCGTGGCGGGGGGCTGCGGGCCTTCGCAACCTTCGCGGATTCGCCGGGGATCGTTCGCAGGACCTGGCAGCGGTCCACCGGTGACGGCGGCTCGGCGAGCTGCCAGAGTCGGTGGTGCGGCCGGGAGGTGCGCAGGACAGCAGCGGAACACCGGGCCGGTCGCGGCCGGGAGCGCTGTCCGGGCGTCCACGTCCTGCGGTGTTCCACCGCCGCCCGGCACCACCCGGCCGCCCACGCGCCCTCGCGGTGAGGTGCGTCACACCCTTCGCAACGAGCACAACGAACACCCTTGGGGAGCAGACCCATGACTCAGTCGGTTCGTCAGCAGCAGGAGCAGCGCGCGGCGGAGCTGGCCGCCCGGTGGACGTCCGACCCGCGGTGGGCCGGGATCGAGCGCACCTACACGGCGGCCGACGTGGTCCGGCTGTCGGGCACGGTACGCGAGGAGCACACCCTGGCCCGGCGCGGCGCCGAGCGCCTGTGGCGGCAGTTGCACGAGCAGGACTACGTCCACGCGCTCGGTGCGCTCACCGGCGGTCAGGCCGTGCAGATGGTGAAGGCCGGCCTGCAGGCGGTCTACCTGTCCGGCTGGCAGGTCGCGGCCGACGCCAACCAGGCCGGGCAGACCTACCCGGACCAGAGCCTCTACCCCGCCAACTCGGTTCCGCAGGTGGTGCGCAGGATCAACAACGCGCTGCTGCGGGCGGACGGGATCGACGCCGCCGAGGGCAACGACGGCCCGGACTGGCTGGTGCCGATCGTCGCCGACGCCGAGGCGGGTTTCGGCGGCCCGCTGAACGCGTTCGAGCTCACCAAGGGCATGATCGCGGCCGGCGCGGCGGGCATCCACTACGAGGACCAGCTGGCGTCCGAGAAGAAGTGCGGCCACCTCGGCGGCAAGGTCCTCGTGCCCACCGCGCAGCACGTCCGCACCCTCAACTCCGCCCGGCTGGCGGCCGACATCGCCGACGTGCCGACGCTGATCGTCGCCCGCACCGACGCGCTCGCCGCCAACCTGCTGACCAGCGACGTCGACGAGCGCGACGCCCGGTTCTGCACCGGTGAGCGCACCGCCGAGGGCTTCTACCGGGTCGAGCCCGGGATGGCGCCGGTGATCTCCCGCGGCCTCGCCTTCGCGCCGTACGCGGACCTGATCTGGGTGGAGACCGGCACCCCGGACCTCGCCCAGGCCCGCGAGTTCGCCGAGGCGCTGAAGGCCGAGTACCCGGACAAGATGCTGGCCTACAACTGCTCGCCGTCCTTCAACTGGAAGGCCGCGCTGGACGACGACCGGATCGCCAAGTTCCAGCGGGAGCTGGGCGCCATGGGCTACCGCTTCCAGTTCATCACGCTGGCCGGTTTCCACGCCCTGAACCACTCGATGTTCCAGCTGGCCCGCGGCTACGCCGAGCACGGCATGACGGCCTACGTCGACCTCCAGGAGGCCGAGTTCGCCGCGGTGCCGGACGGCTACACCGCGGTGAAGCACCAGCGCGAGGTCGGCACCGGCTACTTCGACCTGGTCTCCACCGCGCTCAACCCGAACGCCGAGACCCTGGCGCTCACCGGCTCCACCGAGGCCGAGCAGTTCCACTGAGCCACCCCTGGCGGCCCGTTGGGGACGAGCCGCCGTCCACCCCCGCCCGGGGCCTCGCCGAGGGACGAGGCCCCGGGCCCACCTTCCTGGAGAACCGGATGAGCCAGCCCAGCCGCGTCGAGATCCTCGGAACGCCCGAGGACCGCTTCGAGGAGGTCCTGACCCCCGAGGCACTCGCCTTCCTCGCCCGTCTGCACGACGGGTTCGCCGCCCGTCGCACCGAACTCCTCGCCGCACGCGAGCGCCGTGCCGCCGCGTTGGCCGCCGGCGGCACCCTCGACTTCCTGCCGGAGACCCGCGCCGTCCGGGAGGACCCCTCCTGGCGGGTGGCCGGCGCCGGCCCCGGCCTCGTCGACCGCCGGGTGGAGATCACCGGCCCGCCCGAACGCCGGATGACCGTCAACGCCCTCAACTCCGGCGCGAACGTGTGGCTCGCGGACTTCGAGGACGCCACCGCCCCGACCTGGCACAACCTCGTCACCGGCCAGCTCAACCTGATCGACGCGATCGACCGCCGGATCGACGACACCACGCCGGAGGGCAAGCGCTACTACGTCGGGGACGACCCGGCGACCATCGTGGTCCGTCCGCGCGGCTGGCACCTGGACGAACAGCACCTGCTGATCGACGGCCGCCCGGCCGTCGGCGCCCTGGTCGACTTCGGCCTCTACCTCTTCCACTGCGGCCGCCCGCAGATCGCGGCCGGCTCCGGCCCGTACGTCTACCTCCCCAAGCTGGAGAACCACCTCGAAGCCCGGCTGTGGAACGAGGTCTTCGCCTTCGCCCAGGCCGAGTTGGGCATCCCGCACGGGACGATCCGCGCCACCGTCCTGATCGAGACCGTCACCGCGGCCTTCGAGATGGACGAGATCCTCTACGAACTGCGCGAGCACGCCGCCGGGTTGAACGCCGGCCGCTGGGACTACCTGTTCAGCCTGATCAAGAACTTCGCCCACCACGGCCCCCGCTTCGTCCTGCCCGACCGCGCCACCCTCACCATGACCCAGCCGTTCCTGCGCGCCTACACCGACCTCCTGGTGCGCACCTGCCACCGGCGCGGCGCCCACGCCGTCGGCGGCATGGCCGCCGCGATCCCGCAGCGCGACCCCGCCGCCAACGAGGCCGCCCTGACCAGGGTCCGCGCCGACAAGGAACGCGAGGCCGGCGACGGCTTCGACGGCTCCTGGGTCGCCCACCCCGGCCTGGTCGACACCTGCCGCACCGCCTTCGACGCCGTCCTCGGCGACCGCCCGCACCAGCTCGACCGCACCCGCGAGGACGTCGAGGTCACCGCCGCCGACCTGCTCGGCGTCCAACGGCTCACCGCCGGCCTGCCCACCGAACAGGGCCTGCGCGCCAACGTCGCCGTCGCCCTGCGCTACCTGACGGCCTGGCTCGGCGGCTCCGGCGCCGTCGCCGTCTTCGGGCTGATGGAGGACGTCGCCACCGCCGAGATCGCCCGGTGCCAGATCTGGCAGTGGCAGCACCACTGCACCCGCCTCACCGGCGGCTCGCTCGCCACCCCGGACCTGGTGCGGCGGCTGATCGACCGTGAACGGGCCGCCCTGCTCGCCGAGGGCGCCGACCCGACGGCCGTGGACGACGCGGTGCGCATCCTGCAGGACACCGCCCTCGGCGCCGACCTGCCCGCCTTCCTCACCACCGAGGCCTACACCCGCCACCTCGTGCGGATCCGCACCGCGGCCTGAACCGCCCACCACGGAGGCAATCGCACCATGAACGACATACGCCGCGTCGCGGTCGTCGGCGCCGGACAGATGGGCGCCGGCATCGCCGAGGTCTTCGCCCGCGCCGGACTCGACACCGTCGTCTGCGAGAACGGCCGGGACGCCCTGCGCGCCGCCCGGGCCCGGATCGACCGCTCCCTGCACCGCGCCGTCGACCGCGGCCGGATCGACGAACGGCAGCGCACCGACGCCTGGGCCCACCTGCTGTTCGCCGACGACCCGGAAGCGCTCGCCGACCGCCAACTCGTCGTCGAAGCCGTCGTCGAGGACGAACGGGTCAAGACCGAGGTGCTCACCACTCTGGACAAGGTGCTCGTCGCCGACGACGCCGTCCTGGCCACCAACACCTCCGCCATCCCCGTCACCCGCCTGGGCATCGCCACCGGCCGGGCCACCCACGTCCTCGGCCTGCACTTCTTCAACCCGGCGCCGGCGATGCCGCTGGTCGAGCTGGTCACCTCGCTGCACACGGCTCCCACCGTCGTCGACCGGGTCGAGGCCTTCGCCCGGGACGTCCTCGGCAAGCACGTCGTCCGCTCCCGCGACCGGGCCGGCTTCATCGTCAACGCGCTGCTCGTGCCCTACCTGCTGTCCGCGATCCGGATGGCCGAGGCCGGCCACGCCACCCCCGAGGACATCGACGCCGGCATGGTCCACGGCTGCGCCCACCCCATGGGCCCGCTCGCCCTCGCCGACCTCATCGGCCTGGACACCGTCGAGGCGATCGCCCGGTCGATGTACGAGGAGTACAAGGAACCGCTGTACGCACCCCCGCCGCTGCTCTCCCGGATGGTCGAAGCCGGGCTGCTCGGCCGCAAGAGCGGGCGCGGGTTCTATGACTACACCGCGAGCGCCTGACCTGCAAAAACGTACCTTGGACGGCTGACATCCAGTCAGCATCAAGCGGCGCGGCCGAGACTCCGATGGTCTCGGCCGCGCCGCTCGATGCCGCCTCCGAAGGCCGTCGCTGTCGAACGGCCCTCGTGGCGGGCGGCGCACGACCGCTCCGAGGAGGCCCGACACATCGCTCAGGACCAGGCGGGCGAGCTGCTGGAGCCGACTCCCACGTTCCGCCTAGGTCTCGCACGCGGCGTCAACGTCGTCGCCGCTCTCCCGTGCCGCGATCATCGCCCGGTCGGCCTCAACCACGGTGACATGGAGGGGCAGCGGGTCATCCGGCAGGGGCAGGCTCTTGGGCTGCCGTCATGACGGGCAGCTCTGGCAGGATGACGCCGACCGCCCTGCCGAGATCCTGAGGTGCCCGTGAGTAGCGAGTGGACTGTCCATGGCAGCCGACCCATCTACGCAAGCTCGTGGGTCAACCTTGATCTTGTGGACGTCGAACCGCCGGGGCGCCCCCGCTACGAGCACCACCTGGTGAGGTTCGCTCCGGTGGCGGCCACGGTGGTCCTCAACGACCGTGACGAGGTGCTGATGATGTGGCGCCACCGGTTCGCCACGCAGACCTGGAACTGGGAGATTCCCTCGGGGATCGTGGAGGACGGGGAGTCCCTTGAGGCTGCGGCCGCCCGTGAGGTTCTGGAGGAGACCGGGTGGCGGGTGGACGTGGTCGGGCCGCTCGCCTACAACCAGCCGATCGGCGGCATGACCAACGCCGAACACCACGTGTTCCTCGCTCGCAACGCCCGGTTCGTCGCCCCGCCCGTGGATACACACGAGGCGGACCGCATCGAGTGGGTCCCGCTTGACCGCATCCAGGACATGATCGACCGCCGGGAGATCGTGGCCGGAGTCGCCGTCACCGGACTGCTGCAGGTGCTGGCCCGGCGCCCCTGACCAGCCAGGGCGGGCACGGGCCCCGCAGTGACCATGTCCCGGAGGTCGGCCACGATCGGTGCGCGCAGGTCAGGGGCGCCTGGCGAGGCGATGCGGGCCCAGGTAGTAGGAAAGCGCGGCATGCGAGGGGCCATCCGACACCTCGCCGGTCGTCAGCAGCCTGACCACCTCGGCCTCGGGCAGCCACTCGATGCGGGTCGACTCGGAGGCGTCCTCCGGGGCGCCGACCTGCGTGCAGCCGGTGATGTGGAAGCACCTGAAATGGGCGTCGCTGATGCCGGCCATGGCGTCGTACTCGGTCAGCAGCTCAACACGGCCGGGCCGCCAACCGGTCTCTTCCTCGACCTCGCGAGCGATGGCGACGGCCGGGTCCTCACCGGGCTCCGCCCAGCCGGCCGGGACCTCCCATCCCCACCGGCCGGTGATGAAGCGGTGCCGGTAGAGGAGGAGGAACCGGCCCTGGTCGTCGGTGACGACGGAGGTGGTCGAGGCCCGGGGGTAGCGGACGACGTGGTGGTCGATCCGGCCGAGGCCGGGCACCGCGACATCGTCGAGCCACACCTCCACCCAGGGGCTGCCGTACACCCGCCGACGTCCGAACGTCTCCCACTCCATGACCAGCCTCCTCACGCGTGGACCAGCTGTGCTGCCGACTCTCTCACGCGTGTGCCGAGTTCCAACACGGGCCTCTCCTGGGCCCAGGGCGCGAGGGACCTCTGCAGCACCTGGGCCCGCAGGACCAGCGGTGCGGGCCTGCTCTCGGATCGGGTGGGCACGCAGGACGAGAGAGCGATCGGCACACTCCCGTAGGCTCGGCCCATGCGCTCCGTGGTGTTCGACATCGGTGAGACCCTGACGAGTGACACCCGGTACTGGGGGGACTGGGCCCGGTGGCTCGGGGTTCCGCAGCACACGCTGTCGGCCCTGGTGGGCAAGGTGGTGGCCGAGGGTCGCGACAACGCGGACGCGATCCGGATCATCAAACCTGGCGTGGACGTGGGCGCCGAGTGGCGTGCCCGACAGACAGCCGGCCAGGGCGACCACCTCGACGAGACGGACCTCTACCCGGATGTGCGCCCGGCGCTGTCCCGGTTGCGTGAGGCCGGCCTGTGGGTGGGCATCGTGGGCAACCAGAACGCCGCGGTGTCCTCTCTGCTGCGTGGCCTCGATCTGCCAGCCGATGGCATCGCGACCTCGGCAGAGTGGGGCGTCTCGAAGCCCGGTCCCGGATTCTTCGAGCGGGTGACGGTGTGGGCACCGGGTGAGCCTCACGAGATCGTGTACGTGGGCGACCACCCGGCGAATGATGTGGCACCGGCCAAGGCGGCCGGCTTGCGAGCCGCACACCTCCGCCGCGGTCCGATTGGCCTCACCACCAGCGCGCCGGACGCGGACTGGACCGTGAACTCGCTGACCGAGCTGGCCGAGCTGCTGGCCGGCCTGTAGCAGGACCGCCCCGGCGGCATGGCCGCCAGGGCGAATCCGCCCAGCTCCCGCACGGGCGCCGGTACCGTTCCGGGTGCGACCACGGAACGGAGCCACACGATGCCCGGAACCACCGCTGCCGCGCTCGGTCAGCGCATCGAAACCGCCCGGCACGCTGCCGGATTGACTCGCCGCCAGGTCTGCGACGTCTCCGGCGTGAGCATCAGCATGATCCGCAAGACCGAGGGCGGCGAGCGCCGGCCCTCCGACGCCGTGCTCGACGCCCTCGCGCGGGCAGTCCAGACCACGCCGGAGGAGCTGCTGGGTGGCCCCCGCCGCACCGACAGCCGGGTCCACCAGGCCGTCCCCGAGCTGGCGCGCAAGCACCTACGGGACGCCGAGGTACTGGCCCGGCGCGTCCGGGAGCGGCTCCACGACGGCACCGCAGTCGGCCCGGACAGCCTGGAGATCCACCGGCTGGCGGTCGCGGTCGAGCTGGGCGAGCAGCAGGACCTCCAGGACGCGGTAACGGCAGCCACGCGCTGGGCGCCGCCGAGAGAGCTCCCGGCCGAACGCAGGAGCCACTACTACATCGACCTCGGCCGGGCGCACATGCTCCTCGGGCGCCCGCAGCACGCAAAGGAGTCGCTGCTGGTCGCGAGGCGGATCGCGCCGCAGCATGTACGAGAGCACGGCCAGGTCCGGGCCGAGCCGGCCACGCTGGTCAGGCTGTCCCGTGGTCGGGACGAGCAGTTGCTCCAGTTCGCGCGGTGGGCCAAAGCGGTCTGAGGAAGGTGCCACAGGTTGTGGCACCTTCGGGGGTCGCCGCCGGGGACGCTCAGGGGCGTGACGGAGACACCGAGCCCGCGGGTTGTCGACCCAGAGTCAATAGGCCCCACTCGGCTCCACGGGGAGACGTGCATCAGCTGCGGCTCGCCCGAGCCGCCGATGGTTGCGGCTGGCCACGTCTGCCCGTCGACCTGCTCCAGGACGGCGCCGCTCGGTCGGGTTGTCGTTACTCACCCGGTGTGCGTTGAGGAGGATCCGCGTTGATCGGTGACGACCTGACCGTTTCGGTGGATGGCCACCTGGAGCGCGTCACCAAACCGGCCCTGGAGGCCCTGGACGCGCTGTGGCAGACGGTCCGCGAGCTGCCGATCAGCGCGTACGAGCTGCGAGCCATGCGGTGGCTGCTCGACTCCGGCAGCACGACGGACCTGGAACGTCTGATGAACGGCAGCGGCTCCGTCGACTGGCCTCTCGGGCTGGCGGGCGGCGGCCAGGCCATCGTCCGCGTCTGGCACGGCGACGGCCTGACCCCGGCGCAACGGGTCGGCGCCCGGTACACCGTCGAACAGCTGCCGGCCGATGACCGGGGTAGGCGCCCGTGGGTGGTCCGGGACGCCGAGACCGGCGGCCTGGTCACCGCCGGCACCAGCCGGGTGCGTCCTCTTGAGTTCGCGATCGAGGAGTGCGTCGATGCGTGGGTCCGCGGTCAGGTCAACTTGGCCGGGTACCGCGTCATGCCGGGCGGGTCGGTGACCAGGTGACTGGTGATCAGATGGCTTGATCGAGCGCCTGCGGTGCCGGGCCGGGCCGACGGCAGGTCGGGCCGGCGGCGGGCCTCACCGGCTGCGGGTGCAGGCGCGGGTACGGGCTGCGGGTGCGGGTGCGGGTACGGGCGCGGGCTCAGACCTCCGGCGGACCGCCGTGGAAGTAGCTGCCGGGGGTGAGGCCGGTCTCCCGGACGAAGGCGGCGACGAAGGCGCTGGGCGTCGCGTAGCCGACGCGGCCCGCGACCCTGGTGACGGGCTCCCCCCGGGCGAGGTGCCCGAGGGCCGCGCGCAGCCGGACGGCGGTGCGCCAGCGGGCGAAGGTGAGGCCGGTGTCGGCGGCGAACGCGCGGGCCAGGGTCCTTGCGCTGGAGCCGACCTGACGCCCCCACTGGGCGAGGGTCCGCGGGTCGGCCGGGTCGGCGACCAGGGCGCGGGCGACGTCCAGGGCCCGGGGATCGGTGGGCATCAGCACCTCGATCG
Source organism: Kitasatospora sp. NPDC059577 (assembly GCF_042735475.1). Classification (NCBI taxonomy): domain Bacteria; kingdom Bacillati; phylum Actinomycetota; class Actinomycetes; order Kitasatosporales; family Streptomycetaceae; genus Kitasatospora; species Kitasatospora sp. NPDC059577. Next base: position 344,477 of record NZ_JBHWBZ010000001.1, on the reverse strand, counting down.
AGCGGGCGGCGACCGGCGCCAGGTTGTCGATCAGGACGGCCTGGGCCCGGGCCCGGTGCTCCGGAGCGAGGGCGGCCCCGGCCAGGTGGTCGATCAGGACGGCGACCAGCGGACCCACCGCCAACGGCTGGGGCAGTGACCAGTCGGGCAGCCCGGGGCCCGGGCTGATGTTCAGACTGCGCATGGCGGTGCTGGCCAGGGCGGCGGTCTGGTGCGGGGTGCCGGCCGGAATCCACAGCGCCCGGGTCGGCGGCAGGATCCACTCGCCGTCCCCGGTCGACACGGTCAGCACACCGTTACGAGCCCAGACGACCTGGTGCGTGTCGTGCCAGTGGGTGCCGAACCGACTGCCCGGCGCCAGCGCGTAGGCGCGCACCACGATCGCGGCGGCCACCTGGTCCGCGGTGCCCGGCGGACCGGCCGGAGGTTGTCCGTTTCGCGACATGATCTGGAAGCGTACGCGGTGGTGCCCCACCCGCGTCCTTTCCTAGCCTCTGAGGCATGAACCTCAACCACGCGCGAGTGTGCACCAGCCCCGAATGGGCCCGGCAGTTGCAGACCTCGGTGTTGCCCACGGTGACGGCCGGAGCCGAGTTGGGGACGGTGATGCTGGAGGTCGGCCCCGGCCCCGGTGCCGCCACCGACTGGCTGCGGCACCGCGTCGAGCGGCTCGTCGCGGTCGAGTACGAGCAGCCCGCCGCCGAGGCGCTCGCGGCCCGCTTCGCCGCCACCAACGTCGAGGTCCACCACGGCGACGCCACCGCGCTGTCCTTCCCCGACGACACCTTCGACTCGGTGGCCTGCTTCACGATGCTGCACCACGTCCCCACCCCGGCACTGCAGAACAGGCTGCTCGCCGAGGTCCTGCGGGTGCTGCGCCCCGGCGGCGTGCTGGTGGGCTCGGACAGCCTGCCCGGCGACGGGTTGCACCACTTCCACGAGGGCGACACCTACAACCCGGTGGAGCCGGCGGCCTTCCTGACGCGGTTGCAGACGCTGGGCTTCGTGGACCTCACCATCGGGGTGGGGGGCCGGTTGACCTTCGTCGCCCACAAGCCCGGCCCCGCCGCGGAGGACGACGGCGCCACCGGCATCCGCTGAGCGGCGGGCCCGTCCGTCCCTCCGCTGAGCGGCCGGGGGCCCGCCGGGGCGGGCACGGCACGCCGGCCGTGTCCGCCCCAGGGGTCCGTCCGCGTCCGGTCAGCCGGCGAGTTCCTCCCGCAGACGGCGGGCGGCGGCGACCAGGCTGTCCAGGGAGGCGCGGGTCTCCGGCCAGCCGCGGGTCTTCAGGCCGCAGTCGGGATTGACCCACAGCCGGTCGGCCGGGATCGCGGCGAGGCCGGCCCGCAGGAGGGAGACGACCTCCTCGGTGTTCGGGACGCGCGGGGAGTGGATGTCCCAGACGCCCGGGCCGACCTCGCGCGGGTAGCCGGCCGCTGCCAGCTCCCCGGCGACCTCCATGTGCGAGCGCGTCGCCTCCAGGGAGATGACGTCCGCGTCGAGGTCGTCGATGGCGGTCATGATCGCGCCGAACTCGGCGTAGCACATGTGGGTGTGGACCTGGGTGTCGGCGCGCACGCCCGAGGTCGCCAGCCGGAAGGACTCGGTGGCCCAGTCCAGGTAGGCCGGGCGGTCCGCGGCCCGCAGCGGCAGGGTCTCGCGCAGGGCCGGCTCGTCGACCTGGACGACGGCAGCGCCGGCGGCCTCCAGGTCGGTGACCTCGTCGCGCAGGGCGAGGGCGACCTGGCGGGCGGTGTCGGCGAGCGGCTGGTCGTCGCGGACGAAGGACCAGGCGAGCATGGTGACCGGGCCGGTGAGCATGCCCTTCACCGGTCGGTCGGTGAGGCCCTGCGCGTAGCCGAACCAGTCGACGGTCATCGGGTGCGGGCGGGAGATGTCCCCGGCGAGGACCGGCGGGCGCACGTACCGGGTGCCGTAGGACTGCACCCAGCCGTGCCGGGTGGCGAGGTAGCCGGTGAGCTGCTCGGCGAAGTACTGGACCATGTCGTTGCGCTCGGGCTCGCCGTGGACGAGGACGTCCAGGCCGGCCTTCTCCTGGTAGGCGATGACCTCGCGGACCTCGGCCGCCATCCGCTCCCGGTACGCGGCCGCGTCGATCCGGCCCGCCGTCAGGTCGGCCCGGGCGACGCGCAGTTCGGTGGTCTGCGGGAAGGAGCCGATGGTGGTGGTCGGCAGCAGCGGCAGGGCGAGGCGGGCGCGCTGGGCCTCGGCCCGCACGGGGTAGGGCTGGGGACGGCGGGCGTCGGCCCCGGTGACGGCGGCGACCCGGGCGCGCACGGCCGGGTCGCGGGTGATCGGCGAGTGGGCGCGGGAGGCGAGGTCGGCGCGGTTGGCGGCGAGTTCGGCGGTGATCGCGCCGGTGCCCTCGCGCAGGCCACGGGCGAGCAGCGCCGCCTCGGCGGCCTTCTGCCGGGCGAAGGCGAGCCAGCGCAGGATCTGCGGGTCGACGTCGCGTTCGGCGGCGGCGTCGAGGGGCACGTGCAGCAGGGAGCAGGAGGGCGCGACGTCGACCCGGTCGGCGAGACCGAGCAGGGTCGCCAGGGTGGCCAGCGACCTCTCCAGGTCGTTGATCCAGATGTTGCGCCCGTCGATCACCCCGGCCACCAGCCGCTTGCCGGGCAGCCCGCCCACGGCGGCGAGGTCGTCGAGGTTGCCGGCGGCCGGTCCGGTGAAGTCCAGTGCCAGGCCCTCGACCGGGGCCTTGGCAAGCACGGGCAGGGCCTCGCCGAGGCGGTCGAAGTAGCTCGCGACCAGGAGCTTCGGCCGGTCGGCGAGGGCGCCCAGGTCGCGGTAGGCGCGGGCGGCGGCGTTCAGGTCGGCCGGGGTGCGGTCCTGGACGAGGGCGGGCTCGTCCAGCTGGACCCACTGCGCCCCGGCCTCCTTCAGGGCGGCCAGCAGCTGGGCGTAGACCGGCAGCAGCCGGTCCAGCAGGGTGATCGGCCGGAAGTCGGCGTCAACGCCGGGGGCGGGCTTGGCGAGCAGCAGGTAGGTGACGGGGCCGACCAGCACCGGCCGGGCGGTGTGGCCGTCGGCGAGGGCCTCGCCGAGCTCCGCGACGGCCTTGGCCGGGTTCGCGAAGAAGACCGTGTCGGGGCCCAACTCGGGTACGAGGTAGTGGTAGTTGGTGTCGAACCACTTGGTCATCTCCAGTGGCGCGACGTCCTGGGTGCCGCGCGCCATGGCGAAGTAGCCGTCCAGCGGGTCGGCCTCGACGGCGTCCCGGTGCCGGGCGGGGATCGCACCGACCGCCACGGTGGTGTCCAGCACGTGGTCGTAGAGCGAGAAGTCGCCGGTCGGGACCTCCCGGACGCCGGCCCGGGCGAGCTGGGCCCGGTTCTCCCGGCGCAGGTCGGCGGCGGTGGTCAGCAGCGCCTCCGCGGTGACCGCGCCCTTCCAGTACCCCTCGATCGCCTTCTTCAGTTCCCGGTTGCGGCCCTGGCGGGGGTAGCCGTGCACGGTGGCGAGGGTTGCCGCGGCTGCGGACTTCGTGGTCAAGGGACTCTCCTTCGCGAGTCTTGCTCCTCAGAGATCCGGAGACGACACGAGGGCGCGAAGGGATGACGGACCGGGCAGCGGCCGCTGCGGAACGTGCGGGGCCTGATCTGCCGGGTATGGTCGCCGACCCGCCCACGAGGTCACCGGATGGCCGCACGCGGATGGTCCGCGGGCGGGCAGTGGCAGGTCTTCGGACTCGCGGGCACGCCCACCCTGTCGAGGGCGGACACCTACTGGCCGTCGCTTCCCAGCCCCTCCCGGGCCCAGTGCGTATGACGGCGGTCGTTCCCACTCACCGCTGCGGGGCAGTCCCGGACTGGCCGATCGAACGGCGTCACCGGGTTCCCTCTTGCGACGCGCCTGCCTGGCGGACAGGGCGAACCAGCTGCTCCGCCAGCTTAGGGGCAAACGGCGGGGGCCGGAGCGGAAATCACCTGCGGCGTCCGGATGGTGAGACTCCGCCGCCGTCCCTGGTGGTGCCGGACGCCCGTTCGTGCGGCCGGCGGCCGGGGGCGCGTCGCGGCTCCGCCGGGGGCGGCAGGAAGGCCCGGATGTCCGCGAGCAGTTCGGGCAGGCCCCGGCCGGGGTCGGGCCGCGCGGTCGGGTCGGTTGCCGGGGCGGCATGCGTCCCGGCGTCCGGGCCGGTGTCCGTCCCGGCGTCCTGGTCGGTATTCGTCCCGGCACTCGCCGGCCCGACCCGATCGGCGGGGACGCCCGCCAGCACCCGTTCGGCTTCGCCCAGCAGTTGCAGCGCCCGGTGGAGGTCGAGCCGCATCCGGGCCACCTGGGCCTGTGCCCCGCCCAGTTGACGGCGGGCGGATTCGAGACCGGCGTGCTGCTCCGGGGTCAGCAGGACCACGTCGGTCCCGTCCACCGTCGCCGTTCGGGGCTTCTCACGCTTGGGCATGGCGGCGGGACCTCCCGGTTCAGGAGCGCACCGGCCCGGCGGGCAGCGGACCGGCGACCGGGCCCGCCGCGGCTCCGGTGCCGTCCGGGGCCTCGAAACGCACCGTGGGCTCGAAGTTGGCGCGGCGGGCCGCGCGGCGGAAGACGGTCAGCACGGCCGGCCCGACGACGAGCACGGCGGTGAAGGTGGTGACGGCGCGGCCGGTGTCCCAGCCGAGCGAGGTGGCGAGGTCGAACAGCAGGTAGCGGTGCCACTGCTCGGTGAAGGGCAGGCCCGGGAGGTAGGCGATCGAGCTGTTCGGGTCGGTGGAGAACGGCCAGAAGGACAGGTTCAGCAGGAAGCCGAAGAGGTACCCGGAGAACGCCCCGTACCCGGCCAGCATCGGCACCTCCCAGCGCCGCCGGGCCGGCGGGAGCAGCCCGGCGAGCATGCCGACGAAGGCGCAGCCGAACATCTGGTAGGGCATCCAGGGGCCGACGCCGCCGGTGAGCAGGGCGGAGGCGAACAGTGAGGTGCAGCCGAGGGTGAAGCCGAAGCCGGGGCCGAAGACCCGGCCGGCCAGGACGAGGACGAAGAAGACCGTCTCCACCCCGGCCGTGCCGGCGCCGAGCGGGCGCAGCCCGGCGTTGACGGCGGACAGGACGCCGAGCATGGCGAGGGCCTTGGCGTCGATGCCCCCGGCCGAGATCTCGGCGATGACGACGGCGAGGACCAGGACGAGGAGTGCGCCGAAGATCAGCGGCGGGGCGTAGTTGGAGCCGAACGTCCCGGGGGCGACGACGAACGGCCAGGTGAAGGCGACCAGGCCGATGAAGGCGGCCAGGGCGACAACGATCCGGGCCCGGCCGGGGATCCGGACGGCGGTCACCGGGCCGTCTCCACGGCTTCCAGCACCCCGGCGACCTGATCGACCGTCAGGTAGCCGAGCGGGGCGAGGATCTTGGCGGTCTGGGGGGCGAAGGTGGGCGAGGCGACGATCACCTCGGCGGTGGGGCCGTCGGCGACAACCTCCCCCTCGGCCATCACGACCACGCGGTCGGCGGCGGAGGCGACGAATTCGACGTCGTGGGTGGAGACCACGACGGTCCGGCCCTCGGCGGCGAGGGCGTCCACGATGCCGGTGAGCGCCGCCTTCGCCCGGTAGTCGAGCCCCCGGGTCGGCTCGTCCAGCAGGACGACCCGTGGTGCGGCGGCCAGTTGGATCGCCAGGACGAGCGCCAGCTGCTGCCCCTCGGAGAGGTCCCGGGGGTGGGTGTCGTCCGGGATCCCGGGGGCCAGGCGGTCGAGGAGCTGCCGCGCGGTCGGCCCGCCCGCGCGCTCGGATTCCAGGTCGCCCTGGGCGAGTTCCTGCGCCACCGTCTCCAGGTACAGCAGGTCGGTGGGGGTCTGCGGGACGAGCCCGACCAGCTGCCGGGCCCGGGCGGCGGGCAGGCGCTTGGGGTCCGCGGCCGGACCGCCCCCGGTGCCGGTGGCCTTGACGCTGCCGCCCTGGCGGGGGCCGGAGCCCTGCAGGGCCCACAGGAGCGAGGACTTCCCGGAGCCGTTGCGGCCCATCAGCGCCGTGACCTCGCCCGCGCGCAACGCCAGGTCGACGTCCCGGACGGCGGCGACCGGACCGTACCGGACGACCACCCCCCGGGCGTCCAGCACCCGTTCCCCCGCCGCGGCTGCCCGGCGCGGCGGGGGAACGGGCACGTCGGTGAGCCGCTGCCGCAGCGGGGCCGCGGCGCGGCGGGCGTCCCGGACGGACAGCGGCAGCGGCTGCCAGCCCGCCAGCCGGCCGAGGCCGACGACGGGCGGCGCGATCGCGGTGCTCCGGAAGACCTCCGCGGGCGGCCCGTGCACGACCGTCCCGTCGCCGGGCAGGTAGGCGACCCGGTCGGCGTACTGGACGACGCGTTCCAGGCGGTGTTCGGCGAGCAGGACGGTCACGCCGAGGTCGTGGACCAGCCGGGTGATCGCGGCCAGCACCTCCTCGGCGGCGGTCGGGTCGAGCGCGGAGGTCGGCTCGTCCAGGACCAGCACACGTGGGTGCGCGGTGAGCACCGAGCCGATGGCGACGCGCTGTTGCTGGCCGCCGGAGAGCTCGTACAGGGCGCGGTGGCGCAGGTCGGCCAGGCCGAGCAGGTCGAGGGTCTCCTCGACGCGCTTGCGCATGACCTCCGGCGGGATCGCCAACTGCTCCATGACGTAGGCCAGTTCCTCCTCCACCGTGTCGGTGGTGAAGCCGGCCAGCGGATCCTGTCCCACCACGCCGACCACGTCGGCGAGTTCGCGCGGCGGGTGGTCGGCGGTGTCGCGGCCGTCCACGGTGACCCGGCCGCGCAGGGTGCCGCCGGTGAAGTGCGGCACCAGGCCGTTGACGGCGCCGAGCAGGGTGGACTTGCCGGCGCCGGTTCGGCCGACCACCAGGCAGAGCTCACCCTCCGGGACGTACAGGTCGACGTCGTGCAGGACGGGCGTGGTCTCGCCGTCGTACACCACGCCGACCCGGTCGAATCGGATCACGTGCTCACCTCGGAGGTCGTGCGGTCGGGGCGGGTCGTGCGGTCGGTGCGGGTGGTGCGGTCGGTGCGGGTGGCCGGACGCGGCCCGGGCACGCCGGCGGGCTCGGGCGTGCGGCCGGGCGGCGGCGAGACGATCCCGGCGGCGCCCGCCAGCAGCAGGGCGAGCACCGGGACGAGCGGCAGCGCCGGCCAGGTCAGCGGGTACAGGGACGGGTTGAGGTCGGTGGCGTCGTAGCCGACGGTGGCGAACAGCAGGACCGCGGCGGTCACCCCGCAGCCGGCCACCGCCCATTCGGCGGCCCGCCAGCGGTCCGGCCGGTACGTGGTGCGCCGCACCCGCCGCCCGCCGAGCAGCAGACCCGCCACGCAGAGCACGGCGCCCACCACGAAGGCCGGCAGGCCCAGCGCGGCGGGGGCCGTACCGTCCAGCAGCCCGTACACCCCGGCGCACAGGCCGCACATGCCGAGCAGCATCAGCGCTCCGGTGAGCCGGCGGGAGCGGCGCGAGGCGGTGCCGGAGCGTCCGTAGCCGCGCGAGTCCATCGCGGCGGCCAGAGCGAGCGAGCGTTCCAGCGCGTCCTCCAGGACCGGGACGACGATGCCGCGCAACGCGCGCACGCCCGTGCGCCGCCCGGCGCGCAACCGCCGCGCTCTGGCGACGCGTTGGACGCTCTGCACCAGCTGGGGCGCGACGCTCAGCGACACCGTGACGGCGACACCCAGCTCGTAGAGCGCCCCGGGCAGCACGCGCAGCGCCCGCTTGGGGTTGGCCAGGGTGTTGGCGGCGCCGATGCAGCAGATCAGGCAGGCCAGGCGCAGCCCGTCGAACGCCGCGGAGAGCGTCGCCTCCAGCGAGACCGGGCCGCCGATCCGGATGCCCGCGTACCAGGCGGGGGTCGGGATGTGCGGCAGCGAGAACAGCAGGTGGTCGTGCGGGGTGATGCCGGTCGCGAAGACGCAGCGGAAGACCACCCGGATCGCCACCACACTCAGGGCCACCCACAGGTAGTAGGTGAACCCGCGCGCCCACGGGGCCTCGCTGCGGCGGGCGGTGACCACGTAGCCGAGCACGGCGAGGACGAGCAGGAGCAGCAGCGGGTTGGTGGTGCGGCTGGCCGCCGTGGCGAGGGCGAGCGCCCACGTCCACCAGGCCAGCGGGTGCAGGTTCCGCGGGCTGCGCCGACTGCCCCCGCCCCGCGCGGGGGCGGTGGCCGGGGAGCCGGCGGCGTGCTTGTCGGGCATGGTCACCGGATCACTCGGCCTGTCGTCGGCGGCGGCGCGCGGTGACCACGGTCGCCACGCCCAGGACCACGACGAGGACGGAGCCCACCACGGCGGGGACCATCGAGCCGGAGTCGTGCGGGGTGTCGGCCACCGGGTCGGCGTTCACCACGCCGCCGGGCACGGCGGGGGTGGCCGTCGGCGCGGCCGCCGCGGCCTGCTCCGTCGGCCGGTCGCTCGGGGTGTCCGTCGGCGCCGCCGTGGGCGGGTCGACCAGCACCGGTGTGGCGGGTACCGGCGTCGGCTCGGGGGCGCCCGGCGGGGTGATGCCGTCCTCGGGGGTGCCGGCGGTGCCGTTCCCCGGGGGCGTCACCGGCGCCGGCGGACGGGCTCCGCCCGCCGGAGGCCTGGCGGGGGCCGGGGCACGGCCGGTCCCGGATCCACCGGTCGTGCCGGTGGATCCGCCGGAGCCGCTGCCGCCGGTCGTCCCGGCACCACCACTCGTCGACCCGCTGCCGGAACCGCCCGAGCCACCGCCGGAGCCGCCGCCCGAGCCACCGCCGGAGCCGCCCGCAGTGCCCTGACCCGGGTCGGCGGGCTGCCCACCGGGGCCGGCGTTGAGCGCCCGGACGCTGTCCGGCGAGAAGGCCGGACGCCCCTCGGTGCCCTCGATGTCGGTCCCGCCGAAGATCCACAGGTCGACGCTGCCGGGCTTCGGCTGGTAGAGCATCGCACCGAGCTGACTGTACGACCAGGTGTTCTGCCCAGGATCGGCGTGCCAGTACGACCAGTAGGCCGTGGCCGGGGGCGTCAGGACGCACTTCTCCTGATCCGGGGTCGGGAACTGCTTGCCGCCCTGGAAGCCGCCGTAGCCGATCCGGCAGATGAACGCCGGGCCGTCGTGACCGGTGCCGGTGGTCTTCCAGCCGCCCTGGTTGAGCAGGGCGTACCCGGTGGTCGGGGTGGTGCCGCAGGAGCGCAGCAGCGGGCCGCCCCACCTCCCGAAGTCCACCGCGAGGACGACGCCCGAGGTGGTGGTGCACTGGTCCATCGGCAACGGCGCCGCCACCGCGGGGGCGGCGCCCACGGCGACGCCACCGCAGGCGAGCGCGAAGGTCAGCGCCGCCGCCCCGGACAACCGCCCGAGGCGCGTGGCGCGTCCCCGGCTCACCGGTGCCGCCCCGGGGCCGCGGTGCGGCGGCGACGGGCGACCAGGACGGCCGCGGCGCCGAGCGCGGTCAGCGCACCGGCAGCCGCGGTCAGGGTCAGCGCCTGGGTTCCGGTGCTCGCGAGGTTGCCGGAACCGGTCTGCCCCGACACGCTCCCGGCCCGGGCGTCGGCGCCGCCCGCCGGGGCGTCGACGCCGCCGGCCCCCCGGGTGGTCGGGCCACCGCCGGTCGAGGGCACGTCGGTGACCGGGGCCGACGCAGTCGTGGTGGGCGAGCCCGTCGGGGTACCGGAGGACGTTCCTGTCGGAGTACCGGTCGGTGTGTCGGTGGGAGTGCCCGTCGGCGTCCCCGTCGGCGTACCGGTGGGCGTACCGGTGGGCGTACCGGTGGGCGTTCCTGTCGGCGTACCGGTCGGCGTCCCCGAGGGAGTCGGCGTCGGAGTACCGCCGAGGTTGCGGGTCAGCGTGCCGAAGGAGATCCCGGTGGCACCACCGAGCACCTGGGTGGAGGCGCGGACGTCCGAACCCCGCTGGCCGGCGGAGGCGACGTTGAACCCGCCGTCGCCGTTCTGCTGCCCGGCGAGGAAGTCGAGCGCCTTGGCGATCCGACCGCCGTAGTCGGCCTTGCGCAGCGTCATGCCCTGGACGGCCAGCGCGGCCGAGTTGGTGGAGTCGCCGGCCGCACCGGGGAAGCCGCCGTCGGGCAGCTGCCGCGCGGCGAGCCAGCCGAGCCCCCTGTCGACCGCCTGCGCCGCCTCGTCCCCGGGCACGAGGGCCAGGGCCATGACGGCCATCGCCGTGCTGTCCGCGTCGGAGTCGCCGGTGGCGGGGATCAGGCTCGGCCAGGAGCCGTCCGCGTGCTGGAGGCCCTTCAGGTAGGCGATCGCAGGGGCTGCGTTGGCGGCGTCCCCGGCCCGGAGCTGGGCCATGACGGCGAGTGCCTGGGAGAAGACCGAGGTGGCGTAGGCGTAGTTGCCGGGGGCGTCACAGCCGCTGTTCGCGTCGGCCTTGGTGCACACCAGCGCGGCGAGGGCGGCGATCAGGTCGTGGCCGCCGAAGTTCCGCGGGTCGCGGCCGACGGCCTCGGCGAGCAGCGCCTCCTTGCCGATCGAGCCGCCGCCGGCGTACTCGGTGCCGATGGCCGTCCAGTCGTTGACGGTGCGCTCGCTCGCGTCCTTGCCCTGCTGGTCGAGGAAGTCGACGATCCTGCGCAGCGCGGCGTCGTCGGTGCCGGTGGCGGCGAGGGCGTAGGCGCCGTCGATGGTGAGGCCGAAGTCGGCGAAGGCCGGGAAGCCCTCGTAGTAGTGGCCGTCGATGAGCCGGGCCGGGTCGGTGAGGTAGGCGCCACCCTTGGCGGCGTCCGGGGTCCGGCCCTCGGGCGGCGTGGTGGTGCCGGGGTTGCCGGCGTCGTGCGGCGGGTTCGCGCCCGTCGTGGGGCGGGCGTCACAGCCCCGGGTGGCGCTGCGGCCCCGGTGATCGACGTCGAACGTGCCCGCCGTCGCCGTGCACTGCCCGATCGGGTCGGCTGCGGCGGTACCGGGGTGGCCGAGCAGGACGGTGCTGCACGCGGCGACCGCGACGGTGCCGGCGACCACCAGCGACGCGAGGTCCCGGTTCCTGTGACGTGTGCGACTGCTGCTGACCCTCACGACGACTCCCTGGTCGGTCGACACGGGAGACACGGCGCAGCCGACGGCCGCCCGCCGGGAACGCGGGGGCGTCAAGAGCTGCGTCGTAGTCCGCGACGACGCAAGTGCTGTGTGAACAGACCCCCGGTCCAGGCATTCCGGCTCACCCACCGGGCGGTGGGTCTACGGTTGCGGGTCAGCGCCGGAATCGGACCGGCTTCCCCTGAATGCCGAGGGTGAAAAACCGGTTCATCAGACCACGGCGTCCGACGGGGAGTCAACGGGTCGTCAGGTCACTGGCGTCCCTTGGCGCCTGCCTCCGGACGCGCACCCGTCGACGCCGGCGCCCCCACCACCGAATCCGGGCACGCCGGTGCACCCGGCCCCCTGTCCGGACAGGGGGCCGGGGCTCCGGTGGCGCCGCCGTTGGCCGGCCGCGCCGACGGGCGTCAGGGGGCGGTGATGCCCGGCTGGGCGCCCGCGCCGAAGGACCAGCCCTCGACGTCTCCGGGCGCCGGGTTGTAGCTGCCCGCGCCGAGATTGCTGTACGACCAGGGGCCGCCGTGCTGGGCGTGCCAGTACGACCAGTAGGCGCTGCCGGTCGGGTTGGTGCAGGTGGCCGGCAGCGCGTTGATCTTGCAGACGAAGCCGGGGAACCTCGGGTGGAAGGCGTAGGAGAACCCGGCGCCGGTGAGCGCGGCGAGTCCGCTGGCCGGGTCGCCGGGGGCGCAGCCGGTTTCGATGCCGCCGCCGACGGCCGTGAAGTCGACCACGACGGTGACGCCGGTGGTCCCGTCGCAGGCGGCGGCCTGCGCCTGCGGGGCCTGCGCGGCGGAGACGCCGAGCAGGCCGGCGGTGAGGGCGGCGGCTGCGGCGATCGAGCCGAGCGTGCGGCGGGCAGGTCGGGCAGGGGTGAGGGTGTCGTTCATCGGTGAACTCCTCGCAGTGTCGGGCCAGTTCAGCGGACGGCCGGTGCCGGGCAGAGCAGCGTGGGGGCGTCGGGGCGGGCCCCGGCGGCGGAGAGGGTGGCGAGCGGGGTGCCCGCGAGACCGAGGACGGCCTGCGCGGTGGCCCGGGCGCCGGTGCCCGCGGTGAAGCCGGTGGCGTCGTAGGCGACGGCGCCGCGCACCGCCGGGTCGGCGGCGCAGCCCTGCTGGAGCTTGACCAGTCGGCTCCAGCCCTTGAGGCCGGCGCCGAAGTGCCCACCGGCCAGCAGCGCCTGGGTGGCCAGGCCGGTGGTGTTGGCGTTGGAGGCGGTTGCCCCGGCCGCCGCGAAGCCGCCGTCGGCGTTCTGGTGGGTGGTGAGCCAGGTGAGGCCGGCGTTGGCCTTGGCGGTGCGGCCGGTGGCGGCGAGGGCCTGGACGGCGAGCGCGGTGGCGTCCGCGTCGCTCGCGCAGGTGGTCTGGCCGAAGGCGACGGGGAAGCCGCCGTCGGCGCACTGGCTGTTCGCGAGGTAGTCGACGGCCGCCGCCGGGGCGTCACCGGGCGTGCGGTGCAGGGCGATCAGGGCCAGCGACTGGCCGAAGGCGTTGCTGTAGTCGCCCCACTGGGAGCGGTCGGAGAAGCGGCCCTCGGCGGTCCGGAGGGAGCGCAGCCGGGCGGGCAGGTCGACGCCGCCGAAGCTCGCCGGGTTCTCGCCGCGGACCTCGGCGGCGAGCAGCAGTTTGGCGGTGGCGCCGGCGTAGGCCTCGGTGGTGCCGTCGCCGAGGTAGCCGCTGATGATCTCGGGCTTGGCGAGCCAGGCGGTGGCCTTGGCGGCGGCCAGGTCGGAGCCGTGGGAGGCGGCGAAGGCGAGTACGGCGTCGACGGTCAGGCCCTGGTCGGGGTAGGCGGTGCCGTTGAAGACGGACTCGAAGTGGTCGCCGTCGACGAGTTGGCGGGCCAGCCAGCCGGCCGCGGCGGCGTCCGGACGGACCGTGACGGAGGCCGACGCTGCGGGGGCCGACGTCGCGGGGGTCGGCGCGGCGTGCGCGGCGGCGGCCGGGAGCACGGTGGCGAGGGCCAGGGCGGGTATCGCGAGCAGACCGAGGGTGCGGCGGAGCGCGGGCATGGGTGCCTTTCCGGGCCTGGACGCAGGGGCCCGGAGGACGTCGGCGAACGCGCCGGGGCAGCCCTCGGAGCTCCGGCCCGCAGACCACGACGGGAGGAGGGGACGACACACCTCCGCCGACGGGTACTCGGGCTCGCCGCCGACGTGGAGCCGGAGGCCTACCGTTGCGGGTCAGCGCCGGATTCGGACCGGACTTCCCCCAGCGGCGGAGTCACTACATGACGGCCCATCATGGCGAGACGGAAAAGATCCGGTCAAGGGTTCGTGCGTCACATCACGGTGCTGCCCGTGGGGTCCACCGGTCACCGGCGGGCGGGGCGGGTGCGCGTGGAGCCGTCCGCCGGGCCCGGAGGGGCGCGTGGGGCCGCCTTCGGGCCGGGAGGATCAACCCGCCTCTTCCGCTGGACAATTGATGGGCAAAGCCCGGTAAAGGCTGCGAGCGGCGCCTTGAGCCCGCCGACGACCCGTCAGTAACCTCATGGCGGTGCCGAAGCGGCCGCACTCGACCGCGAACGGTACGGAACTCCGACATGCCCACGCATGTCATGCCCACGCCACCCCGCTCACCCCGGGACGCGTGCCCCCACCTCCCGTACAGCGCGAGTTCCACGCCGGTCCGCGGCCAACCGCCGCGGGCCCGCGAGCACCTGCACGTGATCCGTCAGCACGGGCCCGAGCCCGTCCCGGCGAGCACCCCTACCGCCGGCACCGGCCGCGCCCTCACCCCCACGGAGGGTCGACTCTTGCGCTTCCACTCCCCCAGCGGTGCGCGCCCTGCCCGGGCGCGCAGACTCCTCGCCGCCCTGCCCGCCTTCGCGCTGGCCGCCACCGGTCTGCTCGCGGTCACCGCCCCCGGTGCCTCCGCCGTCCCCGGCGGGACCGCCGGCACCGGCAGCACCACCGGTGTCGCCACCAAGCGCGTCTGCGCCGCCCCGACCCACCCCGGCGAGATGGCCTGCCTCGCGCTCGCCCGCACCGACGTCGCCCAGCACCTCGCCCTGTCCCCCGACATCAACCCCTCCGGCCTGGGGCCCAGCGACCTCGCCTCCGCCTACAACCTCCCGGCCTCGGCCGGCGCCGGTGCCACCGTCGCCATCGTCGACGCCCAGGACGACCCGAACGCGGAGTCCGACCTCGCGACCTACCGCTCGCAGTACGGCCTGCCCGCGTGCACCACCGCCAACGGCTGCTTCAAGAAGGTCGACCAGCGCGGCGGCACCACCTACCCGACCGCCGACAGCGGCTGGGCCGGGGAGATCTCGCTCGACGTCGACATGGTCAGCGCCGTCTGCCCCAACTGCCACATCCTGCTGGTCGAGTCCGACGACGCCTCGATGGACAACCTGGGCGCCGCGGTCAACACCGCCGTCTCGATGGGCGCCAAGTACGTGTCCAACAGCTACGGCGGCGGCGAGGACTCCACCGACACGAGCTCCGACGCCAGCTACTTCAACCACCCCGGCGTCGCCATCACCGTCTCCTCCGGTGACTCCGGCTACGGCGTGGAGTACCCGGCCGCCTCCCAGTACGTCACCGCGGTCGGCGGCACCAGCCTCAGCCGCGCCTCCACCGCCCGCGGCTGGAGCGAGAAGGTGTGGGGCAGCACCGCGGGCGGCAACGGCGCCGGCTCCGGCTGCTCCGCCTACGACCCCAAGCCGAGCTGGCAGAAGGACACCGGCTGCGCCAAGCGCACCGTCGCCGACGTCTCCGCCGTCGCCGACCCGGCCACCGGCGTCGCGGTCTACCAGACCTACGGCGGCTCGGGCTGGAACGTCTACGGCGGCACCAGCGCCTCCTCCCCGATCATCGCCTCCGTCTACGCCCTGGCCGGCGCCCCGGCCGCCGGCACCACCCCGTCGTCCTACCCGTACGCCCACACCGGCTCGCTCTACGACGTGACCAGTGGCGCCAACGGCAGCTGCTCCCCGTCCTACCTGTGCACCGCGGCCGCCGGCTACGACGGCCCGACCGGCCTCGGCACCCCCAACGGCACCGCCGCCTTCACCAACGGCGGCACCGGCGGCGGCAACACCGTCACCGTGACCAACCCGGGCAGCCAGAGCACCGCCCAGGGCTCCGCGGTCAGCCTGCAGGTCCGCGCCACCGACTCGGCCTCCGGCCAGACCCTCACCTACGGCGCCACCGGCCTGCCCGCCGGACTGACCGTCGACACGGCCACCGGCCTGATCACCGGCACCGCGACCACCGCCGGCACCTCCACCGTGACCGTCACCGCCACCGACGGCACCGGCGCCAGCGGCTCCACCACCTTCGGCTGGACCGTCACCGGCAGCGGCGGCGGCACCTGCACCCCCGCCCAGGTGCTCGGCAACCCCGGTTTCGAGACCGGCAGCGCCGCCCCGTGGACGGCCAGCTCCGGCGTCGTCGACAACAGCTCCGGCCAGGCCGCCCACGGCGGCAGCTGGAAGGCCTGGCTCGACGGCTACGGCAGTACCCACACCGACACGCTCGCCCAGACCGTGGCGGTGCCGGCCGGCTGCAAGGCCGCCCTCAGCTTCTACCTGCACATCGACACCGCCGAGTCGGGCAGCACCGCGTACGACAAACTGACCGTCTCGGTGAACGGCACCACGCTGAAGACCTACTCCAACGTGGACGCCGCCGCCGGCTACCAGCTGCGCACCTTCGACCTGTCCGCCTACGCCGGGCAGAACGTCACCGTGAAGTTCACCGGCACCGAGGACAGCTCCCTCCAGACGAGCTTCGTCATCGACGACACCGCCCTCAACGTGTCCTGACCGTCGGGACGGTGGGGCCGCGGCAGCTCACTGCCGCGGCCCCGCCGCAGGTCCGCGTCGTTCGTCGTCCGTCAGCTCCTCGCCCCGCGACCCGTCGTCCGTCAGCGGTGGGTGAAGGACGGCGGCCGCTTCTCGGCGAAGGCCGCCATGCCCTCCTTCTGGTCCGCGGTCGCGAAGGCCGCGTGGAACAGCCGCCGTTCGAAGCGGACGCCCTCGGCGAGGGTGGTCTCGTACGAGCGGTTGACGCTCTCCTTGAGCATGATCGCCGCGGGGGTGGACATCGCGGCGACGGTCTCGGCGGTGGCCAGGGCCTCGGCGAGCAGCCGGTCGGCGGGGACGATGCGGGAGACCAGGCCGGCCCGCTCGGCCTCCTCGGCGCCCATCATCCGGCCGGTCAGGCACAGCTCCATCGCCTTCGCCTTGCCGACCGCCCGGGTGAGGCGCTGCGAGCCGCCGATGCCGGGGATGACGCCGAGCTTGATCTCCGGCTGCCCGAACTTCGCGGTGTCCGCCGCCAGCAGGACGTCGCACATCATCGCCAGCTCGCAGCCGCCACCCAGTGCATAGCCGGCGACGGCGGCGACGACGGGCTTGCGCAGGGCGGCGAAGCGGTCCCAGGCGGCGAACCAGTCGCCGAGGTAGGCGTCGACGAAGCCGAGGGACTGCATCTCCTTGATGTCGGCGCCGGCCGCGAAGGCCTTCTCCGAACCGGTGACCACCAGGCAGCCGATGTCCGGGTCCCGGTCGAACTCCGTTGCCGCGGAGACGACTTCGTTCATCAGGAGGGTGTTGAGCGCGTTCAGTGCCTTCGGGCGGTCGAGCGTGATCAGCCCGACCCGGCCCCGGCGTTCGACCAGGATCGTCTCGTACGTCATGCGGTGTCCTTCCTGAGGGTGGTGATGATGGCCGAGAAGTCCAGACCGCCGGCCCCGTCCTGGGCGAAGGCGGCGAACAACTCGGATGCCCGTCGGCCCAGCTCCGCCGGAACGGCGGAGGCGGCGGCCGCGTCGGCGGCGAGCCCGAGGTCCTTGGCCATCAGCGCGGCGGCGAACCCGGCCGCGTAGTCGCGGTTGGCCGGGCTGGTCGGGACCGGGCCGGGCACCGGGCAGTTGCCGGTCAATGCCCAGCACTGGCCGGAAGCGGTGGAGGCCACGTCGTAGAGCACCTGGTGGCTGAGACCGAGGCTCTCCCCCAGGACGAAGGCCTCGCTGACCGCGATCATGGAGACGCCGAGGATCATGTTGTTGCAGATCTTGGCGGCCTGCCCGGCTCCGGACGCTCCGCAGTGGACCACCCGGCGGCCCATGGCCGCGAGCACCGGTTCGGCCTCGGCGAAGTCGGTGTCATCGGCACCGACCATGAAGGTCAGGCTTGCCGCTTCGGCCCCCGCCACACCGCCGGAGACCGGGGCATCGACGGCCCGGTGCCCGGCGACCCGGGCGAGGTCGGCGGCCACCCGGGCGTCCCCGACCGCGATGGTGGAGCAGTCGATGAACAGCGCACCGGATGCCGCCTCGGTCAACTCACCGTAGGAGTCGAGGACATGGCGTCCGGTCGGCAGCATGGTGAGCACCACGTCGGCATCGCCGACCGCTTCGGCGGCGGAGACCGCGATCATCACTCCCTGCGCTGCGGCTTGCTCCCGGGCCGGGGCCGCGAGGTCGTAACCGGTCACCCGGTGCCCGGCCCTGACCAGGTTGGCGGCCATCGGGCCGCCCATGGTGCCCAGTCCGATGAATCCGATGCTCCGGGTGGCGGTCACCAGCGCTCCAGGGGTGTGGTGGTGGCGAGGCCGAGCTCCCCCGCGCCGCGCGGCGCGAAGTAGCGGGCCACGGCGGCGGGTTCGACGGCGCCCAGGGTGGCCGGGCTCCACTGTGGCGAACGGTCCTTGTCGATCACCTGGGCCCGGATCCCCTCGGCGAGGTCCGCTGTGGAGAGCGCCGCGCAGGAGGTGCGGTACTCCTGGTCCAGGACGGCCTCCAGCGGGCCGAGGGCGCGGGCCCGGCGCAGCGCCGTCAGCGTCGCCTTCACCGCGGTCGGGGAGTTGGCGGTGATCCGGTCGACGGCCTTCTTCGCCTCGGGTTCGCCGCTGGCGCGCAGCCGGTCCAGGATCTCCTCGACCGTACCGGCCGCGTAGCAGGCGTCGATCCACCCGCGTTGGTCGGCCAGCGAACCGGTCGGCGCGGGCTCGACGTGCCGTTCGAGGGCGTCGTGGACGGGCAGTTCGGCGAGGTCGTCCAGCAGGGCGGGCAGCCGCTCGGCGGGCAGGAAGTGGTCGGCGAGGCCGCACAGCAGCGCGTCGCCGGCGCCCACGGAGCCCGCGGTGAGGGCGAGGTGGGTGCCCAGCTCGCCCGGTGCGAGGGCGAGCAGGTAGGTGCCGCCCACGTCCGGGACGAAGCCGATGCCGGCCTCGGGCATGGCGACGCGCGTGCTCTCGGTGACGATCCGGACGTTCCCGTGGGCGGAGACGCCGACGCCGCCGCCCATCACGATGCCGCTCATGAGCGCGACGTAGGGCTTGGGGTAGCGGGCGATCCGGGCGTTGAGGCGGTACTCGTCGCGCCAGAACTCCTCGACGGCGCCCGGGTCGCCGCCGGTGGCGGCGCGGTGGATGGCGACGATGTCGCCGCCCGCGCAGAAGGCCCGGTCGCCGGCGCCGGTGACGACGACGGTGTCGACCCGGTCGTCGTCCTCCCAGGTGTCCAGGGCGTCGGAGATCGTCCGCACCATGCCGTGGGTGAGGGCGTTCAGGGCAGCCGGCCGGTTGAGGACGATCAGTCCGGCCCGGCCCTCGCGCTGGAGGATGACCTCGTCGAGGTCGGTGCCGGCCATCACGCGGCTCCGGTCAGGCCGCGGGCGACGATGACGCGCATGATCTCGTTGGTCCCTTCCAGGATCTGGTGCACCCGCAGGTCGCGGACGATCTTCTCGATGCCGTAGTCGGCCAGGTAGCCGTAACCGCCGTGCAGCTGGAGGGCCTGGTTGGCCACCTCGAAGCCGGTGTCGGTGGCGTAGCGCTTGGCCATCGCGCACAGCTGCGGCGCCCGGGGGTCGCCCCGGTCCAGCGCGCCGGCGGCCCGCCACAGCAGTGCCCGGGCGGCCTCCAACTCCGTTGCCATGTCGGCGAGTCGGAACTGCAGGGCCTGGGCGTGCAGCAGCCGGGTGCCGAACGCCTCGCGGTCCGCGAGGTAGCCGGTGGCCCGCTGCAGCGCGTCCTGCGCGCCGCCGAGGGAGCAGGCGGCGATGCCGAGGCGGCCGCCGTTGAGCCCGGTCATGGCGATCCGGAAGCCCTCGCCCTCGCCGCCGAGCAGGCGGTCGGCGGGCAGCCGGACCCCGTCCAGCAGCACCTGGCGGGTCGGCTGGGCGTTCCAGCCCATCTTCCGCTCGTTCGGCCCGAAGGAGACCCCGGGGTCGTCCCGTTCGACGACGAACGCGGACACCCCGCCGGGCCCCGGCCCTCCGGTACGGGCCATCACCAGGTAGACCTCGGCGGCCCCGGCCCCGGAGATGAACTGCTTGACGCCGTCCAGCACCCAGTGGTCGCCGTCGCGCACGGCCCGGGTGGTGATCGCGGCCGCGTCGGAGCCGGCACCGGGTTCGGTCAGGCAGTAGCTGGCGGGGGTCCCCATCGAGCAGAGACCCGTCAGCCACCGGCCGCGCTGGACGTCGTCGCCGTAGCGGTCGACCATCCAGGCGACCATGTTGTGGATGGACAGGTAGGCGGCGATCGACGGGCAGCCGGTCGCCAGCGCCTCGAACACGAGCACGCCGTCGGCGCGGGTGAGTCCGGAGCCGCCGGACTCCTCCCGGACGTACACGCCGGCCAGGCCCAGGTCGGCGGCCTTGCGCAGCACGTCCAGCGGGAAGTGCTTGGCCTGGTCCCACTCGACCGCGTTCGGCGCCAGGTGCTCCCGGGCGAAGGCCCGGGTGGTCTCGGCGACGGCGCGCTGGTCCTCGGTGAGGTCGTGCATCGCGCTCATCCCATCGTCGGCATCGTGAAGCTCGCGCCCTCCTTGACCCCGGAGGGCCAGCGCGAGGTGACGGTGCGGGTGCGGGTGTAGAAGCGGATCGCGTCCGGGCCGTGCTGGTTGAGGTCGCCGAAGCCGGAGCGCTTCCAGCCGCCGAAGGTGTGGTAGGCGATCGGCACCGGGATCGGCACGTTGACCCCGACCATGCCGGTGTTCACCCGGCGGGCGAAGTCCCGGGCGGTGTCGCCGTCCCGGGTGTAGATGGCCACGCCGTTGCCGAACTCGTGCTCGCTGGGCAGCCGCAGCGCCTCCTCGTAGTCCGCGGCACGCACCACGGTCAGCACCGGGCCGAAGATCTCCTCCCGGTAGATCCGCATGTCCGGCGTCACCCGGTCGAACAGCGAGGCACCGAGGAAGTAGCCGTCCTCGTGGCTCTCCAGGCGGAAGTCCCGTCCGTCCACGACGAGTTCGGCGCCCTCCTCGACCCCGAGGTCCAGGTAGCCGCGGACCCGGTCGAGCGCGTCGGCGCCGACCAGCGGGCCGAAGTCCGCCGCCGGGTCGTCCGAGCGGCCGACCCTGAGCGCGGTGATCCGCTCGACCAGCTTCGCCACCAGGGCGTCCGCGGTCTCCTCCCCCACCGGGACGGCCACCGAGATCGCCATGCAGCGCTCCCCGGCCGAGCCGTACCCGGCGCCGACCAGCGCGTCGGCGGCCTGGTCGAGGTCGGCGTCCGGCATCACGATCATGTGGTTCTTGGCGCCGCCGAAGCACTGCGCCCGTTTGCCGTGCGCGGCGGCCGTCGCGTACACGTACTGGGCGATCGGCGTGGAACCGACGAAGCCGACGGCCTGCACCCGTGGATCCTCCAGCAGGGTGTCCACGGCTTCCTTGCCACCGTTGACCACGTTGAGCACGCCCGGCGGCAGCCCGGCCTCCAGGAACAGTTCGGCGAGGCGCAGCGGCACCGACGGGTCCCGCTCGGAGGGCTTGAGGACGAAGGCGTTGCCGCAGGCCAGCGCGGGCGCCGCCTTCCACAGCGGGATCATCGCCGGGAAGTTGAACGGCGTGATGCCGGCGACCACGCCGAGCGGCTGGCGCATCGAGTACACGTCGATGCCGGTGCCGGCGTTGTCGCTGAACTCGCCCTTCAGCAGGTGCGGGATCCCGGCGGCGAACTCCACCACCTCCAGACCGCGTTGGAGGTCACCGTGGGCGTCGGCCACCGTCTTGCCGTGCTCGGCGGAGAGCAGCCGGGCCAGCTCCTCCTTCTCCCGCTCGACGAGCTGCAGGAAGCGCAGCAGCACCCGCGCCCGCCGCTGCGGGTTCCAGGCCGCCCACGCGGGCTGGGCCTGCGCGGCGTCGGCGATCACCGCCTCGACCTCGGCGCGGTCGGCCAACGGCACCCGGGCCTGCACCCGGCCGGTGTTGGGGTCGTACACGTCGCCGTACCGCCCGGACGAGCCGGGTGTGCGCTTGCCGGCGACGAAGTGCGTCAGTTCACGGACCATCGGTTCCTTCTCTCGACATGGGTGGGGAGAGGAGGAATGGAGGGGGCACCGCCGACACCGGCGACCGCGCGCACGGTTGTGCGCCGGCACGGTGTACGGCAGTTGACGGACCGTCAGAAGCGGGGCGCCCTGACGGTCGGCAGCACGGCAGCGGCACGGGAGCCTCGTCGGCACCCGTACGGATCAGCAGCCCGAGTCATGCGTGTCGTCTCCATCCTCGTGGAAAACACGAACCACCCGCGGCCGGTATCCTGACTCCCGGATCCACGCCCGCCCCCGGGCCTTCCCGGCTGGCTGCCAGTGGCCGTCTACCTGCGAGGACGAACTCCCCGGTCACAGTGGCGGGACCGTGCCGGACTCACACCGGCTTCCCTGACACCGCGGACCTGCCCTCGACCATATAGTTGGACGTCCTAGTAAGTCCAGAGCCCCGGCCGCGCGCCGCGCCCGCCCACCTGCCCGGCCGCCCGGCCGCCCGGCCGCCCGGCCGCCCGCGCCCAGCCGCGCGGGAGACGCCACCTCCGCCGTCACCCGGCCGGACCGAACCGTCTCGAAACGCCGACGGCAGTGGCTCCCCGATCGCCCGACCGCGTGAACCGATCCGGACCGAAGGCTTGTCTTCCGCCCCCGTTCGGTCCCCGTCCGGGTGCCCGGGGCCGGTGTCCGCCGGAAGGTGAGCGCGTGGGGCGGAGCGGACACGGCGACAGAAACACGGAGACATGAGACTCATGAGGTTCGATCGCGGCAGGCGCCCACGCTCCTGGCGAGCGCGAGCAGGCCGAACCCTGGCCGTCCTCGGCCTGGTACTGACAGGAACGGGCATGGGCTTCCACCCGGCGCCGGCCTCCGCCCTTGTCGCGGCGGACTTCCGCAGCACCTCGGTGGTCCTGACCAACAACAGCGACCTCCCGCTGATCCTGACCGACCACTACCTCCAGCACGGGTGCTGGGAGACCGAGCCACCGGCCCGGATCGAGCCGGGCAAGGTGGCGCTCTGGAAGTCGGTGTCCTGCGGGGCCGGAACGGGCACCGAGGGCTCGGCCTTCTACCGGATCGACAACGACAAGGGCCCCAACCTGCGCCTGCACTGGGACAACGCAGCCGTCGGCGGGCAGAGCTACGACGAGACGGTCCCGAACGGCTACGCGCTCTCCCGCGACGGCGGGGACGGCGACCACACCACCGTCAACTACGCCTTCGACTGCAACTCACGGATGTGCGACGGCATCCCCGACGACTGGAAGCTCCACGGCGTCGACATCGATCCGGGGGACGGCAGCCCGATGAAGCACATCGACCTGCCAGGCATGGGCGCCGACGTGAACCGGCCCGACATCTTCGTCCACCTCGACTGGATGGCGGACGACACTCCCGGCAACGTCCACAGCCACCAGCTGTCCGCCCAGGCGATCAAGAGGGTGGTCGACGCCTTCGCCAACGCGCCCTACCAGCGTCGAGGAGCCCCCGGACCGGGCATCAACCTGCACGTCGACGCCGGCCCGGACAGCATCCTCGACTTCTCCACCGGCCGGACCTGGGGAGCCCTGAGCCGGGCACGGCAGGTCGCCGAGGTCGACAACCTCGGCACGTTCAAAGGCGATTGCCCGAATCCGAGCAACCCGGACCCGGACAATGACGCGTGCAACTACGTGTGGGACGACTTCTACAAGATCAAGACGGCCCCCGGTGGCTTCGTCAGTGCCGGCCGTTCGCCGGTGTTCCACTACGCGCTCTCCGCTCACCTGCTCGCCCCCGGCAGCAGTTGGAACGGTTACGCTCCCCGCGGCGCCAGCGATTTCGTCCTCGCACTCGGCAACCAGCCGCACCACGTCGGCACCGAGGACGATCAAGCCGGCATCCTCATGCACGAACTCGGCCACAATCTGAGCCTGGATCACGGCGGAGGGGACGCCGTCAACTTCAAACCGCAGTACTTCAGCGTGATGAACTACTCGTACGGGTCGGGGATGACGAGCGGGCCCACCACGTACATCGACTACTCGCGGGTGGCGACCGGCCTCGACGAGAACCGGCTGGACGAGAACACCGTTCCTCCCACCGGAACCGTGCCCTACGGCATCCGTCGTTACTGCGCAGCGGTCAAGAAGTACGTCACCACCTCGACCAGCCTCAACTGGGTCGACTGGAACTGCGACGGCAACGTCGACCAGGTGCCCGTCCCCGCCGACGTCGACGGCGACGGCGCGATGACCTCGCTCGCCGGATACGACGACTGGGCGCATCTGAAGCTGACCGGCGGAGCGATCGGCCATCCCGGCATGCCGCCGCTCCCGGAGCCGGAGGCGGTCCGCGAATTCGACGACAACGTGGCCCGGCTGATGCAACCGCCGGACACCACTGCCCCGGTCACCACCGCCACCGCCGATCCGCCCCCGAACGACGCCGGGTGGAACAACACCGACGTCACCGTCACCCTCGGCGCGACCGACGACATCAGCGGCACGGCCAGGACCGAGTACGACATCGACGGGAACGGCTGGACGGGTTATGCGGGCCCGATCCTCCTCAACACCCCGGGCAGCCACGTCCTGTCGTACCGCTCCATCGACCGGGCGCAGAACATCGAGGACACCAAGACCCTTCCGGTCCGCATCGACCGGACACCACCGGTCACCACGGCCACCATCAGCCCGAACCCCAACCCGGCCGGCTGGATCAACGCGGACGGCACCGTCACCCTCACCGCCACCGACGACCTCAGCGCAGTGGCGGGCATCACCTACAGCACGACGGGCGCCCAGGCGACGCCACTCACCACCGTCCCCGGCGACACCGTCAACCTGAAGATCGACCAGGAAGGCGAAACCGTCGTCACCTTCCACGCCACCGACCACGCCGGTAACGCCGAGACGGACAAGACCCTCACCGTCAGACTCGACCGGACCCCACCCGTCTCCACGTTCACCACCGCGCCCGAGGCGATCTTCGTCGCCGTCCCCGCCGGCGGACCCCACGACGACCAGTACATCACCGGCACCGCCACCGACACCGGCTCGGGCGTCGACCACGTCGACCTCACCTTCACCTCGCAGGTCCCCGGACCGACACTGGTCCAGCGGGCGGACCTCACCTGCACCGACACCGCGCACCACGACTGCACCTGGCGAGTGCGGCCGCCCTCCGGCCTCGGCATCTACCGCGCGACCTCCACCGCCACCGACACCGCGGGGAACACCGAAACCCCGGGACCCGGCATCCACGTCATCGTCGTCCGCACGAAGCCGTGAACCAGGACGGCTGCACCGCCTCGCGGGCCCATCGGTGCGAACTGAACGGATGACCTCGCCGCGGCGGTGGCCGGAAGCGGTGGGTCGGCCGGGAATCACGGGGGAACGCGTCACGGCGGGAACGGACCGGTGTCATGATGTCCCGGCCATGTCTGCCCCGAGAACCGACACCACGTCCGCGCCCGTGCCCGTGCGGGCCGCCGCGCTCGACCTTCGCGTCGTGCGGGCCCTGCCCTTCGCGACGGTCTGCGTCGTGCTGGCCGCCGCCGGGCACGGGGTCGCGTCGGGTGGTGCGGTGCCGGCGGGGGCCTTGCTGCTCGGTTGGGCGCTCGTCGGTGCCGTGGCCGTGTTCGCGGCGCGGCGGGAGCGCTCGCTGCGGGCGATCGTCGGCGGGCTGGTCGCGGGCCAGGGCGGTCTGCACCTGCTCTTCCACGCCGCGCGGTGCGGGCGGCGGACGCCGACGGCTGCCGGGCCGGTCGGCCCGTCGCCGGTCTCGTCGATGGCGGGGATGCACGGCATGCCGAACATGGCGGGCATGCCGAAGGGCATGGCGGGCATGGCGGGCACGCCCAGGGCGCTGGTGGCGGCCGGTGGGCGGCCCGGTCTGCCGGCCGCGCACGTCGCGGCGGGAGGCGGCACCGCTCCGCACGCCGTCGTCGCTGCCGCGCACGTCTCCTTCTGGAGCCACTCCGCGATCCTCGGGCTGAGTCCCGCGATGCTCCTGGCGCACCTGGCGGCGACCGTCGCCGCGGGGTGGTGGCTGTGGCGGGGCGAGGTGGCCGTCTGGCGGCTGGTCCGGCTGACCGCCCGGACCGTCTCGGCGACGGTCCACGCCCGTTCGGCGTCGCTGCGCGGGGCGCTGGCCCTGTTCGCGGTGCTGCGCGCAGGGGCGGGCGGCGGATCGCGGGCCGCCGCGACGCGTTTCGTGCCCGCCGACGGCCGGTGGTGGCTGCCGCGGTGGACGCCGCTGCGGCACGTGGTGATCAGGCGCGGTCCGCCGTCGGTGCCGGCCGTCTGACCGGTGCGGGAACGCCGCCCGGTCGCGGCCGTCCGCCGTCCTGATCGCCTCCGCGTGTTCCGCCTCCACGGGCAGCGGCGCCGGGTCCGCCCGCGTGCCCCGCCGCCCGTGTGCACGGCGTGCGCGCACCCCGGAACCGGAGAAAACCCACAGTCATGAGCCTGTCCCCGAAGAAGCGTCTCGCCGCCGCCTGCGCCCTGGGCGCCGCGGTCGTACTCGGCGCGGCCGCGCCGGCGTCCGCGCACGTCATCGTGCAGCCGTCCAGTGTGCCGAAGGACGCGACCGACCAGACCTTCGCGTTCCGCGTGCCGAACGAGGACGACAAGAACAGCACGGTGAAGGTCGAGATCGACTTCCCGACCGACCACCCGATCCCGTCCGTCAAGGTCGCGCCGCTGCCGGGCTGGACCGACGCGATCCAGACCACGAAGTTGGCCACCCCGATCCACACCGACGACGGCGACATCACCGACGCCGTCTCGCAGGTCGTGTGGACCGGCGGCCAGATCACCCCCGGCCACTTCCAGGACTTCACCGTCGACCTCGGCGCGCTGCCCGACGGCACGGACAAGGTCGTGTTCAAGGCCCTGCAGACCTACGGCGACGGCACGGTGGCGCGCTGGATCGAGGAGCCGCAGGCCGGTCAGCCCGAACCGAAGAACCCGGCGCCGGTGCTCAAGCTGACCGCGCCCGCGGGCAGCTCCGATGCCGGTGCCCCGGCTCCGGCGGGCACCAAGGACACCGCGAACACCACGAGCACCACGAGCACCGCGAAGGCGGACGGCAGCGACTCCACCGCCCGGGCGCTCGGCATCGCGGGCATCGTGGTCGGCGTCGTCGGCGCGGCGGTGGGCGCCGTGCTCGGCCGCCGTGGCCGTGGCACCGGTACGGGCGCCTCGGCGTAGCAGGTCCGGGGGGGGGGGGGGGGGGCCCCCCCCCCCCCCCCCCCCCCCCCCCCCCCAACACCGCCCCCCCCCCCCCCCCCCCCCCCCCCCCACACCAGACCCAGCAACCACCCCCCCCCAAGCCCACCCATGAGACCCC
>NZ_JBHWBZ010000001.1:291263-317925 GCF_042735475.1 Kitasatospora sp. NPDC059577 | reverse complement strand
GGGGGGGGGGGGCGGGGCGGGGGGGGCGGGGCCTCGGTAGGGGCGGCCGGGGGGTCGATGTGGGGGGGTGGGGGCGGCCCCCACCCCCCCCACCACCCCCGTCGCCCGCGACTTTCCGTTATCGCCGCCCGCCGCCCGGATCTCCTGAACAGCGCGGCCCGACCGGCGGGCCGAGAGGAGAACGGGCGAGGATGAACACCGGCAGCGAGCACGAGAAGTCGGCGTCCGCCGAGCAGGGGGCTCCCCCCGCGACCAAGCGCTGGGCGGGGCACCGCATCCTCTACGCCTGTTCGCTGGTCCTGGCGGTCGCTTCGATCGCCCTGCTCGCCCTGCCCGCGCGCGGGTCGTCACCGCACGCGGACCATGCCGGCCCGCCCGGCACGCCCGGCACGGCGCACGGCACGGAGCACGGCGTGACGGCGACGGCGCCCGGTGCGGCATCCTCCGGGATGCCGGGAATGGCAGCAATGCCCGGGATGCCGGGGATGGCAGGGATGCCCGGCATGGCCGGCATGCCGGCCGACGCGACCGGAGAGGGCCTCGCCACCGAACGCGACGGCTACCGCCTCGACTCCACGACCGGCACCCTGCCCGCCGCCCAGGCCGTCACCTACCCGTTCACCATCACCGGCCCGGACGGCCGCCCGGTCACCGACTTCGCCGAAGTCCAGACCAAGCAGCTGCACTTCTACGCGATCCGTTCCGACCTCACCGGGTACCAGCACCTGCACCCCCCGATGGCCGCCGACGGCACCTGGACCGCTGGCCTCACCGCCCTCGAACCGGGCGACTGGCGCCTGTACGCCGCGTTCACACCGAACACCGGTCCCGGAAAGGGCCGGGAAACGGTCCTCAGCCGCACCGTGACCGTGCCCGGCCGGGCCGATGCCCAGCCGCTGCCCGCCCCGGCCGGCACCACCAGCGTCGACGGCTACACCGTCGCCGTCCAGGGGCAGCTCACGGCCGGGACGCCCGCCCCGCTCACCGTCACCATCAGCAAGGACGGCCTGCCGGTGACCGACCTCCAGCCGTACCTCGACAGCTACGCCCACCTCAGCATCGTCCACGAGGGCGACCGGGCGCTGGCCCACCTCCACCCCTTCACCCCCGTCCAGGGCGACCACGGCGGGCCGACCCTGACCTTCTACGCCCTGCTCGGCGAAGCCGGGCACTGGCGGGCGTTCCTGCAGTTCCAGACCGACGGCACGGTCCACACGGCGGCGCTCACCGTCGACGTGGCCTGACGGGCCGGGGCGTTCGGGGCCGGGTCACGTCCGGAAGAGCGCGACCTTGAGCGCCCCGACACCGGCCGCGTCGGCGAAGACCGCGTAGGCGTCCTGCATCTCGCTCAGCCCGAAGCGGTGCGTGACCAGTCCGCCGACGTCCAGCCTGCCGACGGCGAGCAGGTCGAGCAGCAACGGGGTGCTGTCGGTGTCGACCAGGCCGGTGGTGACGGTGACGTCGCGGATCCACAGGTCCTCCAGGTGGAGTACCGCGGGCCTGCCGTGGACGCCCACGTTGGCCACCCGGCCGCCGGGGCGCACCAGTCGGGTGCAGAGTTCGAAGGATTCGGGGACGCCGACCGCCTCGATCGCGACGTCGACCCCGAGGCCGTCCCGGCTGAGCGCCCGGACGGCCTCCGGGGCGGCGTCGGCCACGGTGAGCGTGGTGTCGGCGCCGAGGCGCGCGGCGGCGTCGAGGCGGCTCCGCGCGAGGTCGATCACGATGACGCGGGAGGGGCTGAACAGCCGGGCAGTGAGGATCGCGGCGAGGCCGATCGGCCCGGCGCCGACGATCGCGACGGTGTCGCCCGGCCCGACCCGGCCGTTGCGGACGCCGACCTCGAAGGCGGTGGGCAGGATGTCGGCGAACAGCAGGGCGTCCTCGTCCCGGACGGCGTCGGGCAGCTGGTGCAGCGAGGTGTCCGCGAAGGGGGTGCGGACGTACTCGGCCTGGCAGCCGTCGACGAGGTGGCCGAGGATCCAGCCGCCACCGCCGGTGCACTGGCCGTAGCTCGCGGCGCGGCAGTAGGCGCAGCGGCCGCACGCGGAGATGCAGGAGACGAGGACGCGGTCGCCGGCCGCGACGGCGCGCACGCCCGGTCCGGTATCGGTGACGGTGCCGACGGCCTCGTGGCCGAGGACGCGGCCGGCGGCGACCTCGGGGACGTCGCCCTTGAGGATGTGCAGGTCGGTGCCGCAGATGGTGACCGCGTCCACCCGGACGACGGCGTCCTCGGGGTCGCGGACGACCGGGTCGGGGACGTCGCCCCAGGCGCGGCGGCCGGGTCCGTGGTAGATGAGCGCTTTCATGCCGCGGTCGCTCCTCTCGGCGGGCGGGCGGACGGCGGGGCCGGGGCGGTCCCGCTCACACCACCGGTGTTCTCCAGCCTTGTCCGCGGCCGCGCCCGTCACCAGGGGCCCGGTGGGGTGCTCCCGGCGGGCCGTTCGGCCCCCTTCGCTCCCGGCTGCCGGGGGAGATCACGCCTAGTCTGGTCGCAGTGGGCCATCGGGGGCGAGCCAGGGAGGACGCCTTGGGCAGCGCGTCGGAGACCAGCACATCGGAGCCGGGCGCCTCGGAGACCAGCGCTTCGGACGTCGGCGCCTCGGCCACCGGCACGTCGGAGCCGGGCGCCCCCGTGCCGAAGCTCCGGCTGGACGAACTCCTGGACGAGCTCCAGGCCCGGCTGGACGCCGCCCGCGGCACCCGCGACCGGGTGCACAGCCTGCTGGAGGCGGTGCTGGCGGTCGGGCGGGACCTGGAACTGACCCAGGCACTGCAGCACATCGTGGAGGCGGCGGTCACCCTGGTGGACGCCGAGTACGGCGCGCTCGGCGTGATCGGCGAGGACCAGCGGCTGTCGCAGTTCATCCCGGTCGGGGTCACCGACGACCGGGTCAAGCTGATCGGTGACCTGCCGTCCGGGCACGGCATCCTCGGCGAGCTGATCCGCCACCCCGAGCCGCTGCGGCTCAGCCGGCTCTCCGACCACGCGGCCTCCTACGGGTTCCCGGCCAACCATCCGCCGATGCGCAGCTTCCTGGGGGTGCCGATCCGGATCCGGGACAGGGTGTTCGGCAACCTCTACCTGACCGAGAAGCGCGGCGGCGGGGAGTTCGACGCCGAGGACGAGTCCGTCCTCGCCACCCTCGCCGTCGCCGCCGGGGTCGCCATCGACAACGCCCGGCTCTACGCCCGGGCCCGGCAGCGGCAGCGCTGGCTGGAGGCGAGTGCCGAGGTGACCAGCAGCCTGCTGTCGGGCAGCGCGGAGCAGGAGGTGCTGGACCTGCTGCTCGTCCGCGCCTCCGAGATCGCCGGCGCGGACCTCGCCGTCGTCGCCCTGCCGCTGCCGGACACCACGGAGCTGGAGGTGCGCATCGCCGTCGGGCTGGGCGAGGACGCGCACCGCGGCTTGGTGCTGCCGGTCGAGGGCTCGTTCATGGGCGCGGCCTTCCGCATCGGCGGGCTCGTGGTGAGCCCCGACGTCCAGAAGGACCCGAGGATCACCGCCGGGCCGCCGCGCTGGAAGGGCCTGGGCCCGGCGGTCGCGGTGCCCGTCGGCACGGCCGATCGCGGGATCCGCGGCGTGCTGCTGCTGGCCCGGGCCTCCGGCGCGCCGCTGTTCGAGGAGGACGAGTCCGGGCCGCTGCTCGGCTTCGCGGGGCAGGCCGCGGTGGCGATGGAACTCGCCGAGCGGCGCCGGGACTCGGAGCGGTTCGCGCTGCTGCAGGAGCGCGACCGGATCGCCCGCGACCTGCACGACCTCGCCATCCAGCGGCTCTTCGCGACCGGGATGACCCTGCAGGGCGCGACCCGCTTCATCGAGCACCCCGAGGCGACCGACCGGGTGCTGCGGGCCATCGACGACCTGGACGAGACCGCCAAGACCATCCGCGCCACCATCTTCGGCCTGCGCCTGCGCGAGCGGGGGCCGGCCGCGTCCGGCCTGCGGGCCCGCGTCGTCGAGGTCGTGGACCGCGCCGCCCGTTCCCTGGGCTTCGCCCCGACCCTGCGGATGACCGGGCTGCTCGACGTCACGGTGCCCGCCGAGGTCGCGGACGCGGCGGTCGCCGTCCTGGAGGAGGCCCTGTCCAACGCCGCCCGCCACGCCGGGGCCGCAACGGTGAAGGTCACCGTGGCCGCCGGTGACGAGCTGGCCGTGACGGTCACCGACGACGGGGTGGGTCTCCCCGGGGGCGGCCGCCGCAGCGGCCTCGCCAACCTCGCCGATCGGGCCACCGCCCTGGGCGGCGCCTTCACCGCCCGCACCCGCCCCGAGGGCGGCACGGAACTGCACTGGCGGGTCCCGCTGCCCGCCGACTGAGCGACCGACCGGGAAACCGACCGGGAAACCGGCCGGGAAACCGACGGTTCGCGACGGCGTTCCCACGCCGCCGCGGCGGTCGGATCAGCCGCGCACGGCCCGGCCCCGCGACCTGACGAGGGACCACCGGTCGGGCGACGGCCCGCCGGCCGGCTACCGGCGGGGGCGGTCCAGGACGTCGCCGGGGGCCAGGCGGGGTGTCGGGGCGCCTTCGGGGCCGTAGCCGAGGCGGATCAGGATCTGGACGTAGCCGGGGCCGCGGTGCGGGTCCCGGGCCTCCCACCGCAGGTAGGGCCACTCCATGGCCTGGTGCAGCAGGGACGCCCGGACGCCGTGGACGGTCGCGGCGAGCAGCACGTGTTCCAGGGCGAGGCCGGCCCGCAGCCAGTCCTGCGGGGTGTCGTGCCCGGTGGCGAGGACGGCCAGGCGGGGCTCCGCCTCGAAGAGCGCGGGGGCGTGGTGTTCGGCGGCGTGGAGCGCGGCGAAGTCGCGCATCGGCAGGTGGCCGGCCGCGTCCTGGGGGCCGAGCGCGTCGACCGGGATGCCGTACGGCGGGGTCGGGCCGGTGCGGATCCAGTTGCGGCTCTCGGTGCGCTGCGCCTCGTCGGTGGTGTTGCGGCGCTCGGCCTCGGCGGTGAGGTGCAGCAGCCGGGCGGTCTCCTGGTGGTCGGGCAGGTGGAGCAGGGCGTCCTCGGAGCGGGCGGCCGTGGCCAGTTCGTCGAGGACGGCCGGTGGGACCGGCTCGCCGGTGAACGGGGTGCGGATGGAGTGGCGGCGCCAGATCGCCCCGTACAGCTGCTCGGTGCCCGGGGCCGGCGCACCCGCCGGGGCGTCCAGCCGGACGGCGGCGAACAGGTCGGGTTCGGACGGGTCGGGCAGCAGGCGCACCTCGGGGGCCCAGCCGAGGTGACGGGCGGCGACGCGCAGGTTGAGGACGGCCGCACCGACGGAGATGTGCAGCGCCCGGCCCTGCGGGTCGGCGGCCGGGACGGCACGGCTGCGGTCGGCGCGGACCTCCACGGTCGAGGTGTCCGGCTGGAGCCGGAAGCGCCAGGGCTGGCTGTTGTGGATCGAGGGTGCCGCGACCGCCGCGGAGACGAGCTTCTCCAGCGCGGAGGCGTCGAGGGCGAGGGTGGGCATGGCCGCCTCCAGGGTGCGTGGTCCGCCGGGATCAGCCGGCGGCGGGCGGATCGCCGCCGCGCAGGGTGTGCAGTCGGGCGCGGTACTCGTCGGGGTCGATCTCGCCGCGGGCGAGGCGTTCGGCGAGCACCCGGTCCGGGGTGGGCCGCTGCGGTGGTGTCAGGCGCGGCACGGGGGCTGTCGGGCCGTGCGGGGCCGTCCGGCCCGGGTACCGGACGAGGGCGATCCCGCCGAAGACCACGAGTGCCCGGAAGAGCAGCATGCTCAGGGTCATCAGGCCGAGGCCCCGGCCGTTCGTGCCGCCGTCGTTCCGGAACATCATCGCCGTCTCCTCGGCCGTGGCGGGAGTTCGCTCACCTCCACCGTGCGGCCGGCGGCCCGGGTGCCGCTTGGGCCGTTCGGCACTACCTGCGGGCCCGCTCGGGCCCGGCCGCTTCCCACGGGGTGCTCAGGACGGGCGGTGGTGCTGCTGGTCGGGGTCCGCGTGGGCGGCGAGGACGGCGGCCTGGAGGCGGCGTTCGACGCCCAGTTTGGCGAGCAGCCGGGAGACGTGGTTCTTCACCGTCTTCTCGGCGAGGTAGAGCTCCTGGCCGATCTGGCGGTTCGTCTTGCCCTCCCCCACCAGGGCGAGGATCTCCCGTTCGCGCGGGGTGAGGCCGGCGAGCGCCGCGTCGGCGTCGCTCTCCTCGTGGTGGCGCAGGTTCTCCATGAGCCTGCGGGTGGTGGCCGGGTCGAGCATGGACTGGCCGGAGGCGACCGTGCGGACCGCGCTGACCACGTCGGCGCCCTTGACCTCCTTGAGGACGTACCCGGCCGCGCCGGCCATGATCGCGTCGAGCAGGGCGTCGTCGTCGTCGAAGGACGTCAGCATCAGGCAGACCAGTGCGGGCTCCCGGTCGCGCAGTTCCCGGCAGACGTTCACGCCGTCGCCGTCCGGGAGCCGTACGTCGAGCACGGCGACGTCGGGGCGCAGCGCCGGTACCCGGGCGAGGGCCTGGGCGCACGTGCCCGCCTCGCCGACGACCTCGATGTCCGGTTCGGCCTCCAGGAGGTCGCGCACGCCGCGCCGCACCACCTCGTGGTCGTCCAGCAGGAAGACGCGTACGGGCCGGGGCGTGTCCATGGCCTCCTCCTCCGTGGGGCCGAACGGGCGGTGACACCACCGATTCTGCTCGTCGGCGCGGCCGGGCGCACCGCGCCGACCGGGCGGTGCGACAGCGGCCGGGCGCGTGCGGGGCCGCCGTCGCCGCGCCCGGTCGGGCCCGTCAGGCCGACGCCGCGAGGCGCAGTTCGACGCCGACCACGCCGGGTACGGCGCGCACCAGGCGTTCCAGGAGCGGTGCGGACAGGGTGCCCGGCGGTGCGCCGGTCAGGGTGATCCGGCCGTTCTCGGAGCGGACGCCGGTGTCCACGGCGGCGCGCGGGCCGAGGGCGGCGGCCAGCTCGAAGCGGACCCGGTCGGCGAGTTCGCGGTCGTCCCCGGGGTAGACCTTCAGCAGGTCGCCGCGGCTGACGATGCCGACCAGGTAGTGCTGCCCGTCGACCACCGGGAGCCGTTTGAGGTGGCCGCGGGACATCGCCCGGGCGGCCTCGTTGAGCGGGCTGCCGGGGTGCACGGTGACGGCCGGCACGGACATCATCCGCCCGGCCGTCAGCGCGTCGGCGCGCTCGCCGTCGCGGTCCCGGGCAGTCAGCAGGTCGGCCTCGGAGACCACCCCGACCACCCGGCCGTCGCCGGTCAGCACGGGGACGGCGCTGATCCGCCAGCGCTGCAAGGTGTCGGCGATGTCGCGGAAGTCGGCGTCCCGGCCGACGGCCACCACGGCGTGGGTCATGACGTCGGCGACGGTGCTCGGTGTGCCGGTCATCGTGGCCTCCTTCGACGCGACGCGAAAGGCGCGGGTGTTCCGGGGCCCGCCCGGTGGCGTCCCCGGCCCGGGGCGGCGCGGCGGCGGCCTCCGACGGTGGTCCCGCCTTCACTGTCCGTCGGCGGGGGAGCCTGCGGACAGGGCCGTACGGTCCTTGCTTCCCGGGCCGGTCCGGCCCGGGACGGCGCGACCTGTCGGCAGGGCGGCAGAACGGCAGGACGAGGCGGCCGTCCGGTGGACGGGCTGCCGGACTGCCGGACTGCCGGACTGCCGGGCCGTGGTCTCACTCCCCCGGTGGGCCGGTCACGTCGAGCCTGCGGCGCCGGATCGCGCGCGAGGTACCGATACTCTCCCGCAGGCCCCGGTCACGCGCGGCGGCGCGTTCGTACCAGCGCCCGTAGCGGTCCGAGAACGCCACCGCGGACACCCCGTGCAGGAGCACGCTGAGGCCGACGGTGACCGCGACCACCCGGCCGACCAGCACGACCCCGGGGACCTGCTGCTCCGCGACCAGCAGCCCGAGCACGATCGACGCGAGCCCGCGCGGGCCGAACCAGCCGATGTAGGCCACGGTGGGCAGCTTCAGCCCGGTGCCGGCCAGGGAGAGGGCGACCGGGACCATCCGGACCACGGTGAGGCTGAGCACGGCGTAGCCGACGATGCCCCACCCGAGGTGTTCCAGGGCCGGGCCGAGCAGCACGGCGCCGAAGACCAGCAGGCTGAGCATGGCCAGCAGGTTGCCGAGGTCCTCGGCGAAGTCGGCGGTGTCGTCGCCGTCCGGCACCGGCACCGGCACCGGCACCGGCACCGCGGACGACGGCGCCGACGCCGACGCCGACGGGACGCTGCCGCTGCGGCGGCCGCTGCCGCGCATCGCGTACGCGAAGGCGAACCCGGCCACCCAGGCGGCGATGAAGCCGCTCCCACGGGTGACCGTGGCCAAGGCGTAGGCGCCCGCGGCGATCGCGAGGACGAGGATCTGCCACCACTGCCGGGTGATCCAGCCGTGGTCGCGGGCGGACCGCAGCAACCGGCCGCCGGCCCCGCCGACGGCCAGGCCGAGGACGGTGCTGAGGAGCAGCGCCCGCCAGAACGTCCCGCCGACCCCTTCCTCGGCGTACGCCGTGCCCGGGATGGCCGCCAGGAACAGGACGAAGAACGGCAGCACCATGCCGTCGTTCAGCCCGCTCTCCACGTTGAGCCCCTGGCGCACCAGGCCGGGCACCCGCGGGTTGGCGATGGCGTCGGCGCCGAGCGCCGCGTCGGTCGGCGCCAGGACGGCGCCCACCAGGGCCGCTTCCCATCCGGTGAGCCCGGGGAGCAGCGGCCAGGCCAGCAGCCAGCCCGACGCGATGCTGAGCGCCAGTCCGATCCCGAGCAGCCGCACGGGCAGGGCGGCGCCGGTGCGCAGCTGTTCCGGGCGCACCGCCATGGCGTCGGTGAACAGGACCAGGGTCAGCGCCGCCTCCAGCAGGGTGAGCAGCGGTCCGCGGTCGTGCTCGGCGCTGATCAGGTCGAGGCCGACGGGCCCCGTGGCGATGCCGGCTCCCACGAACACGATGGGCGCGGACAGGGGGGTGCTCGCCAGGCGTCGCGAGGCGAGCGCGTAGGCGGCGGTGACACCGGCGACCGCCACACCGGCCCACCCGGCGCCGCTCACCGGCGCCGCGCCTCCCGCCGGCCCGTCCCGGGCGCGGACGGCGGCTGCGGCGGCTCGTTCATCGGGGCTCCCGGCACTCTCGCGCGGCCGTGGCGCCGCTGACCACCATTGCCCCGTAGGGCCCGACGAGCGGCACCCCGGGGTGATCCGTCCGGGGGACGGGTCCTGCGGGTCGCACGCACCCGGGCACCGCCCGGGAGCACCGCGGGGCCCGGCCCCGGGCGATCCCGGGGCCGGGCCGGTCGACAATGGTCGGGCTCGGAACACTCCTCCGCTGCGCCCGTCAGGACTGCCCCGGGCCCGTCAGGTCTCCTTCCTGGTCGTCCCGACACACAGGGCCCAGATGACGAAGGCGTCGATGACGATCAGGACGATCGCCCAGAACGGGTAGTAGGGCAGCCACAGGAAGTTGGCGATCATGCCCAGCCCGGCGACGACGACACCGACGGCACGGGCCCAGACGGCGCCGGTGAACAGCGCCACGCCCGCCAGGACGATGACGATCCCGAGGATCAGATGGATCCAGCCCCATCCCGTGGTGTTCATCGAATACACGTAGTGCCGGGTGACGACGATCAGGTCGTCCTTGGTGATGCCGGCGATCCCTTGGAAGATCGCCATGATGCCGCCGGCGATCAGCATGATCCCGGCGAAGACGGTCCACCCGGTCGCCATGGGGCGTCGCTCGGGGGCGTAGGGGGTGCGGCCCGCCTCGGTGGCACTGCTGGTCATGACATCGACTCCTTCGAGAGCAGCCGCCTCACCGGGAACGGGGAGGCGGGCGCGGAGAAGTTGGCCGGAGGGGCCTCCGGGGAGACGACACGGCCTCGGATCGGAAGCCCTACGACCACGGTAGGGCCGAACCTCAGCCCCGGCCTGGGCCGCACGGACCACGGCGTTGGTCCGTCCGGCCTCGTCCGGCGCTCCTCTCCCGCACGGCAGGGCGTCTGCGGGGGCCCGGCCCCTACCGGAGCGATGCGTGACGCGTGGTCCCGACGCCTTCCGGCCCTTCAGGTGTGGGCCGGATGGCCCATGGCGGACCGGCCCCGCCCTGGGAACCTCGGAGGGGGGATCGTCCTCACCGCATCCGGCCAAGGAGGCGAGACGAATGCGCGGCATCCATCACCACGTGTCACGTCCCGGCGTTGCCATCGGATCCGACGAGTTCGGACGACTCGGATGGCTCGTGCTCGGCTCCTCGGCGCTCCTCGCCGGCGCGGTCGCGCACGCCCTGTCGGGCGTCGTCTCGATCGCCAAGGGCACGACGTCTCCCGCCCCCGCGTCGGACCGGGCGGCGCGCCCTGCCGCCCTGACCCTCGACGAGAAGGAAGGGTGGTTCCTCATCGGTGCCCTGTTCCTGATGACCGGCGCGATGGTGCGCAGCTTCGCCCACGTCATCCGGAGCGTGCGGGCGGTCGTGCACCCCACCGCGCACCCGCAGGTACGGGCGTGACGACCGCGACGGCACCACCGGCGTAACGGCCCGGGCACCCCCGGACGAGGGCAAGGCGGCGGCGGTCACTCCCCCTCGGCGGCGGCCGGTCGCCGCAGCCGCCGCAGGTAGGGGTCGAACGAGGGACGGCGTTCGAGCCGCACCCGGGCGTCCACGCAGACGGCGCCGTTCCGGCGGGCGATGACGGGGTTGAGGTCGGTCTCGACCAGCTCCGGGAAGTCCTCGGCGAGCCGGGACAACCGGGCGAGGACGGAGCGGACCGCCGCGAGGTCCACGGGCGGCGCCCCGCCGGTGCCCGACAGCAGTGGTGCGCTGCGGAGTTCGGTGACCATGGTGGTCAGGTCGCGTTCGCAGAGCGGGGCGAGCCGGGCAGCCCGGTCGGCCAGCACCTCGGCGGCGGTGCCGCCCATGCCGAGGACGACCAGCGGGCCGAAGACCTGGTCCTGGACCACGCCCGCGAGCAGTTCGACGCCCGGCGCGGCCATCGGCTGGACCACCGCGCCGGCCAGCTCGGCGCCGAACCGCTCCGCGAACTCCCGGTAGGCGCAGCGCACTTCGTCGTCGGTGGCGAGGCCGGTGCGGACCGCGCCGAGCGCGCTCTTGTGGACCTGATCCGGCCAGTACGCCTTCAGGGCCGTCCGCCCGTCGTGTCCGTGCCGGCGCAGCTCCGTCGCCGCGGCGACGGCCGCGTGCTCGTCGCGGGCCCACACCGAGGTGACCAGCGGCAGCCCGTAGGCGTCCAGCAGGTCGGCGGTGGTCAGCGGGTCGAGCCAGCCGCCGCCGGGGTGAGCGGTGAGGAAGCCGTCGACCAGGCTGCGGGCGGTGGGCCGGTCGCAGCCGGGGACGTCGACCGGCACGGGCTGCGGTTCGGCGAGCCGGCGGGCGCGGTCGCGCGCGTGGGCGAGGGCCCGGGCGGCCGCGACGGAGTCCGAGTAGGCGGGCAGCAGCCCGCCGTCGGCGCAGGTGCGGTGCCGCACGGGCACCTGCTGGTCGAGCAGGACGGCGGCGATCGGGACGGCGCGGCGGGCCGGGCCCTCCAGCAGGGCGCGTGCCGGATCCTGGTCGGGAACCGCTCCGAGGGCCGTCGGCACCAGGCACACCAGGATCGCGTCGACGGCCTCGACGCGCTCCAACTCCCTCAGGAAGAGGGCGAGTTCGACCGGCCCTACCGCGGCCGTGGTGTCCACCGGGTTGCGGACGGAGGCGCCGGGCGGGAGGAACGTCGCGAGGCCTGCCGGGAGTTCCGGCAGCTCCAGTCCGGCCTCCGCGCAGGCGTCCGCGGCCAGGATGCCGATGCCGCCCGCGTTGGACACCACGGCGACCGCGCCGCGCGGAGCGGGCAGTGGCTGGGCGTGCAACAGGGCGGCTGCCTCGACCAGTTCGTCGATGCTGCGGACGGCGGTGATGCCCGCCTGGCGGAACAGCGCCTCGCGGGTGACGGTGGGGGTGGCGGCGGCCGCGGTGTGCGAGGCCGCGCCCCGGCGCCCGGCGGTCGAGCGGCCGGCGTCGACGGTGAGCACCGGGACGGTACGGGTGACCCGCCGGGCGGTGCGGCCGAAGGCGCGCGGGCTACCGAAGGACTCCAGGTGGAGCAGCGCGAGGTCGGTCCGGCCGTCCGACTCCCACCACTGGAGCAGGTCGTTGCCGCTGACGTCGTACTTGTCGCCGAGCGAGACGAAGCTCGACACCCCGATGCCCAGCCAGGCCAGCCGCTGCAGCAGCGCGATGCCCACACCGCCGCTCTGCACGGCCACCCCGGCCGTGCCCGGCCTGGGGAAGGCGCCGCCGAACTCGGCGTCCAGCCGGACGGCGGGGTCGGTCTGCGCCAGGCCGAGGCTGTTGGGCCCGACCAGGCGCATGCTGTGCCGGCGGCAGGCCCGCATCAGGCGGCGGGCCTCCTGCGGGCCGAGGCCGGACGTGAGCACCGCCAGGGCCCGCACACCGGCCGCGCCGCACTCCTCCGCCACCCCGGGGACGGCGTCGGCGGGCACCGCCAGGACGACGAGGTCCGGCACGGCGGGCAGCGCGGCGACGTCCGGGTAGGCGAGCCTGCCGTCGATCTCGGCGGCGTGCGGGTTGACCGCCCACAGCGCTCCCGTGAAGCCGCCCTTCCGGATCTTCGCCAGGACGCTCCGCCCGACCGAGCCCTCCCGGCGGGACGCCCCGACGACGGCGACCGAGGCCGGGCGCAGCAGCGCCGTGAGGCTCGCCACGTCGGCCCGGCGGCCCCGTTCGTCCACCGCCGCGCGGTAGCGCTCGTCGCCCTCGTCCAGCGGCACCCTGAGCCTGACCTCGCCCTGCGCGTACCGGCGCTCGACGGGCAGCCCGAGGTCGGCGAAGACCCGGTGGACGGCCCGGTTGCCGGACAGCGTGTCGGCCTCGAAGAAGCGGACGCCGGCCGCGCGGGCGGCGTGCACCAGGTGTTCCAGCAGCAGGGTGGCGACGCCCCGGTGGTGCCAGCGGTCGGCCACCGCCAGCGCGAGCTCCGCCGTCCGCGGCGGGTCGTCCAGCAGTTCGCAGTCGGCCTCGCCGATCAGCTCCTCCCCCGCCCAGGCGCCGAACGCCAGCAGGCCGGCGCGCGGCGCCCCGCACAGCCGGGCGGCGGCCTGCGCGGGCGCGTTGCGGCTGACCCCGAAGAAGCGCATCCGGCGGCTCTCCTCGGACATCCCGGCGGCATGCAGGTCGAGGACCGCCCGCCGGTCGTCCGGGGCGAACGGCCGGATCCCGACGGTGGTGCCGTCGGCCAGCAGGGCCTCCGCCGTGGTCGGCGGTGGGACGGCGGACATGGCGTACCTCCTGGGCTTCACCACTCGCAGGGCATGCACCACCGGCGGGGCGGTCACCGCCTGCCGGGTGTCACCGACAGCGGGGCGATCACCGACAGCCGGGGCGTTCACCGCCCGTGGGGCGTCACCGCCGCCCGGACCAGCCCGGCTCCACCTGCTCCCAGGCGGCCTCCCAACTCCGCTCGGCCCGCCGGTCCAGCCGGCGGCGGCACAGCACGAACCAGCCCTCCGTGACGAACCCGAGCGCGGCGACCGTGCCCAGGCCCGTCAGGACGGCGTCCGAGACGATCAGTCCGGTCGGCCGGGGGGCACCGACCGGCCGACCGGCGTCGCTCAGCCCGACCGGGACGGCCGTCCCGACGGACGTGCCGTCCGGCACGGGGACGAAGCCGGAACCGGGGCCGACCGGGTACGTCCACCGGGCCGGCGCGTGCTCCCGCACACGGCCCGCCCCGGGGTCGACCACCTGCGCCGGGCCCGTGGTGACGGCGGTGACGACGTGCCGGTGCCGGGCCAACCGCGTCGCGTCACGCGTCTGCGCCCCGTACACGAGCACCGCCGCGACCACCGCCAGAACGGAGGCGACGAGGAGCATCAGCGCCACCCCGGTGATCAGGCCGCTGTACACCCGGTCGAGCGGGCGGCAGAGCGGGTTGTGATCACGGCCGGCGGCCCGGCGGACGTGCCCGCGCAGGGAGGTGTGGGAGGCGGGGTGACCGGGCGGGGTGGCTGCGACGGACATCACGCGCCTCCTCCGTGCCACGGGGCTTCTGCTCTCAGGATCAGTCTGCCGGGCCGGTGCCCGATCTCCGAGGGCCGGACGGCCCCGGTCCCGGGTCCCGAGGGCCCACCCGGGCCACCGGGCGGTGGCGACGCGAACGGTGGCGACGCGAACGGTGGCGACGCAGGCCGTGGCGACGCGGGCGGTCGCGCGGGCGGTGGCGGCCCGGATGGTGGCGACGCGGGCGGTCGCGCGGGCGGTCGCGCGGGCGGTGGCGGCCCGGATGGTGGCGACGCGGGCGGTGGGATGGGGTCGCCGGTCTCCGCCGGCCGGGCCGGTCGGCCCTCGCGGCGGGCCGGGACCGGTGCCTAGCGTGGGAGCAGGCCCGCAGCGCCGAACCCGAGGAGGACCGCCATGACCCCCGCGAACTCCGACAGCCCCGGCCGCTCCGTCGTCCTCGGTGTCGACGCCCACGACACCGGCCCGATGGCCGCCGCCTGGGCCGCCGACGAGGCCGACCGCCGGGGCCTGTCGCTGCGCCTGGTGCACGCCGTCCCGACCCTGTACCGCGAGTTCCGGCCCTTCGACGAGGACCGCTACCACAAGGCCCTGCGCGAGCGGGCCGAGCAGGCCCTCGACCGGGCCGCCGACGTGGCCTGGGGCCGGCACCCCGGGCTGGCCCTGACGACCGACGTCCCCGAGGAGGTCCCGGCGCCGGCGCTGTGCCGGGAATCCCGTCACGCCGCGCTCGTCGTCCTCGGCTCCCGCCGACTGGGCCGGGCCGCGGAGGTGCTGAGCACCTACTCGGTGGCCGTCCCGGTGAGCGCCCAGGCGCACTGCCCGGTGGTCGTGGTCCGCAACCCCGAGCACACCACCCAGGACCCGCCGTTCGTCGTCCTCGGCGTGGACGGCAGCCCGTCGTCCGCACCCGCCGTCGACTTCGCCTTCGACTTCGCGGCCGAGCGCGGGGCCGTCCTGCGCGTCCTCTGGGTCTGGCAGCGCCCGCCGGTCGGCAACCTCGACGACGACGCGACCGACCGGATCCTGCGCCGGCTGCTCTTCGAGTCCACCGTCGGCCGCCACGACCGCCACCCCGACGTCACCGTGACCCACGAACTGGTCCGCGGCCACCCGGTCGAGGAACTCGCCCGGGCCTCCGAGCACGCCCTCGCCGTGGTCGTCGGCCGCCGGGGCGGCGGGGGCTTCACCGGCATGCGGCTCGGCTCCGTCCCGTACGGCCTGCTGCACCGCGCGCACTGCCCGGTCGTGACGGTTCCGGCCACCTACCCGTAGGGCGTCGCCCGGTCGCGGAGCGGGAGAGCACCGCGATCCACCGGGCCCGCCCCGCCGAGGGGCCCCTCCACCGACGGGCCCGACCATCAACGGGTCCGACCGCCGGCGGACCTTCCGGCGACGGACCATCCGGCGACGGACCTTCCGGCGACCGGAACGGGTCGAACGGCCCATCTCCGCAGGACAGTTCCGGAGCGAGGCTGGAAGCGAGGAAAGGTGGAGACCATGCACACCGTGATCGTGTACGAGAGCATGTACGGCAACACCCGGGAGATCGCCGAGGCGATCGCCGAAGGCGTCCACGAGGCCGACCCCGGAGCGGCCGTCGACTGCCTCCCGGTGGCCGAGGTCAGCGAGGACGTCACCCGTTCCGCGGACCTGCTGGTGGTCGGCGGACCGACGCACATGCACGGCATGTCCTCCGGGCTGAGCCGCCGGATGGCCGCCA
Source organism: Kitasatospora sp. NPDC059577 (assembly GCF_042735475.1). Lineage (NCBI taxonomy): Bacteria > Bacillati > Actinomycetota > Actinomycetes > Kitasatosporales > Streptomycetaceae > Kitasatospora > Kitasatospora sp. NPDC059577. Next base: position 302,232 of record NZ_JBHWBZ010000001.1, on the reverse strand, counting down.
GTGCCGAGGGTCACAAGGAGGGCCACGAGAAGGCCGCCGAAGAGGCCCGCGCGACGGCCGAGGGCCCGGGCCTGCGGGCCTGGTTCCACGACCTCCCGAAGACCGAACCCGGCACCCACGCCGCCGCGTTCGACACCCGGGTCGACATGGCCAGGTCCGGCGGCGCCGCCAACGGCATCGCCCACCGGCTCTCCCACCACCGCTACGACATGGTCGCCGAACCCGAGGGATTCATCGTGGAGGACAACGACGGGCCGCTGCGCGCCGGCGAACTCGACCGCGCCCGCGCCTGGGGCGCGAAGCTGGTCTGACCCCTGACCCCTGACCCCCGGCCGCGGCCCGGCTCCTGCTCCCGACCCTGAACTCGCACTCTGAGCACCACTGCTGACGGAGACTCAGTCGGCGCTTCGGCACAAGTCGGCGCACACGTCGCCCCGCGCGATCGCGGGCCCGCGGCACACCGCCGTCAGGACGCGCCGGACGTGGGCTGCTGCGCGTCGACCAGGATCTGGCCCGCCGGGGTCCGGTAGTAGAGGACCGAGCGGCCCGCGCGGCGACGCCGGACCAGCCGGGCTTCGCGCAGGATCCGCAGGTGCCGGCCGACCGAGCCCAGGGTCTGACCGGTGAGGGCCACCAACTGGGTGGTGGTCTTCGGCGTGTCGAGGAGGGTGAGGAGTTCGGCGCGGGCGGCACCGAGCAGGGCGGCCAGGGCCTTCGGTACGGGGCGGCGCTCGTCGTCGACGAGGACGCCCGAGCACGGGTAGACGACCGCGTACCGCCGGGCGTGGAGCGTGCGCCGTCCGCCGGCCGCCGGGGCGTCCCAGCAGACCCAGCTCTGGGCCGGGGTGACGGGGACGAACATCAGCCGGGCGCCGGAGAGTTCCCGCGGCGGGCCGTCGCAGTCGGTGATCTGCAGCCGGTCCGCTCCGAGCCAGCGCATGCCGGGCCGCATCCCGTCGAGGGTGACGGCCCAGCCGTCCCGGCCGAGCCGGGCGGTCCGGGCGACGACGTCGGCCTCGATGATCCGGCGGCGGCGCGGCCAGGAGGGCCGGACGGTCTCGGTCCACACCCGTTCCAGCAGGTCCGCGGCGCGCCGGGCGAGGTCGTCGCGGCGCAGCCGGTCCGGCAGCGGGCCGCCGAGGGTCTCGGCGAGGTCGGCGCGCACCACGGCGGGCGGGGTGTCGCGGACCTGCTCCAGTTCCTCGGCGAACGTCGGGTCGCCGTCGCCGAGGGGGGTGGGGGTGAGGAAGGTGGCGTTCCACCGGTGCCCGAGCGCGGCCGCGACCAGGGCCGCGGTGACGGGCTCCTCGGCCAGGTGGCCGCGGTATCCGGCGAGGTGGGTGGTGAGCCAGTGGTGTTCGCCCGGGTGCGCCGCGCCGGCGCGGTGCAGGGTCTTCAGGGCGGCGAGCGTCTCGGCCAGGGGGGAGGTGACGAACCGTCCCCCGGCGAGGGTGTCCGCGTCGATCCGCCACCAGCCCATCGTTTCGCCTCCCTGCGAAAGACTGACGACCGGTCGGTCGCCCCGAAGAGACTCTGCCGCATGCGTACGTATCGGGAGCTCTTCCGTACCGCCGAGTTCACCCCGCTCCTCCTCGCCTCGGCCGGGCAGACCGCCGCCCAGACGGTGGGCGGGCTCGCCCTCGGCATCCTGGTGTTCGAGCGGACGGAGTCGGCCCTGTTGTCCTCCCTCGCCATGTTCGGCCCCGCGCTGGCCCAGGTCGTCGGCGCGGCCACCGTGCTGTCCGGGGCGGACCGGCTGCCGCCGCGCGCCGCCCTGACCGGTCTCGGTCTGCTGTTCTGCGCGGGCACGGCCGTGCAGGCCGTGCCGGGGCTGCCGGTCGGGGCCGTGTTCGCGGTGCTGCTGGTGCTCGGCGTCGTCGGTTCGGTGGGCGGCGGGGTGCGGTACGGGCTGCTCAACGAGGTGCTGACCCGGGACGGCTACCTGCTCGGGCGGTCCGTCCTCACCATGTCGGCCGGGGTCGTCCAGATCGGCGGCTTCGCGGTCGGCAGCGCACTGGTGGCACTGCTCTCGGCGCGCGGCACGCTGCTGTCGGCCGCCGGCCTGTACCTGCTGGCCGCCGCGGTGGCGCGGCTCGGGCTGAGCCGGCGCCCGCCCCGGCACACCGGCAGGACGTCGGTCGCCGGGACGTGGCGCACCGACGCGCTGCTCTGGTCGTCCGTGCCGCGCCGGTACGTCTACCTCGCGCTGTGGGTGCCGAACGGCCTGGTCGTCGGCGTGGAGTCGCTGTACGTCCCGTACGCGCCCCGTGACGCGGGCCTGCTGTTCGCCTGCGGGGCGGGCGGCATGCTGGTCGGCGACGCCGTCGCGGGCCGCTTCCTGCCCGCCGGGTGGCGGGACCGGCTGGCCGTCCCGCTGTGCGTCCTGCTCGCCGCCCCGTACCTGTTCTTCGCGTTCGACCCGGGGCTGCCGCTCGCCCTGGTGCTGGTCACGCTCGCCACCTCCGGGTACGCGTCGGGGCTGCTGCTGCAGGAGCGGCTGGTGGCGCTGACGCCCGACGAGCTGAGCGGGCAGGCGCTCGGCCTGCACGGTGCGGGGATGCTCACCCTGCAGGGGGTCGGTGCGGCGGCGGCCGGCGCGGCGGCCGAGCTGACGTCCCCGGCCACCGCGATGGCGGCGACCGCGGCGGCATCGCTGACCGCCACCCTGCTGCTGGCCCCGGGGCTGCGCCGCTCCCGGACGCCGGACCCGACGCCGGGCCGGGCGCCGGACCGGGCGCCGGACCGGGCGGCAGCCGCGCCGGGGAAGCAGGAGGCCCTCCCCGCGCCGGAGTAGGCCCCGGCACGGCCGGGGCGGCACACCGCCGTTCCCGGGTCCGCCACCCGACCGTTCCCGGGCTACCGCCCGGCGATCCGGACGACGCCCGTCACCGTCCCCTGCAGGACGACGCCGCCGGGCGCGATGGTCCCGGCCATCCGGAGGGTGTCGTAGCGGAAGCCGCTGCCCGGCCACGCGCGCCGCACGACGGTCCCGGTCCGCGGGTCGATCTCGGCGCAGGAGTACGGGTCAAGGATCGTGGTCGCGTCGCTGCCCGGAAGGACCGGTTCGCGCAGGACGGTGTGGATCAGTCCGTCGCCCGTGGACAGGAAGGGCACCGCGGCGGAGCGCAGAGCGGTGTCCCGGACGAGGTCGCAACCGGACCCGTCGGGGCGGCCGTCCACCCGGGACGGGCCCTCCCGTCGACCACCCGCGTCAGGCCGTCGCGAGCGAGACCTCGGTGGACTTGATGAGCGCGACGACCGGGGAGCCGGCCGCCAGACCGAGTTCGGTCACGGCCTCCCTGGTGATGGCCGCGGTCAGCTCGCCGCCGTCGACGGCGACCTTCACCGTCGCCATGGCGGCACCGGTCGCCACGTCGACCACCGTGCCGGGGATCCGGTTGCGGATGCTCAGACCGGACACCGGTCCGGTCGCGAGCGAGACCTCGGTGGACTTCACCAAGGCGCGCACGGCGGTGCCCTCGGCGAGGCCGAGGTCCTTGACGGCGTCGGCGGTCACGGCCGCCGTGATCTCCTGACCACCGTCCAGGCGGGCCTTCACCGTCGCCATCGCCTCGCCCGTGGTCACGGAGATGACGGTGCCGGGGATCTGGTTGCGGATGCTCAGGCTCATGGGATCGACCTCACGTCTCGGGGGCACCGGACCCTCGTCCTGCCCTGCGTCCACCACCGTAATCACCAGGTCAGCGGCCTGCAGAGGCCTCCTCGCGGATGCCAACGAGCACCGCCGGAGCCGGCCGCAGATCGGAGGCCGCCGATCTTCCGTCCCACGATCCGACACGGCGGCGGGACACCCGCGAGGCCGGGGCCTCGCGTCCGCGCGCCCTCGGGGCGTACGCGTCCGGAGGCCCCGCCGGGTGGCGCGCGTCCTGCGGACCGGCTCCCGCGGTGGACCGGTTAGGTCGTTTGACGGAGACCCGGTCGAGTCGGGTCGTGTAGAGACGGTCTCCGTGTCCGTACGTCATGTGACTGTTCCGCCCGGGCCGGTGCGCACGCCATGCTCGTCACGGGCCGCCGGTCACCGCCGGCCGGCCAGTGCGACGACCATGGAAACAGGTGACGATGAAGAACTTCTTGACACGAGGTCAGGACCGCAAGGCCACGGACACGGGCACCACCACCGGGACCACCGGGACCGGCCGCGGCCGGCGCGGGATCGCCACGCTCGTCGGCGCCGGCGCGCTGCTGCTCACCCTCCCCGGGACCGCCGCCCAGGCGGACTCCCTGCCCAACCTGCCCCAGCGGGCAGGCGGTTACGAGGCGTCGTTCTCGCCCGCCTACGACTACGACGTCGACGGCTGCTACGCGGTCTCCGCCATCGCCCCGGACGGCACCCTCAACCCGGGCCTGAAGACCACCGGCGCCATCAACGGGAACTGCCGCGACCAGTCCGACCTGGACCGGTCCCAGACCTACGCCCGCTCCAAATGCAACAACGGCTGGTGCGCCATCGTGTACGCCAGCTACTTCGAGAAGGACCAGACGGTGCAGGGCTCGGGCGGCCACCGCCACGACTGGGAGCACGTCATCTCCTGGGTCAAGCAGTCGTCCAACCAGGTCGAGTACCTGAGCCTGACCCAGCACAGCAGCCAGGCCACGTACCCGCGTTCGTCCGTGCGGTTCGACGGCAGCCACCCCAAGGTCGTCTACCACAAGGACGGCCTGCCCGGCCTCACCCACCTGTTCCGGCTGGCCAACAACAACGACGAGCCGCCGGAGAACCACTACCACAACTGGCGCCAGCCCCCCATCGTCGACTGGAACGGCTGGCCCAGCACCTGGCTGCGCGACCGGCTGAACAACGCCGACTTCGGATCGGCCACCATCAAGACGACCGACAAGGACGACCGCTTCCGCAACCTCCTCAACGCGTCGAAGCCCGCGGGCATCCCGTTCAACCCCTGGGCCTGACGCCGTCGACACCGCCCGGGCCCGGTGCTTCCCCCGTACACCGGGCCCGGGCGGTCCCGGTCGGCCACGGCGGCAGGCCAAAAGCCTTTCGTACGTGGGGTGTTCCGCATAGTCTCTCAGGCCGGGAGGCGCGTGGGGCCCTCCCCGGGGGAGGCGTGCCGTGAAGCGCGAGAACGAGTTGGGCACACCGATCGGCAAGGGTCTGGCCGACGAGCAGGCGCTCGCGCAGGCCGCCGAGCAGGATTCCGCCGGTACCGAGGAACCGGCCGCCAAGCGTCGGCGGACGGAACCGCAGGCAGCGGTCATCGCACCGGCGCCCACGAACCGCGAGTCGTCGTCCCGCTCGGGCTCGGGTTCGGAATCGGGCTCCGGTTCGTCGTCCGGCTCGGGCTCCGGTTCGTCGTCCGGCTCCGGTTCGTCGTCCGGCTCCGGTTCGTCGTCCGGCTCGGGCTCGTCGTCCGGCTCCGCCTCCGAGTCGGCGGAGGACGACGAGAAGCCACTGCCCGAGTGGCTGGCCAGGATCCTCACCTCGGCAGCGGCACAGGACGAGGACGAGGACGAGCCGACACCCCTGACCTCGTACCAGGTCGGCGGACTGTCCCGGCAGGCCCTCTTCGACGTGATGACGCAGCGCGAGTTCCACACCGACGCGGACGAGGAGGAGCTGTTCCGAGTCCGGCAGGCCTGCCTGGAGTTCATCGAGACCGATGCGGTCGGGCAGTTGCGGAGCATCGCGGGGGTCACCTCCGTCCTCGACTGGCTGAGCCCCTTCCCGGGCATCGCCGAGGACCTGATGCCCGCGCTCCGGGCCCGCGCGGCGCAGCTGGCGGCAGTGCCGCCGGTGCCCTTCGGCCGCACGGCGCCGGCGGACCTGTGGGGCGAGATCACCGGGGCCGTCGAGGCCCCGCGGGACCAGGGCACGGACGGCTGCGAGTACCTGGCGCAGGCCGTGTGCCTCCACATCGACGCACATCACCCGAGCATCGCCTGCCACAACCTGAGCAAGGTGTGGGTGGTGCCCGCCGAGGGCTTCGTGGTGCACGACCCGCACCGGTGGAACCACCACGTGGCGCCCGTGCTCCACTGCGACGACGGCACGTCCTGGGCGCTCGACCCGTTCCTGTTCCCCGATGGCCCCGTCCTCCTGGGCACCTGGGTCGCCGAGGTCTCCGGCTCGCTGGACCCCCGGTACGTGGACACGTGCACGCAGCCGTGGGAACTCACCGGCGCGCCCTCGTTCGGCTGCCCCGGATTCCATCCGGACCTGCTGATCGAGATCACCGCGGAGCATCCGGAGATCCGGGCCCGCCGCAAGCGGTCCGGAGGCGGCGGGGCCTCGGAGGGCAGGTAGCCCCGTCGCTCGCCCCGGCGGCCGGCCCCGTCCGGCCGCCGCCACGGGCACGCCCCGGGGACGGTGGCCCGGCTACCGTCCCAGCTGGTCCGCCAGGGCCTCGATGGTGCGCCGCCGCAGGGTCAGGGCCGAGACCGCCGAGCCGTCGGCGAAGTGCAGTCGGAACCGGGCCATGGCCTGGAGCCTCGGGCGGCGCTCGACGCGGGTGACGAAGTGGCGCGGCACGTGCCAGTGCACCTCGCCGGCCTTCCGGATGTCACTCGTCGAGACGAAGGCGACGCGTTGGTCGGTGACCAGGAGCAGCTTGTGCATGGCCGCGCCCTCACCGGTGGGGAAGCTCTGTGCCAGGCTCCCCGTCTGCCCGGACACCGCGCCGATCCGTGAGAGCTTGTTCCCGAGCTTGGCGCCCAGTCCGTCCCCGAGGCCCTCGGCCCCGGCCACCGGGTAGACGGTGGCCACGTCCAGCATCCGCTCCCCCACGGCCAAGAGCGGTTCCACGGCCTGACGGTAACGGTGCACCAGCTTGTCGGTCATTCGATCAGAGTAGCGAAGATCGAATACCGGCCGACCGGCCCCCGGCCGCCGCGGAACGGTCGGCTACGACCGACCCGGCAGGTTCCGCTGCGGACCGTCGGCGGGGCCCGGCACGAGCGGCGCGTCGACGTGCCGGGTCGGGTCGCCGGAGTCGTCGTCGTCCGAGTCCACCGAGGCGGTGACCGAGCTCGTCGTCCAGGAGACCACGCCGAGCAGGATGAAGACGACGAGCAGGCCGCGCCCGGCGCCGCTCAGGACGAGCGGGCGGGTGGCCGACACCGGTCCGTCCGGCTCGCTGCCCGGCTCGTCGCCGAACAGGCGCTTGGGGTAGGCGGAGGAGAGCATCACCAGGTAGGCGTCGTACCGCAGCCGGTAGCGCAGGATCGCGGTCGTCGCCTCGTACAGCGGCTGCGGCATCCGGCCGAGGACCAGCACCACGACCCAGACGACGAACGCCACCATCCACCAGCCCGCGTACACCAGGCCCTGCACGATCGACGCCGGGATGACGAGGATGATGCGGAACAGGACGGCGAGCCGGTTCAGCTCCCCCGGCCGCAGCCCGACCTGCACCGGGTAGTCGGGGGCGTGGAACGCGAACGGCGGGTAGCGGTCCACGGTGAGCATCAGGTAGGCCGTGACGCGGGTCTCGTACGGGACGAACGCGGTCAGGTAGTCCACCACGAAGCCGGGCAGCCGGCCGAGCACCAGCGCGCCGAACCAGCCGATGACGGTCACGAAGAACGCCACCACCGACAGCGCCCACACCACCACGAACTGGGGGATCAGCAGCAGCGCGCGCAGCAGCACCGTCCAGCGGTTCTGCGCAGCGGCCGCCGGCATGTCCAGCACCGGGAGCCACTCACGGCTGACGGGGGCTGGGGGTGCCTGCCACATCCGGGCCTCCACGGTCTCGGGACGACGACGGGACGACGGGACCCGGCGGTCGGGCGCGGCCGGGCGTCCTCCGAAGATCGCAGCACCCCGCCCGGCCCGCGCGCCACGCTGCGCCGGACGGGTCAGCCGAGGCCCAGGGAGACGCGTGGCGCGGGGACAGCACGCGGCCGGGGGAAAGCACATGGCCGGGTGGTTCCGGGTCAGCTGGGGGAGCCGGACCAGATGACGTTCTTGCGCTGCAGCCCGCTGCCGTAGTCGAACTCGACGGTGAACGTGCCGGCCGCGCTGTTCGGCAGGGCGTACGCGGACAGGCTGGTGGCCTCCTGCCCGGGGGCCAGCGAGCCGCCGAGGAGCTTCATCCGGTTACTCCCGTCGATCACCTGGAAGACGAGGCCCCCGTTGGCGTCCCTGACGAACGGCATGCCCGAACCGTAGAGCGAGACGTCCTTGGAACCGGTGTTGACGACGGTGATCCTCACCTGGAGGATCTTGGCGTTCTTCGGGGCCTCGAAGACGGTCTCGCTCGGGACGTAGGGCTCCGGCGGGGCCATCGTGACCTTCAGCCCGTCCGGGTACGTGTAGGACTGGCCGAACGCCAGGCGCCGGGCCCGCTCGTCCGCGGCGGCCTTCTCCTTCTCGGCCTCGATCCGCTTCCGCTCGGTCTCGATCCGCTCCTTCTCCTGCGCCGCCCGCTCCTCGGCGGCCTGGATCGCGGCCTCGCTGCGAACGCGCGCGGCCTCCGCCTCGGCCCGCTCCTCCTGCTTGACGGCCTGCACCTGCAGCACGACGACGACGCCGGTGCCGACCGAGACCAGCAGACCGGTGATCCCCAGGATCACGCCCGCGAGCGCCATCCCCCGGTTGGTCGCCTGGCCCTTGCGCGCGTAGCCCATGCCGATGACACCGAAGATCAGGGCGAGCAGGGCCGGCAGCCACGACAGCCAGAACAGGATGATGCCGAGGCTGAGGACCGTACCGACGATGCCGAGCACCATGGCCGCGGTGCCCAGACCGTTGCGGGGCTGCGGCGCCGCCACCGGGTACGGCGGCCAGTACGGCACGCCCGGGGCCTGGCCGGGGGCCGGTACCCGGCCGGGTATCGGGGCCTGGCCGGGTACCGGGACCTGGCCGGAAGCCTCGGCCGGGGCCGCGGCAGGTGCGGCAGGTGCCGGCACCGCGGCCCCGCCCGACGCCGGAGCCGCGCCCTGCCCCGGGTCCAGCGGCGTCCACGGGTCGGCGTCGGCGGGCTCGGCACCGGCCCGGTCCGCGTCGGCAGCCTTGACGTCAACCCGAGCGGCGCCGGCCGACTCGGCGTCAACAGGCTCGGTGTCAACAGGCTCGGCGTCGGCGGACTCGACCTCGGCCGGCTTGGCGTCAGTGGGCTGCGGGCTGTCCGGCGGGACGGAAACGGTCATGCGGGATCCTTCGAGAACGTTGAGACGAGGAACGGCCGTTCAGCCCCGGTCGAGGTCTTCCTGACGCCCCGGCGACGGCGACCCCGCCCGCGGGGACCCTGCCCGCGGCGGCTCTGCCCGCGGCGGCTCTGCCCCTCCCCGCGAAGACGGCCACCGGCCCGGGCCGGACCCGGACGTCGGCACCCCCCGGGACGCACCCCCGGGGACGCACCTCCCGGGACGGGACACCGCCAGGTCGGCGAGTGATCAAGATACAGGTGCCCGGCGAGGTTCCCGACACTGCGGTCCGGGCTCCGGGCCGGGACGGGCAAGCGTGGTTCGTCGGCGACTGACCGCGAGCCGGGCCGCCCGCGGGCGGGCGGGCCGGAGGGGCTCACCCGCCGGTGCGGTCCAACAGCTCCTCGACGGTCTGCGCGCGGCGCAGCGTCTCGAAGCACACGGCCCCGTCGGCCGCCACGGCGGCCCCGTACACGGCGGGCTCCAGCAGGCTGTTGTAGGAGAACGGGGTCGAGGTGTAGTAGGCCCCGGTGTCCAGCAGCGCGACGAGGTCCCCCGGTTCCAGCAGGGGCAGGGGCCGGGCCTCGGCGACCAGGTCCCCGGCGAAGCAGGCCGGGCCGGCCACGTCCTGTTCGACCGGCTCCCCGTGCTTGGCCGCGCCGGTGGGGTCGTGCGCGGTGACCCGCAGCGGCCAGGCCTCCGGTGCGAAGACCGTGCGGGTGGCCACCTGGACACCGGCGGAGGTGATCGCGATGGCCCGTCCGCCGGAGGTCTTGGTGTACTCCACGTAGGCGGCGGTGAAGCCGTTCTTGGCCAGCACGGACCGGCCGAACTCGGTCACCAGCCGGAACTCGCCGGTGAGGAGGTCGGGCGCGTGCGCCCGTAGGCGTTGGACGTAGTCCGGGTAGTCCGGGGTCACCCGGTCGTCGGCGAAGTTGACCGGCAGGCCGCCGCCGATGTCGAGGCCGACCACCTGACGGCGGCCCAGCTCGGCGTTGATCGTGCGGGCGAGGGCGACGGTCGCGGCGACGCCCTCGGCCATCAGGTCCGGCGGGCAGCCCTGGCTGCCGACGTGGCAGTGCAGCCAGCCGAGCCAGGGCCGGTCCCGGAAGGCCGCAACCAGCCGCCCGGTGTTGCCGTCCTCGGCCGGCGTGATGCCGAACTTGGAGGTCGCGGTGGCGGTGCTCATGGCCCCGATGGCGCCGGCGCCGATCTGCGGGTTGACCCGGACCCCGAACCTGGAGCGGGTCCGCCGGGTCGTCAGCAGTTCGTCGATCCGGGCCAGCTCCTGCCAGTTGTCCACGTTGACCGCCACCCCGAGGTCCAGCGCCCGCGCCAGCTCGCGGCGGGTCTTGGCCGGGGAGTCGAAGACGATCCGGGCCGGCTCGAACCCGGCCGCGAGGGCCTGCGCGAACTCGCCGGGGCTGGCCACCTCGCAGCCCATCCCGAGGGTGCGCAGCCGCTCCAGGACGGGAACGAGGCAGTTGGCCTTGGCCGCGAAGGCGTGCAGCACCTCGACCGGGCCGGGGAACGCGCGGTGCAGCGAGTCGACGGTCGCCGCCACCGCGTCCAGGTCGAGGAAGGCCGCGAGCCGTGCCTCCTCGGGGTCCAGCAGCCCCTCGCGGACCGCCGCTCGGAGGATGAGCTCGCGGCGCTCGGGGCCGTGCGGGGCTGTCGGCTGGGGGTTCGCCATGGTGGCACGCTCCGTCGTCCGGTCGTCTCGGTCGCACGGCCCGGGGGGGGGGGCCGCCGGCGGCGGGGGGGGGGGGCTGGGCGGGCGCGCGCGCCGCCGCGGGGGGGAGGGCTCGGTGGGCGGGGGGGGGGGAGCGGCCGCGCCCACCCCAAC